>VBFR01000014.1 GCA_005889345.1 Chloroflexota bacterium
GTTCGACCGCTAACAGAGACGGGACGGGCGGTGGCATGTCCGGATCGACCTAAGAATAAGGTTGCATCGGTGGCAAGACCGACGGGACCGGGTAGTTTTAGCCACTAGGAGATGGCCATGGACCACGCGCAACCCCGCAGAACAGCCGGTCCGAGTACTGCGGGAGCGGCGCTCTACTCGGTAGGCGTCAACATCGTCCTGATCGCCGCCAAGCTGCTGGTCGGCCTTCTCACCGGCAGCGTCGCCATCCTCGCCGACGCCGCCCATTCCTTCCTCGACCTGTCGGCAAGCATCTTTGCCTATGCCGGCATCCGGACCGCCGCAAAGCCGGCCGACGAGGACCACGCGTGGGGCCATGCCAAAGCGGAGAACGTCTCGAGCCTGATCCAGATGTTTCTTCTGGGCGCCACCTGTATCGCGATCGTGATCGAATCGGTTCGGCGGCTCGTCGTTCCCGGGACCGTCCGGGTCGGTTGGTACTCCTTCGTCGTGGTTCTCGCCGCCGTCGTCATCGACATCGTGGTCAGCCGCTATCTCCAGGGCGTCTCGCGAGCCCACGGCGGAAGCGCCGCACTCGAAGCCGATGCGCTGCATTTCGCCTCGGACCTCTGGGCGTCGCTGGCCGTGCTGGTCGGCATCACGCTGGTGGCCGTCTTCAACTTCCAGATTGCGGACCCGCTGGCCGGCATCGCTGTCGCCGTCATCATCGGCACGACCGCGATCGAGCAGGGCCGCCGGACGACGCAGGTGCTGCTCGATGCGATGCCCGACCGCGCGACGCTCGGGGCGATCGAGCGGATTCTCCAGAGTGATCCCCGGCTCCACGGATATCACGCGCTGCGAGCGCGCCAGGCCGGTAAGCACGTGCTGCTCGACGTTTCGGTGCACGTCGACGGCAAGCTGTCCTTAGCTCAAGCACACGAGGTCGGCCACGCCGTCTCGCAACGGATCCAGCGGGAGCTGCCGGTGGTGACCGACGCAGTCGTCCACGTCGAGCCAGTCGATGACGAGGCTCACGGCTAACGCCGAGCCTCGCCCTGCTACGTCCCGAGGCCGCCGGAGATGTTGCAGAAGACGTTCTGCACCTGGTTGCCGAGGATGATGAGGACCACGATCACGACCACCGCGATGAGGACCAGGATGAGTGCGTACTCGACCATGCCCTGACCCTCGTCGCGGGTGACCAGCTGGCGGCGTCTTTCGAGGAGTCGATGAAGCTTCATATTTAGAGATACGTTCGCCACGCACCGCGGCAATCGGGCGACCCCCGCCTGTCGCAGCCCTGTTATTCGTGATGCGGCGGTATCCTCAATCGATGAGTACGCGTTACGCCGGGCCGCTCGCCGTAGCGATAGCGGTAATGCTGGCCGGCTGCAGCAGCCTCCCGCCGGCCATTTCGGCGCCAACTCCGCCCCCAGCCTTGCGGCCGTCGGCCGCCCTGGGGGGAGCGGCGCCGGAGAGGTTGCCGTCGCTGGCGATCGATGCCATGCGGCAGCGCGATTACCCAGGCAGCGACCTCATCATTGAGCGCACGCTATCGCCGGGAACCAATTACCAGCAGTACGTCGCCTCCTACCTGTCCGACGGCCTCAAGATCAATGCGCTGCTGACGGTTCCCAACGGTGCGAAGCCGGCAAGCGGCTGGCCGGTGATCATCTTCAACCACGGCTATATTCCGCCGACCGTCTACCGGACGACCGAACGGTATATCGCCTACGTCGATGCCTTCGCACGCAACGGCTATATCGTGTTCAAGCCGGACTACCGCGGGTTTGGCAGCTCACAAGGCACGCCGATCAGCGCCTACGGCTCGCCGAACGACACGGTCGACGTCCTGAATGCCGTGACCACAATGCAGCGTTACGCGAATGCCGACCCGAACCGAATCGGCATGTGGGGACATTCGATGGGCGGCAACATCACACTCCGAGCGCTGGTGATCGACCCGCGGATCAAGGTGGCGGTCATCTGGGCCGGCGTCAACGCGACCTACAAGGATCTGCTGGAGAACTGGCATCCAACCGGCGGCGACCGGCCACCCCCGTCCTTTAGCGGCGGCTGGCCCCATACCTTCACCGACAGCTTCGGCACGCCCGAGCAGAACCCGGGGTTCTGGGACTCGATCTCCCCGATGGCTTATCTGGGCGACATCACAGCGCCGATCCAACTGCACCATGGCACAGGCGATACCGAGGTGCCGCTGCAGTTTTCGCAGACGTTAGCCAACGATCTTCAAGCCGCGGGCAAACCGGTAGAGCTGTACACGTACGCCGGAGCCGATCACAACATCTCGCAGGGCTTCAGCCAGGCGATGGCGCGGTCCGTGGCGTTCTTCGACCGCCACCTCAAGGGCTAGAGGTCGGCGCGGGGATACTCCTGATTTCGCGTCCGCGTTAGGTCGGCGGCTTTGCGCAGCTGCCCTGCCAAGTTGTCGGCCTCATCAGGAGTCAGACTCACCCATTCCGTGCCGCCATCGTCCCTTTGCACAGATAGCCGGACAAAAAATCCGACGAGATTACCGAAGTCGACATTGCTCTCAACGCGCTCGAGCTCCTCGCCATACTTCCATCTCGGAACGGTCATCGGTTTATGACTATATGCTCCAAGCAGGACTGGGGCAGACGGCATACTCAAGGGCTAGAAACGGACTAAGCTCGGTGCTGCAGACTCTATCGTCCCAGCACTCCATAGGTCACAAGCTCGAACGGCCTTGTCCAGCTAGGTAGATCGGCACAAATGGTCGCGTCATCGTCGTGTACGTAATCGGGTGGCGCCGCGGACAGGCCAGCGATGTTCCCGACATACAACTCGGCCCGCCTGCCCTTGATGCTTAGAGTCGCCGGCCAGATGAAGGAGGTTTCCAGAGAAAAGCCCTCACTATCTACCTGGGGAAGAGAGCCAATAATCTTCCAAGCCAGCCGACCACTCTGCGTTGTCGCACTCTGCCACTCGATAGCCGTGACCCCACGTACAAGCAGTACAGCCGCACTTCCTTCTCGGATCTGCAAGGCTTGGCGAAGGTCCAAGAGAAGTCCGACGGTCGCCGACCCCAAGACCTGCCTAACCTCCAACAGGTCAGCTTCGGCGAGTGCATCTTCGTGCCAGAGGACCTTTGAATCAGGCGGCTTTACCAGTCTCGGTGGCGAAACGAAATACTCTTCAAGTGTCATGGTCCGCAGCTCTTTTCCATCGTTCTTTGTGAGGCGAGTCTTGCTTTCGACGAGAGCCCCGACCAGCGCCACCAAGGCTCACGGCCTCGCTCCAGTGAACCGGCGGCATCAGCTGCGGAGCCCGTACCGGATGATCCTCGTCAGCCACCTAACCTTCAAGGCCCTTGATTTCGATGATGATCCGAAGCCTGACGAGGCCTTGCTCTGTGTCCGCCAGCGCGGGCTCCTCCTCTGCCGCCGTCGCCGCCTGCTCCATTAACAGCCTCATCTCGCCGCGTTTCTCAAAAATCGTCACCGACCGCGCCCACATCTTCCCGGGCCTCTCTGAGCGCGAGCTTGCAGCTCAGGCGCCCCTCTGATAAAGGCAGCGGAGGATCCTACGCGAACCCAGATATAGCTAAAAGCTTGGATCGGCGCGAAGCCGGGTCGCACCGAGCCCATAGCAGGCTCGAAGGTGCCCATCGAACTCCGTAACCAGTTCCTCACCGCGAGCACCAAGGCAGAAGTCAGGCTGATTTTGCCGCACCTGACCGCTACCTCATGTGCTAAAAAGTCATACGCCACGCGTAAGGGCTTGCCCTCGTTTTTAGCGCGCCCCAGCATGCGTCGGACATCCTCGAGGACCTCCTTGGTCGCCTTCTCAGCCTCATGCTGGGTCCAATACGCAGCGGTTGCCTTGACAACGGCCCGAACCGCGTTATCGGTTTTATCAACGGTCAGACTCAGCTTGGAGTTGAGGTCGGCGACCCGGTCGGTCGATAACCATCCAGTTATTCGTGTCCCGGCGAGCTCGCGAGCGATCGGGGGTAGGCCGACTTCGCGCGCGAGGCTCGCCAGCGGGTAACCCATGAGGAGAGCGACGGCGTCGACTTTAGCCCAGCCGCACGCCTCAAGCATCGGCGGAACTAGGGATGGGTGTCTGGCGATGGAAGCAGCCGGCGTTAGCGATGGAGCTATGACAACTTGGAACCAGCACAGTAGATCGTCGCGAAAATGCTCTAGGAGGTGACGTGTTGTCTCCGTATCGGTCTCAGGCTTTCGAAAGTGCTGAAGGCTCGTGGTCGGAGCACAGCGTAGGTTCCGACCTCCACCGGCCGGGTCCCGTTGGGCAGGGCTGCCTCACGAGGCGGCTAGCTCTCGGACGATCAAGTCGAGTACATTTGCGAGCTTGTTAGGGAGCATCCACAACGTGCGACTCGAAGCCCTCAGGCATATACCTGGGGTCTACCAGGCCCTCGGCCAACTTCAGAAATTCATCCATTGCCGGACGGGGGATTTGCTTATTCCCGTCCACGACAATCCATGCGAGAGACGTCAACGCTTCGCCACCTTCGTCGTGGTCAATCAGATGCTCGACCAGTTCCCGATCCTCCGGCGTTAAAACGCCGCTTACGGATGCGACAAGGGACCGTAGGCGGCTAACAAACTGTGCGGGCGAGGTCAACAGCGGCGCGGCCTTGGGTTCTTGGGAGTGTTGGTTGGATACCCAGTGCGAATTTCACCGCCACGGATAACCACCTCGATATCCACGCCATCGCGGGCGCCACGAGCGAAAGTCGCTCCGCCTTTTGCCTCAGTCGTAGACATTGGATCCGTTGCTACGTCAGAGACATTATGGATGATCTGGTCGTCCGACCAACTCGAAGGAAACTCAGACTTTCCAGGGAATCCTGTACCAGCTCGATGTCCTCCGCTATAGCTTCCATCGGGCCGGATTTCACCGTCCAGTATGTGTCGCCGGAC
>VBFR01000040.1 GCA_005889345.1 Chloroflexota bacterium
GCGGGCCTAAGCTGAAACCAGCCGTGGCAAAGACGTACACGCTCGGCGGCGGCATGAAAGTCGCCAACGCCGTCCTGAAGACGCTGGTTCAACTCGGGGTGCCGAGCGGAAGCATGGCTGTGCTGACGGCGCCGGGCCGCCGAAGCGGCCAGCCTCGATCGACGCCGGTGAACCTCCTGATTGAAGACGGGCGCCGGTACCTGGTCGCGCCGTACGGAGCGGTCGGATGGGTGCAAAACGTCCGCGCGGCAGGCGGCCGCGCGCAGCTCAAACACCGCGGTCGAACCGAGAACGTCCGACTTCGAGAGCTTCCACCGATGGAGGCCGCGCCGCTGTTGAAGCAGTACGTCGCGAAGAACAAGATCACCGTGCCATACTTCGACGCCAAGCCCGACGACGGTGTCGAACGATTCGAGGCAGAAAGCGCCCGGCACCCAGTCTTCGAAATCCTGCCGGGCTAGCCGCCCAGCGGCGTTATTCTTCCACGCTCTCGAATGGGTCGGCGTACCCATCGTCGCGCTGGTGCTCGCCGGTTTGATCGTCATCGGACGCCGCACCAAGAGCCTCCCCGAGACTCTGATCGGTTTTGGTTTCACGTATTCCATTGAGGTCATACCGGTTGCCACTTCGGATTACGTCCTGGCATTGCATCGTCAGGACCCCGGTTCGGTCGCGTACTTTGCCACCCATCTCGCGGTTGCAGCGGCGATCGTGCTGTGCGGTTGCGGGCTTCTGCTGGCGCGCCCCAGCCCTGCCATCCCCCAGAGGGGAGGGGGAAATATTGCTAGTGAGGTTGAGGCAGGGTGACGTGGCGGCCGATGATCGGCAGGCGCGCACCATATTGGACCACGAGCGGCGCGAGCCGGCTCGTCGCGAGCTGCGGGCGTAGCGTGTTTTCGTAGTAATTGATCACCTGCGCGTACTGCCCGAGCTGCGCGAGGGCAACGGGGTGAACCGAAGAGACGGCAGCGAGCTGGCCGAGCTCGCCTGCCGGCACGAACCCGGCGACCTGCGGATTCTCCGCCAGCAGCATCTGCATCGCGGTCACCTGGCTCGGCTGGATCGATCGCACCCTGGTGAGGGGATCGAGGACCGTCCCGGCGCCGACCATGCCGAGCAGGACGACATAGACGATGACAAAGGCGAGCGCGCCGTTGGCGGCAGCGCCCAGCAGTTTGTCGAGCGTTCGAGTGAGCGGCAGGCGGAAGACGGACATGAAGAAGGTGCGGCCGACGAATCCCACAACAAGCGCGAGCGCAGCGGGGAGGAGGAGAACCGCGAGCGGTCGCGGGATGCCGGTCGGAATGATGCCGACCAGGCTGGGATGCGTCGCGACGATCCAGTAACTGAGCAGGAAGGTTCCCTCCGCCAGGAGGGGGCCGACCAGGCCGTTGCGCCACCCAATCAGGACGCCCAGTCCGATTACGACGACGATCGCCAGGTCAACCAGGTTCATGCGGCGACGCCATTGTCGCCGATTAGGTCGCGGAACTCAACCTTGAGTGAAACGCAACGATGCGAACGAGGCGCTCGAGTGCCTTGTGATCGCCCTTCTCGATCTTGACCCGCCCCTTCGCAATGGCGGCAGAGGGCTTGATCTGCCGAAACATCAATGCGTTGAGTGTGTCGACGTCCATGGTCAGGACCGAATCCGGATTGCTTGGCCGGCGCTCGCTGGTAGTGAGGCGACCCCCCGCGAGGCGAACTTCAAAGACCAGGTCGGCAATCCGCACCTCGTAGGTTTCGGTAATGCCCGCGGCGGCCTGCGCATCGAAGACCCCACGCATCGCCACGAAATAGGCGCGCGGAACCATGACGTCGGTCTTGCGCGGTTGGCCCAGGAAGCGGGCGCCCCACCGTCCGAGCGCGACCACGGCTGGCTCGAGCGCCTGACCAGCCTCCGTCAGCTGATAGACGGTTGAGCCCGCGGGTGGGGGCAAGACGGTGCGCTCGATCAGGCCGGTGCCCTCTAACTCGCGGAGCCGACCGGCCAGCAGGTTCGTTCCGATGCCAGGGAGGCCGGACAGCAGGTCCTTGTAGCGTTTCGGCCCCAGCAGAAGATCGCGGACCAGAAGCAGCGTCCAGCGATCGCCGATGACGTCAAGACCGCGCGCGACGGCGCAGTACTGGTCATAGCTGCGGGGAGCTGATTTTGCGGCTCGAGTGGCCATTTGACGATATTGTAGCATGCACTTGACTTTGCTCTAGTGGTCACTATATGATTCTCAAGTCGCATTCTGTTCCTTGAAGGGAGGAAACGAAATGGCCATCCGCGAATTGCCTGTCGCTCGATCCCGGGCCACCTGGACTCTCATGCTGACGTCGCTCGCCTTCTTCATGGTTGCGCTCGACACGTTGGTCGTGGTTACCGCGTTGCCGGCGATCCAGCGCGATCTGCATGCCAACCTCTCCCTACTCGAATGGACGATCAATGCGTTCACGCTGGCCTTTGCGGCCGGCATCATCACGGCGGCCGCGCTTGGCGATCGCTTCGGGCGG
Source organism: Chloroflexota bacterium (assembly GCA_005889345.1). GTDB lineage: Bacteria > Chloroflexota > Dormibacteria > CF-121 > CF-121 > CF-13. The sequence goes on from VBFR01000040.1 coordinate 2,500, forward strand.
CGCCGGATCTTCGCCATCGGCCTCGGGCTGTTCACGCTGGCGTCGGCGGCCTGCGCTCTGGCGCCGACAACCGGGTTGCTGATTGCCGCGCGAGCGGTTCAGGGTCTTGGTGCGGCGATGGTGATGCCCATCAGCCTGACCATCCTCGCCTCGGCGTTCCCGCCGGAGCGGCGCGGCGCAATCGTGGGGATCTACGGCGGCATCGGCGGTCTCGCCATCGCCAGCGGCCCGCTGGTCGGTGGCGCGATCACGCAGGGTCTCGACTGGCACTGGATCTTCTGGGTGAACGTGCCGGTCGGCATCGTGGCGACGCTGCTGGCTCGGGTGCTGCTTTCTGAGAGCCACGGTCCGACCACGCGACTCGATCTCTCGGCTGCCGCCCTGATGTCTGCTGGAGCGATCGCCATCATCTGGGGCTTGATCCGCGCCGGCGATGTCGGGTGGGGGAGCGGGCAAGTCATCGTTTCGCTGGTCGTCGGTGTGGTGCTCATCGGGAGCTTTCTGGCCTGGGAGCGGCGAGCCACCCACCCAATGCTTCCATTGCGGCTGTTCGCGAGTCGAGGATTTGCGGCCGCCAACGTCACGGCGTTTCTCATGTCCGGCGCCATCTCCGCGGCCGCCTTTCTGATTTCGCAGTATTTCCAGTTCGGCCTCGGTTTTTCGCCCCTGGGTACCGGCTTGCGTCTCCTCCCGTGGACGGCCACGCCGCTTCTGATCGCCCCACTCGCCGGCCTGCTATCCGATCGCATCGGCGCGCGGCCGGTGCTGGTGACCGGTATGGCACTGCAAGGCGTCGGGCTCGCCTGGATCGCCCTGATCGCTGCGGTGGGCGTTGCTTACGGCGGCTTCGTTCTGCCGCTGATCATCGCCGGCGTCGGCATCTCGATGGCGCTGCCGGTTGTGTCCACTGCCATCGTGACCGCAGTCGCGCATCACGACATGGGCAAGGCTTCCGGCGTGAACAGCACGCTCCAACGCTTTGGCGGGGCCTTCGCGATTGCCGTCGCGGCCGCCGTCTTCACGGCCAATGGCCACCTGGGCTCGGCGCTGGCCTTTAGCACCGGCTTCCGTCCAGCGCTCGCGGTCGTGGCGGTGCTCTCGGTCATCGGTGCGATCACCGCGCTCGGCGTCAACGGTCGGCGTCAACTGCCCACGACGGTCGCGCAGCCAGAGTTGGTCGAACCCGTGGCGGCGGCATCGTAAGCGCCGTGTACTCGTCCTCCCGCGGACGAATAATTCGCGGCGCCATCAGGCCAGCCATTCGTCAAGCGGGAGTCTGGCCCCCAGGGCCGAGAAGTCTCCGGCATCACGGATGGCCTCGGCCGCGTCGGCCATCGCTCGAACCGCGACCCACGTCAAGCTTCCGCCGACACTGACACGGCGCGCGCCGGCGGCAACGAGGTCAGCGAATGAGAGGCCGGGGACGGCGAGCACGTTTACCGGCTTCGAAACCGCCTGGCAGACAGCCCGGATCTCGTCGAGGGTCCGCAGGCCGGGCGCATAGAGCACGTCTGCCCCAGCATCCTCGAATGCCCGGAGACGGGCGATCGTGTCTTTGAGATCGGGATGGCCACGGATGTGGTTTTCGGCGCGCGCCGTCAACGTGAATGGAACGTCCAGCCTTCGTGACGCCTGCGCAGCTGCAGCGACCCTCTCTGTCGCGTGAGACAGGTCGTAGATGTGACCAGCGGGATCGTAGTCTTCGATTGATCCTCCGACAGCGCCGACTTCGGCGACGCGCAGGACGGCGAGCGCCGCACTCTCCGGATCCGCACCATACCCGTTCTCCAGGTCGACGGAGATCGGCAGTTCCGTTGCCTGGTCGAGCGCCGCCGCGTGTTCGACCACCTCGTCCAGCGTCGCCTGCCCGTCCGGGCGCCCGAGCGTGAACGCGAAGCCCGAGCTTGTCGTCGCCAGCGCCTTGAATCCGAGCGCCGCCAGCACGCGGGCAGAGCCCACATCCCACGGATTTGGAATAACGAATGCCTCGCCCGCATGCAGGGCCCGAAACGCGAGGGCTTTCTTCTCCTGTCTGTTCACGGCCTTACCTTAGCGGCGAAGCTGCGGGGCTTGTGGCGGTGAGGTGGCGACGGCGGTAATGCGCACGTCGTGCTGCGTGGCCTCACTGGCAACAAACTTCACGAGGCGTTCGCCTTCCTCCGACACTGCCAGACGATCGGCCTTCGACAACCGTCGCAAGGGCTCGATCGTCAGGGTTCCACTATCGCGTCCTCGCTTGATGTTCCACGTGGCCTGGACGACACCGTCGACCAGAACGGTGCCCGTAAAGATCACGTAGCGGTAGGCGTGATCGATGACGCGGGTGCGGTCGTGATGGCCGATCAATAGGTTGTCGTACTCCGGCAGGAACCGCGGTGGGGCGGGCGTATCCGGATCTGGCAGCGGCCCATCCGGAATGTCGAAGAGTTCGCGGCCACGCTCGTCCTGAAACGTTCGCAGCTTCGGGCGTAATCGCTCGACGGCGTCGCGGAGCCCCGTCAACCCCGACCATGACGAGACGTCGGCGACCGTCGCCGGTCCGAAGGCGGCCAGGTAGCGCATGACCAATTTCTCTGCCGACGGCCTGGTCGCAAGCGGCCGTCCGAGCCAGTGTTCGGCTGACGTCCAGGTGGGTTGAGCGCTCTTGCCCCAGATACCGCGTGGGGGTACCTGGACGATCGGGACCAGGTGACGAATCACGTACGCGAGCGACGTCGGATCCCGACCCGGCCAGCGCTGCTGCAGCAATTTGCCGAGCTCCGAAAACGTGCGCGGTTTCTCTTGCAGCAGCGCGCGGGCTTCCGCGACCACCGCGCTCATGTCCACACCAACCAGGTTGCGGCCGAAGTGCGAGGCCGTCAGCGTGCGACCGAGGACGGCGTGAAAGAGCGGATACAGTGCCAGGCAATCGCGGGCGGTGACCAGGTGGATTGTGTTACGCATCAAACCGAGTCGAACCGCGCGGCGCTTGGTGATCAAGTCGGCCAGCTCGTCCGGTTGAAATGCGTCGAGCCGCGTCCAGAGCCCGACGTAAGGCGAATTGGGCACCTGGGCCTGCATCCCGACAAGGTGCTCGATCTCTTCGGCGGCCGATCCTGTCCGGCGGCGGAGGAGGTGCTGTCGCGCGAGCAGGGCGCGGTTGAGCGCCCGCTGGGTGAGGACAGTTGCCGACCGGCGCGTCGGAGTCAACGGACCGAGCGACGATTCACGACGGCGCTGTCGACGATCGAACCGCCGACCAGGATGGCAACCACCGCGGCGAGCTGCGCCAGCGGCGTGACGGCGATGCCGATCAGGGCAGTTGGCATGACCAGGACCGCGATGGCCAGCCGAATGCTGATGGGGCCGCTGTGCAAGAGCCAGCGGAACAGCACCAGGCCAGTGGCGTACGCGGCGACGCCGGTGGCCAGAAACAGCGCCGTCGACAGTGCGGCCGGCTCGTTGTACGCGACGACCGCGAGCTTCATTCCGGCAGCCACCACGACGATGCCGCCGAGGATCGGGAGGAAGAAGTAACCGAACGCCAGGACCGCCAGCCACGGTCGTCGCTCTTCGTGGGCTCCCTCCATCGCCTGCGCGGCACGCTCCTCGTCGCCATTGAAGTAGAGCCACCAGAGTGAGGCCGCCAGCGCCAGGCCGAGGACGGCGGTCAGGATCCGGCCGGCGGGAAGCGCGGCGTTTCCTAGACCGATGCCCACCGCGACGACCGATTCGCCGATGGCGATCAACAGGATGAGACCATGCCGCTCCACGAAGTGGCCGACACGGATCCTGAAACCGCCGGTCCTACCGAAGAGCGGGGGGACCAGCGAAAGCCACCTGTCGTGAATCCGGCGGCAAGCAACAGGACCGCGGTGAGCACGTTGGAGGGACCGAGAATCGTGAGCGCCTGAATGGCGCTTTGCTGCGAGGTCCGCATGAAAACGCCGGTGTGGACGAGCGTGACGATCATGTAGCCCACACCGAAGGCGATCCCACCGGCGCCAAAGGCGGTGGGGATGGCGAGCGCGATCAACAGGAATCCGCTCATGCCGACCAGCAACAGCAGGCGAACGCCGAGCTCGCGCGGGGGAACGGCGTTGGTGAGCCAGGCGTAGCCACCGTACATCCACCAGACGTTGCCGAAGATCAGCATGGTCTGGAGGAGACCGGTGAGGGTCGGCTCGCGGGCGAGCAGGGTCGTGAGCTGTGTGATCGTGAAGACGAACACGAGATCGAAGAACAGCTCGAGGGAGCTGACGCGTGGTTGGGCCGAATCTGCAGAATAGGAGGTCGGAATGGCCTCGTTCACTGACCCCGAGATTACCCTCCTGCTCGACGCTGAGCGCGAAACCGAGCGGCGGTTCGTCGCCGAGGCCGCCACCGAGCGCGATGTTCCTGGCGGGTGGTCGGCGGCGCTGCTCATGGCCCACATCGCGAGCTGGCGCACACGGCTTCGCGATTCCCTGATCGAGGCTAGCCGCGGACTGCCGGTTACGGGCCCGCCTTCCAATATCGATGCCGCCAACGCCGCGCAACTGGAGAGAGACGCCCGGATCTCGCTCGAGGCGGCCGCGACGGAAGCGGACACGCGCTTCGCTGACCTGCTGGATCTCTGGGCGACGTTAGGAAACCGGCCGTTCGCCTGGTTCACCGCGAAGACGACCGGCGAGGCACTCCTTCGCAATAGCTACATTCATCCGCGACGCCATCTGGCCGAGCATTACGTCGAACGCGGCGACCGATCGCGAGGAGCTCGACTCAGGGAAGAAACGCTGGCCGAACTTCAACGGGTCGGCGCGCCCGAGAGCGTTACCAGCGTCTGGAGCTAGGCGGAAGTCGCGCGGGCCCGGCGTCGATCCGGGCCCGCTCCGACCATCATTCGGTGAAGGCGAAGCACTCCATGAGGTTGCCGATCTCGGAGCGCCCGTCCCGTGGCGGCGCCGGTGGCCCGGCGGAGGCACCAGGCGCGGCCGCCTGGTAATTCCCGCCGACCGGGGTGGCCGCGTCGAACTGGTGGTTGACAGAGGCGAGGGTCGGAAGCCCGAAGTTGGTCTCGATGAACTTGAGGATCGAGGTGTGCTCATAGAGCCGGCCTTCGAGGTGTCGCGGCTTGGCCCACGGCGAGATCACCCAGGTCGGGACCCGGATGCCGAGGCCGAAGGCGTCCAGCTGGGCTGGGGGGACATGGTCGAAGTAGCCGCCGGCCTCATCGTAGGTCAGGATGTAGGCCGAGCTTGACCAGGCGGACGATTGCCGGAGCGCCGTGATCAGCTCCTGTTGGATCCCCATGCCGACCGAGATGTCGGCCGGAGGATGCTCGTCCCAACCGCGCGCGAAACTCGGAATGATGAATGAGACCTGTGGCAGGCGGCCCAGGTCCAGGTCGTTGAGATACTCGCCCTTGCTGCCCCGCGTGCGCCGGTCGTTCGCCCATCGCTTCCAGAAGACGAAGACGTTATCCGTGTTGCCGAAGGGAACGCTGTCAAAGCCGATGTTGTAGACCTTCCAGGTCACGCCCGCCGCCTCGAGCAGGTCGAGGATCATCGGGTAGTCGAAGACGCCGAAACCCCAGATGCCGTTGGTGGTGATGCCCCCGGAGGTGCCGGACGCGAGATAGAAGCGGTTTGGCCAGGTGGGGCCGAGCTGCGAGCAAAAATAGTTGGCGCACAGCGTCGAGGTGTCGAACAGGCTGTAGTAGAAGGCGAGGTCGTCCGCGGTGTAGTAGCCGAGACAGTTGATGCCGTCGGTGGTGTAGAAGCCGTCCATCTTGCCGGAGTCCCACTCGCCATGGGTTGCGTTCCAGGAGTGTCCGATGTCGGGCGTCGAGAGGCTGGCGAAATGGTAGGGCCTGACCGAGCCGCCCTGGCCATCCGGCTGCGAATAGCCGCGCGGGACGCCGAAGCTTCCGGCGAAGGGCGCGAAGCCGTAGTAGTGGTCGAAGGAGCGGTTCTCCTGCATATCGACGACAACGTGCTTGATCGGCGTTCCGGGTTTGCTCGACGCCATGGCCTCAAGCGCCCCAGACCAGGGCGCCGTAAGCCCGGCGAGACCAAGCGCGCCCGCCCCCTTGAGTAGCGTCCTGCGTCCGATTGGCTGATCGAGTCTGAGCTCGTCCATGTTCCCTCCGTGCTGCTGAGGTTGCCGTTCCCAGTCATTCAGTCAAACAGGTTTGGGTTATGACGTGGTTAAGGCGCCCACCGACCCACAGCGGTCTATGGTTACTGGATGGCAAACGAACGCCGCTATCGCCTGCGATGGGTGGACGTGTTCACGGAGCGTGCGCTCGCCGGCAACCCGCTGGCGGTGGTGTTAGATGCCGATCGGCTCTCCACGACAGAGATGCAGGCGATCGCGAGGGAGACAAACCTGTCAGAGACAACGTTCGTCCTGCCGGCGGAGAAGCGCGAGCATGTGGCAAAGGTGCGGATCTTCACGCCGCACGCGGAGCTGCCGTTTGCCGGCCACCCGACGGTTGGCACGGGATGGGTTCTACTCGACGAGGGGCTGGTCGGCCGCGACGCCCCCGCATTCACACTGGAAGAAGGCGTCGGCCCGATACCGGTGCGGATAGACCGGGGTGGGACATCGCTGGTCCTCTGGATGTCGCATCCTGCAGTCAAGTTTGGTGATGTCATCGAGGAACGCCAGGACATGGCGGCAGCCCTGGGGCTGACCGCGGCTGACCTGCTGCCGAATGTGCCTATGCAGGTGGTCAGCACGGGCCTTCCCTTCCTCTTCGTTGCTCTCAGAGATGCCTCGGCGGTCGATCGCGCCGTCTCCAGGGGCGATGCATTGACCCTCGTCCTGGACCCGCACGGATTGCCGCCCGTCTTCCTGTTTGCGGCGGTCGGGCCCGATCGCCTGTACAGCCGGATGTTCGGGCCTCATAGCGCCACGCGCATCGCCGAAGACCCGGCCACCGGGTCGGCGAGCGGGCCCCTGGGCGCCTTTGCTGTGAGAAACGGCCTGATCCAGCAGGCTGCCCGGGTCTCGATCATGAGCGAGCAGGGTACTGGGATGGGCCGGCAGAGCTTCATCCGCGTTGCGCTCGAATACGGGGCCGGTGCAGACTTGCCGAGCCGGATCGAGGTCGGCGGCTCGGTGGTGCCGGTGATGACGGCTGAGCTTTCCGTCAGCGGTCTAGCATTGCGGGCATGAGCCCGATGACGATGCCCAAGCCAAGCGAGCAAGCGAAAACCGCCTTTCAGAAGCTGGTGCCGCCCGACCCGAACGTTACCACCCGCCCGATGTTCGGCAACCTGGCCGGCTTCGTCAACGGCAACATGTTCTGCGGGCTCTTCGGGGAGGACCTCTTCGTGCGCGTGTCTGATGAGGACCAGGCCAAGGTCCGCAAGCAGGGTGGCCGGCCCTTCGAGGTCATGCCGGGCCGGGCGATGACCGGCTACGTGATGGTGCCGGCCGGGTGGCAGAAGAAACCGGATGCGACGCGCGCCTGGATCGTTACGGCACTCTCGTGGTCACGCGCGCTGCCCGCCAAAGACAAGGCTGCTAAAAAAGCCGCCCCGAAGAAGGGCGCACCGGCTCGCCGCCCCCGCTAGATGGGGCGGAGCCAGCCCAGCGGGATCTTGCGCGAGGTCTTCTTGCGGTAAGTGGCGTAGCGCCCCAGGTTTGCCACCACCGCGTTCCAGATCCTTTCGTAATCCGCCGGGTTCGTGATCTCCTGCATTCGTGTGTTGATGACCTGGTCGTTGACCTGGAGCGTGACGTTGGGATTGGCCAGCATGTTGAGCCACCAACCCGGATGAACATCTGCGCCGTTGAAGGAGGCAATAACGACCCAGCCGTCGCCTTCGCGAATTGCGCCCAACGGTACGGTCTGGGGCTGTCCGCTCTTGCGGCCCGTGGTCGTTAGGAGGACCTGTTGCATCTGGCCCATCTTGCGGGCCATGCCACGCCGGTAGATGAACGCGTGTGCCGCTGCGAGGGTGCGAAACATCACGCGGCTCATGCCACGGGGACGATTGGATGAGGCGGTGCCGGAGGCGTTCTGGCTCATAGACGTGACACTAGCACGGAGAATAGGCGAGTGAACCCGATTACCTGGGTTCAGGGTCTCAACGGACAGACCCTGGTCGTGGCGATCTGCATCCTGATGTTCATCGAGGAGACGGGGGTGCCGTTGCCCTTCGCACCCGGCGACATCGTCCTGGCCCTCGGCGGCATCGCGGTTGCGGGTGGCCGCGTCAACCCTGTCGTGCTCGTCAGCGCCGTGGCGATCAGCGTCACGGTGGGCGCGATCATCGGCCTGGCTGCGGCACAGTGGCTCGGATGGGATCGGCTGATGCGGATCGCCGAACCGCTTCGCGCCCGCGGACCGCTGGAACGCGCGGCCGGCCTGCTGCAACGTGGTGGTTGGCGCACGGTCTTCACGGCACGACTCATTCCCGGCTTGCGCGTCTACACGACACAGGTCGCCGGAGTGAGCCGCGTGCCCTTCCGGACGTTTGTTGGCGGTCTGCTTCCGGCTAATGCGGTCTACATCGCCGCCTTCGTCGGATTGGGCGCCGCCTTCGGCCGTCCAATCCTCGCCCTGATCCAACTGGCCGAACACCAGCTACTGATCGCCGTCCTGATTCTGGTCGCCCTGCTGGTCGTGTTCTTCGTGGTGCGGACGCCCCTACGCCGAACGCTGGTGTCGCTGCAGGCGGCGGGCTGGACCGGCCCGCTGCGATTCCGGCTCGACTCGATCGGCGTCGCGCTCATCCTGGGATGCCTCGGTCTGAACTTCGCCGGTCGTTCGATCGCCGTCGCGCTCGGGTTGCCGCTCTTTCTCGACTCGACCGGGACGGTGCTGGCCGGCGTCGTCGGAGGTCCTTGGCTAGGTGGCAGCGTCGGCTTCATCAGCAACCTGGTCAGCTCGAACACGATTGACCCGACTGCGGCCCCTTACGGCATTGTTTCCTTCGCGGTCGGCTTTGTCGCCGGTCTCGCCCGCTATCTCAACTGGCAGAAGCGGGCCAGCGGTTGGGTGGCGCTCTGGTTGATCACCTTTGTGATCGCAACGGTGGTTTCGACGCCACTCAACTTCATCGTCAGTGGCGGCAAGAGCAACGTCTGGCTGGGCGACTCGATCTACACGACGCTCACCGGTGCGCATCTCCCGCGCATCATCGCGGCGGTGCTCGGTGAGGCCGCCGTCGATCTGCCCGACAAACTGATCACGGTGGTCGCCGCGCTGCTGATCGCCCAGGGCCTGCCGGAGCCGCGCGCCGCCCGGACGTCAGCCGATCTCGACCTGGCTGAGGCCGTTACGTTTGTCGTCCGATCCAAGCGGTGGGTTCGCAAGCTGCTCGCCGGCGCTGCCTGCCTGCTTTTCTCCTGGTTGATCGTTCCGTTCCTACTTTTCATAGGCTATTCGGTGAAGATCTCGCGGGCGGTGCGTGCCGGCAGCCGCGAGCTTCCGCCCTGGGAGCATCCCTGGCAGCTGATCAAAGACGGCTTCAAGTTCCTCCTCATCATTCTGATCTGGAACGTTCCGGCTGTCGTTGTCAGCATCCCGTCGACCGTCGTCAGCGATCAGTCCGCGGCCGGCGAGTTGGCCGGGATCCTTTCCGCAGCCGGCAGCGTCTGGGTCCTGCTCGTGACCTTGCTAGAGCCCGCCATCATCAGCCAGTACATGGACCGCGGGTTCCTGCGCGCGTTGAACCCGGTGGCCGTCATCCGCCGCGCTCGGGTGAACCTGGCGCTGAGCATCGTGGTCGGCGCGTTGGTCTTTGCGCTCGCGACCATCGGTGTCATCGGCCTGGCCGCGCTCCTGATCGGGGTGCTGGTGACGTTGCCCTATGCGAGTTATGTCTCGGCCTACCTGACCGGCCGCTACGCCCAACTGACGGAGCCGTCTGCGTTACGGGCCGAAGCGATAGATCGCTGAGGTGTCGGAGAGATAGAGCGCGTGGTCCGGCCCTTCCTTGACGTCGAGCTGGCAGCGCGGTCCGTCGAAGAGCGGCCGGGTCCCGTCGGGTGACATGACCTTGAGACGCGCCTCACTGTAACTGCAGAAAACGAACGTGCCCTGGTAGCCGGTCGGCCCTTTCTGGCTCACGAATGTCGCGCCGCTGGGGACGACGTCTTCGGCTTCGCTCTGCCACGTCGGCAGGGTGCCGGCACACTGCGGACCCTGCAGGTGGCGGCCGGCGCCGTAGCAGGTCGGCCACTGGTAATTCCCACCCCGGACCACAAGGTCAACCTCGTCCCAGCCGCTGCCCGGGGTGCCCGCATCGCCAGACGGTCCGTTGTCTGTGACCATCAACTTGCCGTCGGATGAAAACGCGAGCCCGAATGGGTTGCGCAAGCCGATCGCCCAGACGGGGTTGCCCTGACCGAATGGGTTGTCGCTCGGCACGGTGCCATCGGCGTTGTAGCGCAGAATCTTGCCGCGCAGGCTCGACGTGCTCTGCGCCTCGGCCGCCATATGGTTCTCGCCGAGAGTCACGTACAGCTTGCCGTCGGGGCCGAAGGCGATTCGCCCGCCCTTGTGACAACAGTCCGGTCCGGCCGGCAGGTTCTCGATGATGGTCGTGGGGTTGACGCCGGTACCACCACGGTCCAGCCAGCGCACGACGCGCTGGCGCGTGAGGTCGTCGGCCCGGCTGTAGAACGCATAGACGAAGTGGTCTATGTCGAACGTCGGGCTCAGCGCCAGGCCGAGGAGACCGCGCTCCCCTGATGTCGACGTTGAGACCGTCGCGAAAACACGACTGGTGGTCCCATCGAACGTCCGAATCGTGCCCGCTCGTTCGGCGTAAAAGAGCCGCTTATCCGGCGCCCAGGCGAGCGCCGTCGCGAAGTCGGCGGCCGTGTAGGTTGTCAACTTTGGCGTGGGCTGCGGCGAGGCGGCGCGGGTAGGGCTGGGGGTCACGCTGGGCGCGGAACGTGAACTGCACGCCGACACCGTGGCGATCGCCAACAGCACCATTACGCGTGCGACCATGACATCTATTGTCTCGGAGCGGCTGCGCTCGGCCGCCAAAGGGGGCGTTACGCGAATTCAGACAAGCTCGGCACGCCGTGGCGGATCGGCACCCGGCCGAGTGCAGGTAATCGACGCGACCAGGCACGCAAACTCAAGGCTCTCGCGGAGCTCATCGCGGTCGAGCCGCAGATCCCGGCTGAGCCGGTCGTGATCATTCAACCACGCCAGCAGCGCCGCCCCGAAGGCGTCGCCGGCTCCGATCGTGTCGACGACCTGGACGACGGGAGCCGCAACTTTGACTTCGCCGTCTCCGTTCACGCCAACGGCGCCCTCTGCTCCGAGGGTCACGACGACGAGCCGCGGCCCACACGCCAACAGGGCACGGGCAGCTTCACGAAGGGGAAGGGAGGGAAATAGCCAGGCCAGGTCGGCATCGCTGGCTTTGACGATGGTGCTTTCCGAGATAAGTGAGTCCAGACGGGGGCGGTACTGCGGACCAGTCGCCAGCATGGGCCTGATGTTTGGATCGAGCATGATCAGGCGCTTCCCGTGCTCACGGCGGACGAGTTCGGCCAGGGATAACGCCATCGGCTCCAGCACGAGGCCAAGCGTTCCCAGGTGAACGGCATTGACCTCCACGGGCAGTTCAGCGGGAATCCTCTGAGGGGTTAGGTTCGGCGCTGAAGTCCCCTGGATAAAGAACTCGTATTCAGCCAACCCATCCCTTCCGATGTTGGCGACGGCAATCGTCGTCGGCTCGGGGCCAAATGTGGCGAGCGCAAGGCTAGCTCCATCTGCAGCGAGTTGATCGGCGAGCATGCGTCCGAATTCGTCACTAGAAAAGTGCCCGAGAAATGCCGTTGGAACGTCGAGCCGAGCAAGCGCCCGCGCGGTGTTAAAGGGGCCACCGCCGGGAGTAGGACGTCGGTTACCGTCGCCCGTGGTGACCATATCGATCAGCGCTTCTCCGCAAACGACAATCACCGGCGGATCTCACCAGATCCTCGGGTGATGAGCCGCGTGGGAACTACGAGGTGGACAGAAGCCGATTGATCACCATCAATCCGGCGAAATAGCTGCTCCGCGGCTTTGCGACCCATGGTCGAGGGATCCTGCGCGATGACCGTAATCCCCGGTTCGAGCAGGTCGCCAAGCAGCACATCGTCGAACCCGACGAGCGCAATCCGGTGATGGAGATCGAGCCGATGCAACGCACGGCTGGCTCCGATGGTCAGCAGGTTTTGGCTGGTGAAAAGCGCGCTAGGCGGTTCCGTGAGTTTCAATAACTCGACCGTCGCCGCGTCGGCCTTGTCGATGCCATGAACGTTGAGCCGGACCAACTGCGGATCGAGTCCGATCCTCGCCGCGGCCAGCTCCTGTTCGTAGCCCTGGTACCGTTCGGTGGCCGTGGTGATCGTCATCAAATCCCCCAGGTAGCCAATCCGGTGATGACCGTGTGCGATGAGGTGCCCGACACCTTGCCTCGTTCCGGCCTGGTTATCGGTCAGGATGCTATCGGCGTCTAGAAAGCCAGGCGGGCGGTCGACGAACACCATCGAGGTGCCCGCGCGACGCTCGCTCAGGAGATAGCTGTGGTCGTGGCTTGCAGGGACGATGATGAGGCCGTCGACGCGTCGTGAAGTGAATGCGGCGATGAGTTGTTGTTCACGGGCTTCGTCCTCATCGGAACTGCCCGCGAGGACCAGGACGCCCCGGCGAAGCGCAACGTCTTCGATTTCGCGGTGCAGCGCAGAGGAGAAAGGGTTTGCGACATCCTCCAGGAGGACGCCGATCGTGGATGTCTTCCGGTCGGAGCGCCTCAGGCTGCTGGCCGCGTGGTCATGCCGGTAATCGAGCCGCTGGATCGCGCCGACAACCCGCGATCGGACCTCGTCTGACACGGCGGGTTCGGCATTGATCACCCGAGAGACGGTCTTCAGGCTGACCCCAGCAAGGGCGGCAACCTCGCGCATGGTCGGGCGGCCGCCGGCCCCCGTTCTGACCCTTGCCAACGTTGACCCCCTTTGCCCTGCGGCCTTTCAGATAGGTGCCCTGGCAAATTCGTCTTGCGCCAGAAACTATCCTATGTTATAAGTTGATAACGTTGTCAATTGAGTCGGCCTAGCGGGCAACGGGAGGCGGTTACCGCCTCCAAGGGGTTAAGGAGGGTTGTCGCATGAGCGACCGGATTCACCGACTACCGTGGCGTGCGCGGACGAGGTCCAACGTTGTCTTCGGCATTCTGGTTCTGATGCTGAGCGTGCTCGCGTCCGCCTGCGGGGCGGGGGGGAGTAACAGCTCCCAGACGACTATTACGGTGGCGGCCGTGGGGAACCCGCAGATGGAAGACCTGCAGAAGCTGGTCCCCGAATTTGAGAAAGCGCACTCTGACATCCAGGTCAAGATCGTGATCCTGCCGGAAAACCAGCTCCGCCAACAGGTCACCCAGGACGTGGCAACCCATAGCGGCCGGTTCGACCTGAGCATGATCGGCACCTACGAGGTTCCGCTGTGGGCAAAAAATGGCTGGATTCAGAATTTGGCCCCCTACGTTCAGAAGACGTCCTCCTACCAGCCCGACGACCTGGTTCCGGGTGTGGCCAAGGCGCTCTCCTACAAGGGAAGCCTCTACGCGGTCCCGTTCTACGCCGAATCGTCCTTTCTCATGTATCGCAAGGACTTCCTCCAGGCCGCGGGAGTGACGCTGTCGCAAACTCCGACATGGGATGAGGTCGCTGCCGCCGCGCACAAGGTCAACAATCCGAGCAAGGGCATCTCCGGCATCTGCCTTCGCGGCCTTCCTGGTTGGGGCGAGCAGCTCGCTCCGCTAGACACGATCGTCAATACCTTTGGCGGCAAATGGTTCGACCAACAATGGAACGCGCAGCTGACGCAGCCAAAGTTCAGGGAGGCCGTCAACTTTTATGTCAATCTGATCAAGACCGCCGGCGAGCCCGGCGCCGCCAACTCCGGCTTCAGCGAATGCTTGAATGCGTACAACGGCGGCAAGACGGCCATGTGGTACGACGCCACCGTCGGGGCCAGCAACTTCACCGGCGACGCGGCGGCCAACTCCGGCTATGCGCTGGCGCCAACTCGCGACAAGCCTTATTCCGGGTGGCTCTGGGCCTGGTCACTCGGCATGCCCTCCACCAGTACGAAGAAGGACGCCGCCTGGACGTTCGCGTCCTGGGCCACCTCGCAGGATTACATCAAGCTGGTCGGCACGAAGCTCGGCTGGAACCACGTTCCACCTGGCACTCGCACGTCAACCTATCAGTTGCCGGACTATCAGAAGGTCGCTGGTAGCTTCGCGCAGCTGACCCTCGACTCGATCACCCATGCCGATGTCGATCACCCCACCGTGGATCCCGTCCCCTATACCGGCATCCAGTACGTGGACATTCCTGAGTTTCAGAATCTCGGCGACCAGGTCTCGCAGCAATTCGCGGCGGCGATCGCCGGTTCGACCAGCGTCGACAACGCATTGCAACAGGCTCAGCAGCTGGCAGACGCGGTAGGGAAAAAGTACAGAGGATAGAAGGCCGACTTGGGAAGATCCCGATGGCTCGCGTGACGGTCCAGCCATCAGCTCCCACTTCGCTGAGAAGCGGAGGCGTTCGAGTTCGCTCGGCCGCCTCTGCTGATCGGCGGGAGGGCTGGCTGCGCCGGCTTCCGTTGCTGCCGGCTCTGATCTACGTCATCCTGGTCACGCAGCTCCCCTTCGTGCTGACCATCTTCTACAGCGTGCAGAGCTGGAACCTGCTCAGCTTGGCGCCGGCGCGCTTCATCGGGCTGCAGAACTATCTGGACATCCTCAATGATCCGAGTATCAGGATCGCCATCTGGAACACGATCGTCCTGACGATCTGCGCCGTCGCCATTTCGGTAGCGCTTGGCGTTGCGATCGCGGTCCTCCTCAACCGGGAGATCTTCGGCAAAGGCATTCTCCGGACACTGATGATCGGGCCGTTCTTGGTCATGCCCACAGCCGCCGCCCTGATGTGGAAGGACACGCTCCTCAATCCCCTCACCGGCTTCGTCAACTACTTACTTACGCCGATCGGTCTCGGGACCTTCGACTTCATCAACCGGTTCCCGATGGCGTCGATCGTCGCCATCGAGGTGTGGCGATGGACCCCGTTCATGATGCTGATCGTGCTCGCGGGCCTTCAATCGCAGAACCAGGAAGTCCTGGAGGCCGCGGAGGTCGACGGCGCCCGCCCATTGCAAATGTTCCGCTATATCACGCTGCCCGCTATCCGTCCTTTTATCGAGCTAGGAGCGCTGCTGGGGTCGCTGTTCATCGTGCAGAGCTTCGACACCATCTTCATGACCACCCAGGGCGGCCCCGGAGAGGCGACGACCAACCTTCCTTTCAAGCTCTATCTCGAAGCATTCCAGGCCTTTGACATCGGGAGGGCCTCGGCGATCGGGGTACTCGCGGTGATCCTGACGATGATCGTCGCCACCTTCGCACTTCGCACGCTCTTCACCATCTTTCAGGTTGAAGCACGGCGATGAGCGTGCAGGCCGGTCGCACCCAAAGGGGTAAGGCCGTGGCGTCGAAAGTCGGGTGGTCGGCCCTTGCGTGGTTGGTGGCGATCGTGTTCTTCTTTCCCGTCCTTTGGATGGCGCTCGAAGGGCTGAAGACCGAGGTTCAGGCCGCGAGTATCCCGCCAACGATCTTGTTCACGCCCACCCTGAGTGCGATCCAAGAAGTGCTTTCTCGGGACTTCCCGCCCTATTTGATCAATTCCGCCACGGCCACGCTGGGGTCGACCTTGCTCGTTTTGGTCTTGGGCCTGCCCGCCGCCTACGCGCTCTCGATTCGCCCGGTGAAGCGAACCCGCGACGTTCTCTTCTTCTTAATCTCGACGCGCTTCCTGCCTTTCGCCGCCAGTCTCGTCCCGCTCTATATCCTGGCACGGAATCTCCATCTGCTCGACAACATCATGGCCCTCGTCATCATCTACACGACGATAAATCTACCGCTCGGGATTTGGCTGCTGCGTTCGTTCATGCTGGAGCTGCCGCACGAGCTCGTTGAAGCGGCGAGGGTGGATGGGGCGAGCATGCGCCACGAACTGACACGGATCGTGATTCCGCTGATCACTCCCGGCATCGCTGCCACCTCGCTGATCTGCCTGATCTTCTCCTGGAATGAGTTCTTCTATGCGGTCAATTTCACGTCGAGCATCGCGGCGACGTCGCCGATCTTTTTGGTGGGCTTCATCAGTGGCCGTGGCCTGTTTTACGCGAAGCTGGCGGCAGCCGCGACGCTTGCAAGCCTTCCGGTCCTGCTGGCGGGATGGATCGCGCAGAAGCAGCTCATCCGCGGCCTTACCATGGGAGCAGTGAAATGAAGGCTGTCGTTTTCGAGAAACCTGGCCAAATCGAAGTCACCCGCGTTGCCGACCCTACACCGGGGGCGTCCGATGCGATTCTGAAGGTTGAGGCGTGCGGCATCTGCGGGACGGATCTGCACCTGCTCGAGGGCGACATCTCGTCGGCACGGTACCCGGTCGTCCCGGGCCACGAATTCTGTGGCGAGGTTGTTGCCGTCGGACGGGGCGTGGCGAATGTCAAGGTCGGTGACTTCGTCGCCGTCGACCCCAATCTGCCGGACGGCACCTGCCGCTTCTGCCGCATGGGCCGTACCAACCTGTGTGAAAACTACAGTGCGCTCGGTGTCACCCTCAACGGGGCTGCCGCTGAGCTCGTCCGCGTGCCGTCCCACGTCGCGTTCACGCTTCCCTCGGACCTGCCACGGCCTTGGGGAACCTTGGTCGAACCCCTGTCCTGCGCGGTTCATGGCTTCGATCAGATCGGTGTCCGGTTGGCGGATCGTTACCTGATTTATGGCGCCGGCACGATGGGCTTGATGCTGGCTCAACTGGCTCGACACGCGGGTTCTGCTGGCGTGGACATGGTGGACAAGAATCCGGCACGGTTCGAGCTGGCCAAACGGCTAGCGGCGGACCGGATCGCCGATTCGGCTAACCAGTTTGAGCGTCCGGAGGGCTGGGACGTCGTCATCGACGCGACCGGCGCGGTCCCCGCCATCGAAGATGGTCTCCGCCGGGTCAGGCGAGGTGGAACATTTCTCGTCTTCGGCGTGGCGAGCGGTGAAGCCCGGGTGAAGTTTTCGCCTTTCGACGTCTATCGGGACGAGATCCGGATCATCGGGTCGATGGCCGTGCTCAACAGCTTCGAAAGGGCGCTGGCGCTTGTCGTAAGGGGTGTCATCGACAGCGAGGCGATGATCAGTCATCGATTCGCACTCGATGACTACCAGAAGGCCATCGACACCTTTAAGAGTGGGCTCGGGCTGAAGATTCAGGTCGCACCCTCGGCGCCGGCCGCGGTTGAATCCAGGCTCCGCGCTGAAGCCGCCGCGGGCTAACGAGTCACCCCAGGGTCCACGCTCGGCGATGGACATGATGCAGGACGGCGACCGCTACGCCCGGATGCCGTACCGCCGGACCGGTCGCAGCGGCCTGTTGTTGCCAGCCATCACGCTCGGCCTCTGGCAGAACTTTGGCGGCGACCGGCCGATCGAGACGCAGCGGGCGATCATCCGCCGCGCCTTCGACCTTGGCATCACCCATTTCGACCTGGCGAACAACTACGGCCCGCCCTACGGATCCGCCGAGGAGAACTTCGGCCGGATCTTTCAGCAGGATCTCGCCGGGCGTCGCGACCAGCTCGTCATCTCGACCAAGGCCGGCTACGACATGTGGCCGGGACCGTACGGGATCTGGGGATCCCGGAAGTACCTGCTGGCCAGCCTGGATCAGAGCCTCCGCCGCATGGGGCTGGAGTACGTCGACATCTTCTATTCCCACCGCTTCGACCCGCAGACGCCCCTGGAGGAAACGATGGGCGCGCTCGACACCGCGGTGCGCCAGGGCAAGGCGATCTATGCCGGCATCTCCTCCTACTCCGCGCGCCGAACGAAGGAGGCCGCCGCGATCCTGCGCCGGCTGGGTACGCCGCTGCTGATCCACCAGCCGTCCTACTCGATGCTCAACCGCTGGATCGAGAAGGAGCTCCTCGACGTGCTCGGCCAGGAGGGGATCGGCTGCATCACGTTTTCGCCGCTGGCGCAGGGCCTTTTGACCGACCGCTACCTGCAGGGCGTCCCGGCCGGCTCGCGGGCCAGCCACGCCGGGTCCTTTTCCCAGGAGATGCTGACCAACGAGACCCTCGCCAAGGTGCGGGCGCTGAACCAGCTTGCGCAGCGGCGCGGCCAGACCCTGGCCCAGATGGCGCTCGCCTGGACGCTGCGCGACCCTCGGGTGACGTCGACGCTGGTGGGCGCGAGCAGCGTGGCACAGCTGGAACAGAACGTCGGTGCGATCGACAAGCTCCAGTTTTCGCAGGACGAACTGGGGGAAATCGACCGCTCCGCGACCGACAGCGGCATCGACCTCTGGGCTGCCTCCAGCCGGGAGTAGGCCCCCGCCTGGCCCTCCCGCGCGAGCGGGGGAGGGAGAAATTGTGGCGATCTTTTTTGCGTTGACTCAGGTGCAAAGCTGTGCTATGCCTGCGTTGGGAAGCCGCTTGTAAGGGGCAACAGATTTTGAACGCGTCCTACCAAGGCGACGGAAAAGCCAACGGCTCCACCCGGCCTGCCGACGAGTGCCCATTCTCCCGACCATTTCCCATGGGCTTCAGCGAATGCGCGACGTTTGAGCCCCAGCCGTTCGTCCCGATGGACATGAATGACCGCCCGCTCGCGCCCATGCTCACCTGTAGTCACCTGGTCACCCGGACGCTGCACAACGGAAAGGTGGGCTGGTACGCGGCCTGCAGAATTGGGGACGAGGCGGCCCGGCGGAAGCTGGCGGAGGCCCCCGTTACCTAGCTCGCGTTTTAAGCTCACCGTTGAGCGCGATGAAAACAGCTCAACGTGGTCAACTCACCCCCGAACAGGTCGCGCGCTATCCGCGACCGGGGATGGCGATCCCCGGCAAGATCCGCTATTCGCCGGACGCGAAGTTCGTCACCTACCTGTTCAGCGAGCGTGGAGACCTCGTCCGCGACCTCTGGGGAATCGACCTCGCCGGCGGGCGGAAGCAGCGGTTTCTTTCGCCCCCGGGGGAGACCGTTACCGAGGAGAACATCTCTTTGGAGGAAACGCTCCGACGCGAGCGGCTGCG
>VBFR01000015.1 GCA_005889345.1 Chloroflexota bacterium
CTCACCATTGGCATGTCGGTCAGCGGTCCGCGCCAGGCCGAGGTGATCCGGCGCGCGCTCGCGGTCAGCGTCGATGGGGTCAATCCGTTCCAGTCGGTGCAGGCGACGTGGAATCTCCTGGAACCATCCGCCGGTCCGGCGCTCGCCGAGGCGCATGACGCCGGCTGGGGCGTGATCATCAAGGAGGCGCTCGCGAACGGCCGGCTCGCCGACCGCGACCAGGAAGCGATTGCCGCCGCGCTCGCCAACCCCTGGGTCGACGTTGTCCTCTCCGGCGCCGTCACCGAGGCGCAACTGCGGAGCAATGTCGAGGCCCTCGCCGTGCACCTCTCACCGGATGAGCTCGCTGAGCTGTCGAAGCTGGCCGAGCCCGCCCATCAGTACTGGAAAGAGCGCAGCCAGCTGGCCTGGCGCTAGAGTTGATTTTTTGCCCGATCAATTGCGATCGGAGTTCAGCAATTGACAGTGACGACGCCGCTGGTGGTACAAGAACCTCGGAACCACCTTCGAGGGGAGGCGCGAGTGATCGGACCATTGGGATCGGCGAACCGGGAAATCCGGGAGGCAGATCGCCGCGACCGGTTGCGCCGGCGAGCCCAGCTTGCCGAGCCGCGGCGGCTGACCGATGATCTCCTGCACCAGTTGGAGGAACTGAACCTCGACGGCGTCGGCACCGTACCCGACGGCTATGAGGCGACACTGGCCCAATTGCGGGACCAGCTGGAGGGGTTGGCCCGGGTGCGACCGCGGCTGATCGAGCGGCTCCAGCCCGGCACGCGGACGGCTGAGCTGATCGATATCGTCTTCATCATCCAGGAGATCATCGCTCCGCCGCGCCTTCCGTCGGGCAGCATCGGCTTGAACGACACCGACATCGCCTGAAAATCGGCACGCGGGCGCTAGGATAAGCGCCGTGAAAGCGCACACCTGGCTCGTACTCGCGATCTCGGCACTGGTCGTCGCCGGCTGCAGCAATCCCGCCGGCGGCCCTGCCAAGCCCCCGACGGCACAGGAGATCCTCGCCAAACCCGATTCCGCGAACGTCAAGGACGGTCACTTCACCCTCGTCGCGCACATCGTCAGCGGCACCGTCACGTTCGACGCCACCGGTGACGGGATCATCGTCGTCAAGCCCCAGCAGGCGTCCCAATTCACGATGCAAACGACGATCGCCGGGCAACCGCTCAAGTTCCAGGAGATCATCATCGGGGGGAAAGAATACGACCTCTCGCCCGACAACCCGCGCTGGACCGTTAAAGCGAGCACGAACTCGTCGAACCCGAGCTCCTTCAAAGGAAGCGACGCCGTCTACCTGGGCGAAGATACGCTGCCCCAGGGAAAGGCCTGGCATGTGAAAGCCAAGGACGACAGCGGCAACCCGTTCGAGGCCTGGGTACGTGAATCGGACGGCTATCCGCTAAAGTACGCGAGCACGATGCAGGGATCCACCTTTACCGCGACCTTCGATCGCTTCAATACGGGGCAAACCGTTAGCGCCCCACCGGCGTCGGACATCCAGCAGTAGTGGTCTTCAGACTCACTGGGATCGCCCTCGCGATAGCGGCGGTCGGCCTGTTCGCCGGCTGCGGTGGGCCGGGTGCGCCGCTCGGGCCCCCAAGCGCGAAGGACATCCTGTCCAAGCCGCTTCACACCAACCTCAACGATGCGCATTTCCTTGTGTCCGGCAAGTTCGTGGCCTCGAGCCCTAGCGGCGTCTCCGTCGACGTCCACGGGGATGGGGCGCTGGTCTACAAAATGCCCGGCGCTGGACGGTTCAAGTTCGAGACCACCGTGGCCGGGCAAAAGGTGAGCTACCAGGATATATCGGTCAACGGCATCGACTACACGTTCGTCGTGCCGGGGAACGGCAAGTGGACGGCGAAGACGACCAGCTCCGGCCTCGGTCGTGACAGCTTCAGTGGCGCCTCGGACTTCGCCTACGTTGGTGAGGAGAATCTGGCCGCCGGCAAGACCTGGCATGCGAAGGCCAAGGACAAGGACGGCAACCAATTTGACGGCTGGATTCGCGAAAGCGATGGCTACCCGATCAGGTACGAGGTCACCCAGCAGGGCAATGCGCTGACCCTCAGCTTTGACAAGTACAACACCGGCGAGTCGATCACGGCACCGCCGGCCGCCCAGGTGGTGCAGGGTTAACCAGCGACTCCGCCGTCCGGTGTTCCTGTTGATGGTGGCGGCCATCGTCGCGGGATGCGGAGTGCCCACGCCGGCCGCCCCCACCGCGAAGGACGTGCTGGCCAAGCCACAGCAGTCGGATCTGAAAGACGCGCACTTCACCGTCACCGGCAAGATCACCGATAACGGCACGACCGTCGAGCTGGTCGGGGACGGTGCCCTCGCCTACAAACCCAAGCTGGCCGGCCGGTTCAAGTTCACTACGAATGTCGGCGGGCAGGCGGTGACCATCCAGGAGATCTCGGTCGACGGTACGAACTACGGTCTGACTCCGGCGTCGCCCAAGTGGGTGGCGACACAGAGCACGTCGGGAATCGATCCAAGCGCCTTCGCCGGAGCGAGTGAGCAGAAGTACATTGGCGAGGAGAACCTGCCGCAGGGCAAGGCCTGGCACGCGACTGCGAAGGACAAGGACGGCAACACGTTCGATGCCTATGTGCGCGAGAAAGACGGCTACCCGATCAAGTATGTCGAGACCCAGACTGGCGGCCAGAACATCACGCTGACGTTCGACAAGTACAACACCGGCGAGACGATCACGGCGCCGCCCGCCGATCAGACTCAGCAGGGCTAGCGCTCTAAGCTGAGCCCCATGGAGGCATTCGCCCGGACGGGCGAAGCGATTCGCGCGACCAACAGCAAGCTGGAGAAGACGCGGCTGCTTGGCGAGTACTTCGCTTCACTCGACGATGCGATCCTACCGCTGGCGGCCGTCTACTTCGCGGCCCGGCCGTTTGCCGACCGCGACCAGCGGAAGCTCAACCTCGGGTACGCCGTGATCCGCAACGCCGTCTGCGAGCTCGCCCGGGTTAACGAGGAGGCGCTCGGCGAGTCGTATATGCGCCACAGCGACGTTGGCGACGTCATCGAAGAAGTCCTCCAGGGCCACACGCATCCCCGCCCGACCGCGCTAGGCGAGGTGCACGAGACCTTCGTGCGCATCTACGAACAGCGAACCGTCAAGAAAAAGACCGAGGCGCTGCGCGAGTTGCTCGACCGGCTCACGCCCCGTGAGGCGAAGTACATCGGCAAGATCCTCACCGGCGATCTCCGGATCGGGCTTCGAGCCGGACTGGTCGAGGAAGGCATCGCGAAGGCGTTCGGCGCGCCCCTCGCCGATGTGTCGTGGGCCTCGATGCTCACCGGCGACCTCGGCGAGGTCGCCCTGCTGGCCCGCCGTGGGGCGCTTCGCTCGGCCCAGCTGCGCCTGATGCATCCGTTGCAGTTCATGCTGGCCTCACCCGAGGAGGACGCGGCGGCGATTATGCGGCGCGTCGGCGGCGAGGCCTGGGTGGAGGACAAGTACGACGGGATCCGCGGCCAGCTGCACAAGGAGGGCGACCGGGTCGTCCTCTACTCGCGCGATCTGAACGAGGTGACCGCCGCCTTTCCTGAAGTGGTCGCCGCGGCCGAGGTGGTGCCGCATGACGTCCTGCTGGATGGGGAGTTGCTCGCCTTCAAGGACGGTCTCGTTCGTCCCTTCTTCGAGCTCCAGCACCGGCTTGGTCGCAAGGTCGTCAGCGCGCAGTTGCTCGCCGAGGTCCCCGTGATCTTCGTCGCCTTCGATGTGCTGTACCTCGACGGGCGGAACCTGCTGACCGAGCCGCTGCGCGAGCGCCGCCGGCTGCTCGAGGAGCTCGACCTCCCATCCCCCTTCATGCTCGCCTACCTGATCCGCGCCCTGGATGCCGCCGAACTCGACCGGATCTTTGACGGAGCTCGGCAACGCAACAACGAGGGCCTGATGGTGAAGGACCCGGAGAGCCGCTACACGCCCGGCCGGCGCGGACTTGGCTGGCTGAAGTTGAAGAAAGCTCTGGCCACGCTCGACGTAGTCGTCACCGGTGTTGAGGTCGGACACGGTAAGCGAAAGAACGTGCTGTCCGACTACACCTTCGCGGTCTATGACGAAGCCGGCGACCGGTTGGTCAATATCGGCAAGGCGTACTCGGGGCTCACGGACGCGGAGATCGCGACGATGACCGACTATTTCAAGTCGATCACGCTGCGGGACTACGGACGCTTCCGCTCGGTCCAGCCGGAGGTCGTTCTCGAAGTCGCCTTCGACGCGATCACGGAGTCGGGCCGCCACAACTCCGGCTACGCACTCCGCTTTCCCCGGATCAAGCAGATCCGGACGGACAAGACCGTGCGCGACATCGACACCCTGGCCAATGTGGTTCGCATGCACCGCGCTTTCACGACCGAGCGCGTACAGCTGGTGGAGCCGGCGCAGGCCTAGGCGGAGACCGGCACCCGAGCCTGCGACGCGGCGCGGTTGCGGGCGACCACGATCAGCGCCACGGCGAGGATGATGATGCCGCCCGCGATCACCAGGCGCGGGTTGATGGCCTCGCCGATAAAGACAGCGCCCAAAGCAACGGCGACGACCGGGTTGACGTAGGCGTAGGTCGACACCAGCGACAGCGGCGCGGAGCGCAGTAGCCAGACGTAGGCGCTGAATCCGACCAGGCTGCCGAACACGATCAGGTAAACCAGCGCCACGATCGAGGTTGTAGACACGTGCTGCCAGTGCATGCGGCCGAGCTCACCGGTCAGGATGCTGGCGATGCCGAAGAGGAGGCCGGCCCAGAGCATTTCCATGGCGGCCGCCACTAATGGCCGGACGGCTAACTTGACGTGACGGGTGAAGACCGAGCCGCTCGCCCAGCACAGCGGGGCGGCGAGCGCCAGGGCCGCCCCGAAGAGGTTTATGTGGCCGGAGCCTGGTGAGCCGATGAGGAACGCCACCCCCCCGAATCCAATCAGCAACCCGACGATGACGAGCGCCGGTAAGCGGCGTCCAAAGACGACGCGGTCGATGATCGCCATCCAGAGCGGCGCCGTCGCCACCAGCAGGGCAACGACCCCGGTGGGCGCGTACTGCTCCGCAAGGATGACGCCGCCGTTGCCGCCGACCAGCAGCGCGCCGCCGATCAGGAGCGCGGCCAGCCACTGGCGGGTGCCGATCGGATCCCGGCGCCGGTCGCCAGTGCGGATGGCGAGCAAATAGAGCACCCCGCCGGCCGCGATGAACCGAAGGGATCCCATCATCAGCGGCGGGATCGTCTCGATCGCGTACTTGATGCCGAGGTAGGTCGAACCCCAGAGGATGTAAACGGTACCGAGGGCCAGCCAGATGCGGGCGGCCGGCCTCGGCGCCCGCGCCCCGGCTTG
>VBFR01000041.1 GCA_005889345.1 Chloroflexota bacterium
GAGCTCGATGCCGACTTCGAAGAGGAGGAGGACGACGCCGACATCGGCGAAGACCTGGAGCTGATGCCGGTCGGCCACGTAACCGGGCGTGAAGGGAGAAACGAGCAGGCCGGTGGCGAGGTAGCCGAACACCGCTGGCAGCCCTGCCCGGCGCGCCAGCCAGCCGGCGATCGCCGCCACCAGGAGGACGAAGCCGACCTCGAAGATTGCGGGCGCCGTCGTCTCCACTCAGCGACTCGCTGGTTCGAGTTGCCGGCGGCCGGGTCTCGTCAGCGCATCGGCCGCGAGGGCTCGCGACTTGGTCCGACCTGAATTTCCAGCCAGCCGGTCAGCGGCCTACTGTCCTTGATCGCCTGACGCACACGGTCTTTCGCCTCGACCGTCTGCAGCCAGGCGCCCGGCTTCCAGTTGCGGCCTGCCATCAGCCCCTTGCAGCGAAGCAGGTCGCCGCGTGGGTGATCGGCGGCATAGCCGGCGGGAACCCGCTTGAAACTCGGCTCCGTCACCTGGTAGCCCTGCTTGACGAGGGCGCCGACGATCCGGGCCAGCTTTTCCCCCTCCTTTCCGGCGACCGCATCGCGATAGCGGTTGAGTTGATCGGCCGCCATCTCGTGCGCGCCGATGGCGAGGTACAGCCCATCGTCCGAGACCTGGAGGTAGAGGCCACCGGCTCCGGCGCTGGAAAGGTAGGCGCCAAGATGCTCCTTGTAGGGGCGCTTGTCCGGCGTGAAGCGCAGGTCGCGATTGAGGCGGAAGATCTTGACCTCAACCTCCGGGCCGAGGTCCCGCTCGATCTCGGCGAGCAGGGCCTCCATCGGCTGGCGCACCTGCTCCTCGTAGACCTGGCGGTGCGCCTCGAAGAAGGCCTTGCTGTTGTCTCGCTTCAGGTCGTGAAAGAACTGTAAAGCCGGCTTGGGCCATCCGGCAAAACGAGTTCGAACCGCTGTGTTCGCCGCAGCCTTCATCATGTTCCCTCCTCGGTCAGACCACGCCGCAGGTTTTAGATCGATCGTAACGTTTCACTGCCATGACCTTCCTTCGTGTCGTGCTGAGCATCTTCGCCATCCTCAACGTCGTCTTCTGGGCGCTCCTCGCCTGGGTCTGGGCCGTCAAGCCGTCGTGGGCGGCGCGCATTCCGCTCAACCTCGGGACGGACCAGCGCTTTAAGACGGCCGTGCCGGTCTGGGCGCGGCTCGCTGCGGCCGTGGCTGCCTTCTGGG
The DNA here is from genome assembly GCA_005889345.1 of Chloroflexota bacterium. Classification (GTDB taxonomy): domain Bacteria; phylum Chloroflexota; class Dormibacteria; order CF-121; family CF-121; genus CF-13. Next base: position 1,221 of record VBFR01000041.1, read on the forward strand.
CGGTGGCGGCGGTCCTCTACCTGACGGTGTACGCGGCGAACCGCCTGGCGTTCATCGCGCTCTTCGTCCTGGCCGCGATCTTCCTCATCCTTGGGATCGGCGCTGCCGCGCGCGTCTATACCGTGCTACAGCTCCCCAAGACGTCGATGATGGGACAGGCGCGGAGCCGAGCGCACTAGTCCGCCTCGTCGCCAGCATCGACCCCGCGAGGATCAGCGAGAAACCGACGACCGCGCCCACGGTAAAGGGCTCCTGGAGCAAGATCACGCCGAGAAGCAACGCGACCGCCGGGTTGAAATAGGTAATGACGGTGGCCCGGACCGGGCCCACCTCCGTGATGAGGGCGAAGAACAGCAGGAAGGCGAGCGCGGTGCACACCACCGCCAGGATCAGGACCGCCAGGAGTACCCGCCCGGACGGTATGGCTCTCGGGAGCTGGGGTATCGCGACCGGGGCGTAGAGCAACGCGGTCAGCACCAGTGATGCCGCGACCACGCCGACGGCCGGCAGGCTGGGGAGCCGCCGCGCGATGATGATCGGGCCGGCCGCGTAGCCGAGCGCGACCAGGCCGACCTCACCGACCGCCCCCAGGTCCTTGAAGGAGACGTTGAGACCTACCAGGATGGCGACACCGGCGAAACCGACCAGCAGGCCGGTCACCCGGCGCCGGTCCATGCGGTCGTCGGCGCGGGTCAGCAGCTGAATCACCGCAGCCAATAGTGGTACTGCGGCAATCATCAGGCCGGTGAGCGAGCTCGAGAGCCGGCGCTCGCCGTCGGCCAGAAGGAACCAGGGAGCCGAAACTTCGACGACGGTGTAGACCAGCACCCACCGCCAGTAGGGAAACAGCGGTGCGAGCCAGCCCCGGGCAGCGGCCACGGGCAGCAACAGGGCGGCGCCGACCAGCGTTCGCAGAAAGACCAGACTGGCGGGCGTCAGTTCTCCTACGGCGATCTTGATCAGCAGGTAGGGGATACCCCAGATGACGGCCATGGCCGCAAACAGGGCCCAGCCGCGCCGCGTCACGCGGTCGGCGCGATGTCCAGGTCGACATCCTCGGGGAGAATGTCCTCCCCGGTATAGGCGGAGGCCTGCAGACGGAACAGGCGCGCGTAACGGCCGTTGAGTCGCATCAACTGCTCGTGGGTTCCCTGTTCGACGAGGCGGCCGTGCTCGAGGAACAGGATTCGATCGGCGCGGCGGACGGTCGAGAAGCGGTGCGAGATGTAGACCGCGGTGCGGCCCCGCGTCAGCGAGTGGATGCGTTCGAAGAGCTCGTACTCCGCCTGGGCGTCGAGCGCGGAGGTCGGCTCATCAAGGAGGAGGATGCGCGCATCGCGCATGAACGCGCGTGCCAGCGCAACCTTTTGCCACTCGCCGCCTGACAGGTTGACGCCGGCATCGAACCATTTTCCCAGCGCCGTCTCGTAGCCCTGGGGTAAGCCTGCGATCAGACCATCGGCACCGGCCTGCCGGCTGGCTTTGAGGATCGCCTCGCGGTCGGCGAGCGCGTCGAGGTGTCCAAGCCCGATGTTCTCGGCGGCTGTCGCCTGGTAGGTGACGTAATCCTGGAACATGCCGCCGATCTGGGCGCGCAGCTCGGCCGGGTCCACGTCGCGAATGTCGATGCCATCGATCAGGATGGCACCGGCGGTCGGATCGTAGAGACGGCAGATCAGCTTGAAGAGGGTGGTTTTGCCCGCGCCGTTGCGACCGACGATTGCGATCGTCTCACCGGCGTCGACGGTGAAGCTCAAGTCCGTCAGCGCGTTCTCGGCCGCGCCCGGGTAGGCGAAGCTCACGTGGTCGAATCGGATCTCACCCCGGACGGGATTGGGAACGGGGACGGGTTTGGCGGGAGCGGGGAGCGCACTCGTCGTTTCCATCAGCTCGAAGAGGTTGCTCAGATAGAGGTTGTGCTCGTACATGCCGGAGAACCCGCCGAGGATGCCCTGGATCGAGTTCTGCACCGACTGCGCCGCGGTCGTATAGAGCGTGAGGTCGCCGAGCGTGAGCTTGCCGATGATCGCCTGCAGCGCGACATACAAATACGTCACCGAGGTGGCGATCGTGCTGAGGTTGCCCCAGAGAAAACCGACCAGATAACGCCGCACAACCTGCCGGCGCTGCCTGCCGTAGTAGGCATTGCCGATCAGTCGGTAGCGGTCGATGAAGTAGCGCCCCAGCCCGAACAGCTTGACCTCCTTGGCGTAGCTGTCCGTGGTCAGCAGGGTGACGAGATAGTTCATCCGCCGCAGCAACCGTGAGCCCCAGCGTGCGATGTTGTAGCCGCGCCATCCGTAGCGGGTGTCGGCGATGAACGCAGGGACAGGGGAGAGGAGCGCGAGCAGTGCGAGGAGTGGGCTGACGACGACGAGCAGCGCGATCATCGTCACGAACGTCAGCGCCGTCTGCACCAGCCCGAAGGCGGTCGAGATCATCAGCACGGGGCGGTTGATGGAATCGGTCTGGGCACGGCGGAGCAAGTCGTAAGACGCCGGGTCCTCGTAGAAGGCAAGGTCGAGCGACGCCGCCTTCTCCATCACCATCAACTGGATGCGCATCGACACCGCGTTCTGTAGAAGTTGTTGGGTGATGTTGCGAGCCGTACTGAGAAAGGCGATCAGGGCGAAGATCAGTAATTGCAGGACGGCGATGAAGATGATCCCGTTGACGGTCGTGAAGATCGGGGTGCGGAACGGTCCGAAGTCGAAGCGGATGGCATCGGCGACCGCGGTTGGGTGATTGTGGACTTCGATGCCGAGCACGACCGCATTGACGAGCAGCTTCGACATGTATGCGGAGATAGCCGGGATGATTCCGGCGATCACCGTCACTGCGAACAGGCCGGTGGTGATCGTCGGGCTGGCGTCCCAGACCAGTCGAATGACCCTGGGGAGCGCGGCCGCGGTGCCCCGGACGGACTGCTTGAGGTTGCGCCAGCGCCCGCGAAGGTCCTTCGGCCCTTCTGGCTGTTGGGGCTCCTCGATGACCGGGTCGCCCGTGAGGCCGCTGTTGGCTGGACCGCTGTCCGCAATCTTGGGCCGCCCACGGCCCCACATCCAGAACATCGACGGGCCGCTGTGTCCCGGCGGCATCATTCCCACGGCGCTACCCTACCGCACCGCCGGTTCACGATCCCGTTCTGAATCGCATCGCGTACTCGACGCCGGCGAGCCCACCCCATTTCCCCGAATCTTAGATATCCCTCATCTTCGACTCAGAAAGGGTTCATCTCGACGAGGTTCAATCGGAGGACTGTCATGGCATGGAGGCTCAGATGATCAATCGACCGCTTGTCGCTCGCGAGCAAGCCGCGAGCCCCACCGATACGGCCCGCGAGCTCGCCGCGCGCGTGCCGGCGCCCATCGAGCAGATCCTATTCGAGGTCAAACGGCTGATCGTCGGCCAGGACCGACTCCTGGAGCGGCTGCTGATCGCGCTCCTCTCCGGCGGCCACGTCCTGCTCGAAGGTGTGCCCGGGTTGGCCAAGACTGTCACCGTCAAGGCCTTTGCCCAGGTGATCGGCGGCGCGGCGGGCCGCATCCAGTTCACCCCCGACCTCGTTCCCGCCGACCTCATCGGCACCCGCATCTACAATCCCGGCCGCGGCGACTTCTCGACGGAGTTGGGACCGGTCTTCTGCAACCTTTTGCTGGCCGACGAGATCAATCGGGCGCCCGCCAAGGTGCAATCGGCCTTGCTGGAGGCGATGCAGGAACGCCAGGTGACGATTGGCAAGGACACCCATCCGCTTCCGGATCCGTTCGTCGTGCTCGCCACCGAGAACCCGATCGAGACCGACGGCACCTACCCGCTCCCCGAAGCGCAGCTCGATCGCTTCATGTTGAAGGTCCTTGTCGATTACCCGTCCTTCCAGGAAGAGGTCGTCGTCGTCGAGCGGATCACCGGGCCGGCGATCGAGCTTCGCCAGGTCGTGACGCTCGATCAGCTCAAGGAGATGCAGCAGTCGGTCGCGGAGGTGTATGTCGATCCCGCGGTACGCACCTACGCCGCGACGCTCGCCTATGCGAGCCGCCCCGGGAAGGTCAAAGGTCTCGAGGATCTCGCCCCGGCGATCGCCTACGGCGCGAGCCCCCGCGCGTCGATCAACCTGGTGGCCGCCGGTCGAGCGCTCGCCTTCATGCGCGGGCGTTCTTATGTCCTCCCGCACGACCTGAGCGAAGTTGCGCCAGAAGTGATCCGGCACCGGCTCGTTCTGACCTACGAGGGGATTGCATCGGGCGTCAATGCCGAGACGATAGTCAAGCGCGTGCTCGAGCGATTCCCGCCGCCTCGCATCGATCTCGGAGATCGGGTTGCCTCCTGACGCGGTAGCGGGCGGCGTCGCCGTCGACCAGTTGCTGCGCCGCTCGCGCTGGCCGGTGCTCCGACGGCTCGGCTTCCATCCCGGCGGCGACGAGCGGTCAAGCATGCGTGGCGCCGGTCTCGAGTACAGCGACGTGCGCGAGTACCAGGCGGGCGACGACCCACGCACGATCGAATGGAACATCACGGCGCGGTCGGACCGTCCCTACGTCCGGGAGTCGCTTCCGGACCGTGGCCTCGATGCCTGGCTGCTGGTCGACACGACGCGCTCACTCGACTGGGGCACCGCGCGCTGCCTCAAGCGGCAGCTGGCGCTCGAATTCTCGGCTGTCGTGGGGCAGCTGCTGATCGGCCGTGGAAACCGGGTGGGTGCATTGCTCTTCGACGACCATGTCCGGTCGATCATCCCGCCGTCAGCGGGCCGCACTGCCCTGCTGCAGCTGATCGCTCGGATGGAGCGCGCGACCGACGGCCTGCAAAATCCCTCCCCCTCTGGTGAAGCGCAGGAGGTGGGTCCAACCGATCTCGGCCGCGCGCTGGCGGAGGCGGGCCGTCTCATCCGGCGCCCGTCGATGATGGTTCTCATCAGTGATTTCATGACGCCTGGCGGCTGGCAGAAACCATTGAGCGCGCTGGCGATCCGCCACGAGGTCGTCGCCGTCTGGATCACGGATCCGCGCGAGGGTGAGATCCCGGATGTAGGGGTCGTCACCTTCGAAGACCCCGAGAGTGGCGAGCAGATCCTGGTCGATACTCGGAGCGCGCATCTGCGAGCGCGCTTCCAGGAGGCGGCGACGGCGCAGCGGGATACGATCCGGACCGAGCTTCTCCGGGCTCGGGCCGCCGTGGCCGAGATGAGCACCGCCGCGGAGCTCGTGCCCCAGCTGGTTGCGTTCATCAAGCAACGCGAGGCCCAGCGCGGGGGACGGCTGGCACGGGTTAGCGCATGAGCTTCCAATCACCGTGGTTACTGTTAGGCCTGCTGGCCATCCCCATGCTGGTCGGCTTCTACATCACGAGCCAGCGGCGACGCCGCGCCTACGCGGTGCGCTTCACCAACCTGGCGCTGCTTAGCCAGGTGATGGGAAAGGGCCCCGGTCTCCGGCGCCATATCCCCGCGATCCTGTTCATCGCCGGCGTAGCCGGCCTGCTGTTCTCGATGGCGCGCCCCCAGGCGAGCATCCGCATTCCGAAGGGGCAGACCAGCGTGATGCTCGCGGTCGACGTCTCCGGATCGATGGCGGCGACCGACGTGCAGCCCACCCGCATCGAGGCGGCCATCGCGGCGGGGCGGACGCTGATCGACAAGCTGCCGAGCAACGCCCAGGTCGGTCTCGTCATCTTCAATGCCCAGGCCGAGGTGGTCACGCCGCTGACGACGGACAAAGGCGCGGTGAAAGATGCTCTCGGTACGCTCCGGCCGGGAGGGGGAACCGCGATCGGTTCCGCGATCCAGGTCGCGGTCGCACAACTCGCCAACATCGCCGACCCGAACGGCCCGAAGTCCCAGAACTACGCGATGGTCGTGTTGCTGACGGACGGCACCTCGAATACCGGTATCGATGCGGCGACCGCCGCCGGCGAAGCGGCTCAAGCGAAAATCCCCGTCCAGACGGTTGGCGTCGGGCAGCGCAACCAGACGACGATGGTGCAGGGCCGGGTTGTCGACGGCGTCGACGAACAGGCGCTGCAGCAGATCAGCACGGCGACTGGCGGCCATTACTACTACGCCGCCGACGAGGCCCAGCTCAGCAAGATCTACAGCGATCTCGGCTCGAAGATCGGTTGGGTCACCACCAAGCTCGATCTCACCGTGCCGTTGCTGGCGTTCGGCACCATCATCCTGGTGGCCGGCGGGCTCTTCAGCTTGCGCTGGTTCCGCCTGCTTCCCTGATTTCCTGCGCTCTATTCTGACGCGTATCGATAGACCGGCGGTGGCAATTTGCTGAGACGCTCTTTTCGTGCCCAGCGTTTGATCCAGCTGCTGATACGTTCGTATTCGCCGAGGACCGTTTCGAGCCAAACGCCATAGTCGAGCCTGCGTTCAACGGAGAGCTCCCCGCCCGGCCGTTTCGGTCGGCTGCGGTTCCACGACATGATTGGCGCATCTCGCTGGCTGAGTAAGTATGGAGAAGGCGGCCGGATACCTCGCGGCTCTCCCGTGCGGCCCGCTTCCAGCCAGCTCTCGATGCCGAGGTAGGTGGGACGAACCTTGGACACTAGCAACCGGGGCAGTATTGCGCAGTCGTAATCCTCCCAGTCGCCGGCTACATGATGAGTGGGCAGATGGTCCCAAACGGCGGCCGCAATATCAGGCGTCTGAAGATGCTTGGAGAGAACCACGAAACCGTCGTCACAGACTCGGTCGAAAATGCGTTCTTCGTCGGCAAAGCTGAGCTTTAAGTAGGTTCGTCGGACAGAGCGGCCCACCTGGAGCTTGTTCCTGAAAACCGCCGCTAGCGCGAGATGGCTTCGGCGCGAACGCCGGGTAGGTGCCGTTCCGCCGGGCCTGTGTAAACCTGCCGCGGCCGCGCGATCTTCTGTTCCGGATCGAGCAGCCCTTCCTGCCATTGCGCCAACCAGCCCGGCGTCCGGCCGATCGCAAACAGCACCGGGAACATCTCGACGGGAAAGCCGATGGCGGCGTAGATGATGCCGGAGTAGAAGTCGACGTTGGGATAGAGGCGGTGTTTGATGAAATAGTCGTCCGCCAGGGCCACCCGCTCCAGCTCCAGCGCGATGTCGAGCAGCGGGCTGCGACCGGTGACCGCCAGCACGTCATCGGCGACCTTCTTGATGATTTGCGCCCGCGGGTCGTAATTCTTGTAAACGCGATGGCCGAACCCCATCAGGCGCAGCTCGCCGCTACGGACCCGCTTCACGTACTCGGGGATCTTACTGACCGATCCGATTTCCTTGAGCATCCGCAGCACCTGCTCATTCGCGCCGCCGTGCAGCGGGCCGTAGAGCGCGGCGGCGGCCGCGGCGGTGGCTGAGAACGGATCCGCGTGCGAGCTGCCCACCGCGCGCATCACGTTGGTCGAGCAGTTCTGCTCGTGGTCGGCGTGCAGGATGAGCAATACGTCGAGCGCCCGCTCCAGTACGGGGCTGGGCTCGTATTTCAGCTCGGTGGCCTTCCACATCATGTTCAGGAAATTGCCGGCGTAGGAGAGATCGTTGTCGGGGTAGGCATAGGGCATGCCGACCGCGTGGCGGGCGGCAAAGGCCGCCAGCGTCGGCATCTTCGCGATCAAGCGCAGGATCTGCAGCCGCCTACTTTCCTCGTTGAAGATGTCCTTCGCGTCGGGGTAGAAGGTGGATAGCGCACCCACGGTCCCGACAAGGATCCCCATCGGGTGGGCGTCGTGATGGAAGGTATCGATCAGCTTCTTGATGTTTTCGTGAAGCAGGGTGTGATGCGTGATCGCGTCCACCCATTGGCGGTGCTGGGTCGGATCGGGCAGCTCGCCATGGATCAGGAGATAGGCGACCTCGAGGAAGCTACTGCGCTCGGCCAGCTCCTCGACGGGATAGCCGCGGTAGCGGAGAATGCTCCGCTCGCCGTCGATGAAGGTGATCGCGCTCCGGCAGCTCGCGGTGTTGAGAAAGGCGGGATCGTAGCTCAGCAGTCCGGAGCCCGGCCCATCCGAGGTGATCTTCTGGAGATCGGTGGCGGCGATCGCGCCATCACGTATGGGGACCTCGTAGCGGCGGCCGGTTCGGTTGTCGGTGACGGTAAGCGTCTCGTCTCCCATAGCTACCGGACATTATCGGCGTCTCGTTCTCCCCGTCACGGGCCGGCGATCGCTTCGTTCCACTCGCGGATGGACCACCCGCGCACCACGCCGTTGAGGACGAAGGGATCACTCCTGGCGAAGGCTTCAGCGGCCTCGCGCGTGGTGAAGATCGCCATCGATCCGTCCTCCTGGGCATTGGCGAACGTGCCGATCATCAGCAGCGTTCCGTGACCCTGGAATTCTTTCCAGCGGGCCACGTGGGCGGCGAAGTGAACGGGCGCCTTGGAACGAACGTCATCTGCCGACTCGTAGAACAGAACGTACTTTTGTCTCGCTTTCGAAAGGCGGCCGCCTCCATGCTGGCTCCATTGCCACGCACAAGGAGGTGAAAGAAATGAACCAGATCAGAAGGTTTCTCGTCGGCGCCGCGGTTGCGGGGTCATTGCTGACGGGCGGTGTCATCGGCGCCACGATCGCCGGACCGCTGGGAGCCAGCGCTGCCACGACGACGAATGTCGCCGCGACCGCTGCCAGCCCGAGCGCCGGCTCGGGCACCTTTGTGCCGAACGAGACCGCGGCGCACGAGGCGGGAGAGAGTGCGGCGCGGGAGGCGCAGGAGAACGCGGGCCAGTTCCCGACCGTTCCCTAGTCGTCACCTACCGATCACAATGGGGCCGGGATCGATCCCGGCCCCGACTTTGTTTGTATGGTGTCATCAAATCGAAAGGATCACGACGGCACACTGGTGTGGGTGAAAGGACGTTGAGTATGGCTCGGGTCGACCTGGTTCGGTCCGGCGCGCAGCGAGTGGCTCTCGCGGCGACCGGCATCGTGGCCGCCCTCTATTTGCTGATCGCGGTCGCGGTCGTGTTGATCGTCACCCATAACCTCACGTCGAACGTCGATAGCACGCTCTCCTCATGGCTCGGTTCAATGGCCAAACAGCGGGGCGGGCCGACCCGTGGTAACCCTGGGGGACCGCCTGGAATGCAGCGCTTCGACGCGCCGGTTCTCTGGTGGACGTTTCATCCCGACGGCAACTACGCTGACAGCAGCGCCGAGGCCGCCAACATCACCCTGCCGGTACCCTACAACCGCATCAAAGATCCGCAAACGATCACCGTCTCCGGCGTCGACCTGCGCGTCATGGGCGGATTGACCTCAGACGACTGGACCGTCGTCGGCCAGTCGATGAACAGCGTGTACCAGGCGCGTGGCAACTTGATCCAGGCCGAACTCCTGATCGGACCAGCGCTGTTGCTGGTGGTCTTCATGGGCGCACTGACCATCGGTCGACGGGTGGCCGCGCCGATCGAGCAGGCCCGCCGGCGACAGATGGACTTCACCGCCAATGCGTCGCACGAACTCCGCACGCCGCTCGCCGTGATCCAGGCGCAAACCTCGCTCGCCCTGTCGCAACCTCGCGACGGCGAATGGTATCAGCGCGCGTTCACGCGCGTCAACCAGGAAAGCCAGCGGATGCGCCGCCTCGTCGACGACCTGCTCTGGCTGGCGCGTTTCGAGTCCATGCCGCACTCGGACCGGTCGGAGCCAGTCGATGTCGGCGTGATGGCCCAGCAGGCGGTGGACCGTTTCGCTGCCGTGGCCGAAGCCCGCCATCAGCGGCTCACCGTCCGCATCAGCGGGGACTCGCACGTGATCGCCGCCTCGCCGGAATGGCTCGACCATCTCGTTGGTGTTCTGCTCGACAACGCATGCAAATACACGCCGGAGCGGGGCGCGATCGATGTGCGCGTGGCGGCAGAAGGCAACCGCATCAAGCTGGTCGTCGATGACTCAGGCCCCGGCATTCCCGCGGAGCAGCGCGGTGAGATCTTCGAACGGTTCCGACGGGCGACGGATCAGCCCGGCGGCGCGGGTCTCGGGCTGGCCATCGCCGACGCCGTGGTCCGCGCGACCAACGGCCGTTGGGAGGTCGGGAGCTCGGCGGCGGGCGGAGCCAGCATGGCGGTGACCTGGCCACGGCTGCTGGCTCGCCCGGCCGGCACGCGCGCGGCCACACCGGAGACGCCGCCAGCGTTAGGGACCTTTTAGGAACCTCCGGTTCCGGCGTCACGGTTTTGCAAGGTGCCCTGCGGCACCATGCCCCTATGAACTCTTTGACTCCGACCCAGCGGGACCGTGGGCTCGAGCGCCTGCGGCGACTGACGTTTGGCGCGACCGCCGGCGCGCTGGTCGCCGTGGTTGGCGTCGGTTACGTCGCCGCCGCCTCCTACGCCGGCAAATCATCGACGAACGCATCGGCCACGGCCGCGAATACCACGACCTCGACGACGACGACCGACTCCAGCTCGAATTCGAGCTCGTCGAGCAGCAGCAGTAGCCTGCAAGCGGCACCGCAGGCGCCCACCACCGGGAGCAGCGGCAGCGGCACGGTGACCAGCGGCGGTTCGTGATGATCGCCGCGCTCAGGAGCTGGAAGGCGTTGGGCACCTCGGTGCACGTTCTGGCAACCGAGGCCGATGCGCTGGCTCCCGCTAGCACCGCCGTGAGGGAGGTCCTCGAGGACGTCGACAGGGCCTACAGCCGCTTTCGGGAAGATAGCGAACTGAGCCGGCTGAACGCGACACCGGGGCGCACCGTGCGGGTCAGTCCGCTGCTTGCCACGGCAATCGGCGCCGCGCAGCGAGCCGCGCGACTGACCGATGGAGCCGTCGATCCCACGATCGGCCACGCCATTCGGGTCGCGGGTTATGACGAAGACTTTTCTCTTGTCGCCGCGAAAGGCCCTCAACAGGAGGTGAAGTTGCGCGCCTGGCGCGTCCCCGGCTGGCAGGCGATCCGCTTCGACCCGCAGTCGCGGACCGTGCTGTTGCCCGCCGGCGTCGAGCTCGACCTCGGCTCGACCGGGAAGGCTCTCGCCGCGGACCTCGCCGCCCGAACGGCCCTCGCGGCCGCGGGAGTCGGCGGTGTGCTCGTTAGCCTCGGGGGTGACATTGCGATGGCGGGAACGCCCCCCTCCGGCGGCTGGCGCATTCGCATCGCGGAAGACAGCCGCGTCAGCCCGGACGCTGATGGCGAAGTTATCTGCTTACCGGCGGGCGGGGTCGCCACCTCGAGCACCACCATTCGCCGCTGGATGCGCGGCGCCGCGGTGCTGCATCACATCATCGACCCACAGACGAGCCTCCCGGCCACCGGTCCGTTCCGAACCGTCACGGTCGCCGCCGCGACCTGTCTCGACGCGAATATCGCGTCCACCGCGGCGATCGTCCGCGGGGAGGCGGCGATCGACTGGCTGCTGAGCTGCCACCTGCCGGCCCGCCTGGTCGAGAACGACGGGACGATCCACTACATCGGCCGCTGGCCGGATCCCTCGGGGTTGGCGGCATGAGCGACACCATCCTCTGGTACGCGACCCGTGGCGCCGGCGTTGTCAGCCTCGTCCTCCTCACCGCGGTTGTCGTCCTCGGCATCGTTTCCGCGATGCGCTGGCAGACCGCGTCGTGGCCGCGCTTCCTCACCACCGGTTTGCACCGCAACCTGGCGTTGGCCACGCTTATCTTCCTTGGGATCCACATCGTGACCGCCGTCGTCGACCCGTTCACAGCTCTCGGCTGGCAGGCCGCCATCATTCCCTTTTCTTCCTCATACCGTCGCCTCTGGCTGGGTCTGGGTGTGGTCGCGATCTACCTTTTGCTCGCGATCGTCGCGACCAGCTTGCTTCGCCCCTTCTTCGGTCGATCCGCCTGGCGGGCGGTCCACTGGCTGACCTACGCCATGTGGCCGATCGCCGTGATCCACGGCATCGGTACCGGCACCGACCCACGCTTCGCGTGGATGCTCGGCATCGAAGCCGTATGCATCGGTAGCGTCGTGGCCGCCGTCGCCTGGCGCGCGACCGCCGCTTCGCACACGACGTGGCGACAGCTCCCGGCCCCCTTTCCGCAAGGCCAGAAATGGAGCTGATCGCCCGCTCGGCCGGCGCCGAACGTCTGATGGCGCATCGTCAGCGGCTCGGGCCGCTACCGGCCATTCCGTCCGGCGCGCTGATTGCCGAGCTGGACGCCAGTGGGCTGCTGGGCCGGGGTGGCGCCGGCTTCCCGGTCGGCCGCAAGTGGCGAGCCGTCGCCGAGCGCGCCGCCGGAGGTGCGGTCGTGCTGGCAAACGGCGCCGAGGGCGAGCCGTTGAGTTTCAAGGATCGCTCGTTGATGGCGGCCAGGCCCCACCTCGTGATCGACGGCGCGCTGCTCGCCGCACGGGCGGTTGGCGCCAACGACATCATCTTTTATGTCGGAGTCGAGCATGCAGCGGCGGAGGCGGCGCTCCGGAACGCGCTGGCTGAGCGGCCGGGCGATGCGCGCGGGCGCACGCGTATCGTCACGGCGCCGGCCGGCTACGTATCGGGCGAGGAGTCCGCCGCGGTGCACTACGTGAACGCGGGCGATGCCCGGCCGACGACGACCCCGCCGCGCCCCTTCGAACGCGGTGTCGGAGGCCGGCCGACGCTGGTACAGAATGTCGAAAGCCTGGCGCTGGCCGCGCTGATTGCGCGCCGGGGCCACGCCTGGTACCAGGGTCTCGGCCACGGACGGGCGCGGGGCATAGGTCTCCTCACGGTGTCGGGTGCCGTTAACCACGCCGGAGTACACGAAATCGAGCTGGGGGCGACGTTGTCGGACGCGGCGGCCGCCGCCGGTGGTCTCCGCGGCGATGTGCGAGGCGTGCTGCTCGGTGGCTATTTCGGCGGCTGGGCGGATCTGCACGAGCAATGGGGCCTGCCGCTCGACGCGCCCTCCATGCGCGCGCGCGGCCTGGCGCTGGGATGCGGGGTCGTCCACTTCCTTCCCTCCGACAGCTGCGGCGTGGAGGCGACCGCCCGGCTCCTGACCTACCTGGCCTCTCAGAGCGCGCGTCAATGTGGGCCGTGCGTCTTCGGTCTCTCGGCGATCGCGGGTGCGACGCAGCGGCTGGCCGCGCAGTCTTCGCAGCCCGGCGATCTCGATCGCATCGTCCGCTGGAGCGGCCAGCTGACTGGCCGCGGCGCGTGCCACCACCCGGATGGGGCGGCCGTCCTGTTGCAGAGTGCGCTGCAGGAGTTTGGCGAGGAGTTTGCCGCACATCAACGCCGCCGGTGTCTCACGATTTCCGAGCCGGCGAGGGTGGCAGTGGCTTGATGGGCGACGTCCTGCAGATCGACCGCATCCGCTGCGACGGCCATGGCCTGTGCGCCGAGCTGCTCCCGGAGTTGATCAGCCTCGACGACTGGGGCTATCCGATTCTCAAACCCGGGACGGTCCCACCCAGCCTCGTCGAACACGCGCGGCGCGCCGTCGATGCATGCCCGGTCCTGGCTCTCCGTCTGGCGTCGCTGACAGGCGTCACC
>VBFR01000042.1 GCA_005889345.1 Chloroflexota bacterium
AATGGTAACGATGCTCGCCGCACCGTACGGGTGCGGCAGTCATCCGATCACATTGCCGAGGAGCCGAGATGCCGGGGTTTGAGTACCGATCGTCGGAAAGCTGGCGAGGAATGCCGTTGGTCCATGTCGCCTTTGGCCGTCGGGAGGGTGGTCGTTATCGCGGTGGCCCCCGTTGCGCTTGGACTCGTCGCGGTGGGCGTCGTAGCTCTCGGCCTGGTCTCCGCCGGGATCGTGGCCGTGGGGCTCGTGACTACGGGTCTCGTCGCCGTCGGAGTACGAGCGGTAGGGGCGGTCAGGCTGGGATTGGGTGGTTAGCGTCCGGCGGTCTCGGCTTGCTGCTTGAGACCGTTGGCGAAGGCGTGGCGACC
>VBFR01000173.1 GCA_005889345.1 Chloroflexota bacterium
CTCAACCGCCTTGTTGGCGCACTTTCCCACCTTTCGAGTGGCGCTCGTCGAGTACTGGCTCAACATCGTGCTCCTGGGCATGACGCTGCTCGCCGGACTCCAGTACGGACTGCGCGCGGGCTTGTTCAAGCAGCCGGAGATGACGGACGTCGCCCCGCTGATGCGCGGCCGGATCTTGATCGCTCAGTCCTTGTACGCGATCGCAACCGCCACCTGCATCGTGCTTCCAACCTGGGTAAGCATCACGCTGATCTTTCTGGTCCAGCTGAACTACGTCATCGCGCCGCGCATCCCGATCCTGCACCGCTTCTGACGGGTG
>VBFR01000174.1 GCA_005889345.1 Chloroflexota bacterium
ATGGCGCGCAATCCCAGCAGGACGTCGTAGTGCCAGTACGCGGGCCAGTGAAGCTGGAGCCACTCCGGATTGATGACCGTGCCGTCCGATTCCGTGCGGAACATCCGATGGCGCAAGAAGAACTCGGCGGCGCGCGCGGTCGCGTCGGGGAATGCACCGTAAGCCGCCAGGCCGCGGAGTGGGGGCAACGACTCGTGAAATGAGGAATGCGTCACGTTCGGGCGCCGGTCACAATTCCAGCCACCGTCGGGCCACTGCCACTGCGTCAGGCGCGTGGCCAGCGCTATCACGCGCGGATCCGACTGCATTCCGAGGCGGCAGCACACGAGGAGGCCATTTCCATCCATCGAGGCGCACTGCCGGTAGCGGCCAGAGATCTCAGGTGTCGTGCGCCGAGGGTTGAGCAGCCATTGCAGCACGCGGTTGACAGCGCCCACGATTCGGTCATCAGCTTCGGTGAGACCGAGCTCGACGAGGCTCAGCAGCCGCCAGTGTGCCCCCTGCCACTTCTTGTAAGGATGACCGGGGTATTCCCGAAGCAGCGCTTCCAACCGGGGATCCACTCGTACCGCCTGTGCCACGGACATCGCCCTCAGGAGGAGGATGCCACACCGGCTCTCAGGCGGGTTGCTTGCGCTGCCTCTGCTGACGGAACAGCTCGGCGATCTCTTTGACGGTCGTCGCGTCCTCGGGCCGCTTGTCCGCGCTTCGGAAGGAGACGATTCGCGGGAAGCGAAGCGCGAACCCCGGCTCATCGCCAACCCGGCCGGCCGTGTGCCTCGGGCTGGGGGTGATCTCGTCGGCCATCACTTCGACCACCACCTCGGGCTTGAGCCAGACATCCGGCACCAGGATCGAGTCCACGCGCGCCGGTCGCTGCTCGACCTGCAACTTGTCCGCGCGCTCGTGCAGCTGCCGCCATTCGGCGTCCGATAAGCCGGTGCCGAGCTTGGTGATGCTGGCAAAGCGGTCGTTGTCCGCGTCGTAGACGCCTCCCAGCAGCGCCCCCACGCCAAAGTCGGCCCGCTTGCCCTTTCCGAAGTAGTAGCCGATCAAGACCAGGTCGACGGTATCGTTCAGCTCTCCACTGGTATGGCGTTTGAGCTTGACCCAGTTGAAGTTGCGCGCGCCCGCCTGGTATTTGGAGTCCGGTCGCTTGACGACGACGCCTTCCAGACCCTGGCTGATGGAGTCGAGCAGCGTCTTGGTCAGGACCTCGACCGAATCGGTCTTGATGATGGGAGCGGGGAGCAGCACGGTCGAGCCGGCGATTACCTCGTCGACCAGCGCGAGCCGCTCCTCGTAGGGGAGCTCGGTGAGGTCGCGGCCGTTTCGATAGAGGATATCGAAGACGAAAGCGACCAGCGGCAACTCCTGCGCCGCCTGTTCGATGCCGTGCTGCCGCCGGCGGCTCGCCGTCAGTTGGAACGGCAGGTACTCCTCCAATTCCTTGCTGTACGCGATCGCTTCGCCGTCGAGGATGAGCGTGTCGTCCTTCAATCCCTTCGCGGCCGCCGTGAGCTCGGAGAACATCAGCGTGTAGTCCTCGAGGTTGCGCGAGAAGACGCGCACCGCCGAGCCGTTCTTGTGGATCTGCACGCGGATGCCGTCGTACTTCGGTTGGACGGCGACCAGCCCAAGGCGCTTGATGACGGCTTCCGGATTGGGCAGGCGCTCGGCAAGCTGGCTGCGGATCGGCCGTCCCACCGTGATCTTCAGCGCGTTGACCTCGTCTTCCCCACCCGACCAGAAGGTCTTTGCGATCAGGCCAAGGTCAGAGACCCGGTTGTAGGCACCTTCCAGCAGCGGCCGCAGCGAGCGATCGCCTTTTTTGGCGAATGAGAGCGCGTCGAGGACGGTGGGATCACCGATGCCGAGTCGCAGGCGACCGAGCGCCATCCGCACCAGGTGCTTGGCCGAGGCCGGGTCGACCTGGTTAAGCAGAGCGGCAAACTGCGACCGTTTCTTTTCAACGGAGCCGGCGCCGGCGGCGACCGCGATCTGCATCAACCGGGCGTGGACCTCGGTAACCGGCAGCGAGGAGCTGGGTGTCTGCCCGGCGAACTGGGCCGCCACCAGGCCAAGGTCACCAAGGCGCCCAAAAAGCTTGGCGACTTCCGCGTTTGCCGTCGTGAAGGCCTGGGCGATGGCCGCAATCACCAGCTTTTCTCCCAGGCCGATTTCGACCGGCTCGAAGAAGGGGACGAGGCGCCCCTGGATCAGGTAGGTCAGCGGCTGGATCTCGTCAGGCGAGCTCTTCGTATAGAGTTCCGCGAGCGTCTTGACCAGATCGTTCCTGCTGCTGGTCGACTCCAGCCGGTCGAGGTAACCGCTCAGCTCGGCGAACGTCATACCAGCGCTTCGAGGCGATCGACGAATGCCTGCTGGGCGGGGAGCAGCTTGCGACGCGCGGTGTCGAGGTCAAACCACCCGGCGCGGTCGATCTCGGGAAATGTCTGCATCTTCCCCGACCGCGGCGGCCACTCGATCTCGAAGGTGTTGCTCGTCATCCTTGAGACGTCGAGGTCGCCCGTCAGAGCCCACGCCTGGACGAGCTTGCCTCCCGCCTGCCGAACCTCGCCCAGGGGCGTCGGCACGCCATCAGGCGCGGCCGTCCCGAGCTCTTCTTGAAATTCGCGGCGTGCCACCTCGATCCCTGCCTCATTCTCGTCGAACTCACCTTTTGGTATGGACCACACGCCCTCGTCGCGTCGCTGCCAGAACGGACCGCCGGGATGGACGAGAAGCACCTCCAGCTTTCCATCGCGCCGCCGGAACAGGACCAGCCCTGCACTCTTGGTCGAGCGCTTAGGAGGTTGCCTCATGTCCGGTGAATATCTTCTCGCCGGCGCGAATCGGGACCTTGAGCCAGTTCTCCACGGGCGGCAATGGGCAGCTCCACGCGGAGTCATACGCGCAGTTGGGGTTGTAGGCATAGTTGAAGTCGATCGTGACGTGGTCGCCGTGCGCCTCAACCTCTAGATACCGGCCCGCGCCATACGTCTCATGGCCGGACGTGGCGTCGCGGAACGGAACGAAAAGCTCGTTGGAGTCCTCGGATGAGTACAGCGTCAACTGCGCCGCCTGATCGTCCACCTGGAAGCGGACGAGACCGTAGCGATGGTAAACCTGTTCCTCGCCGCTGCTGGTTCCCATGCGCACCTCTTCAGGATCGACCTCACGGTCGATGCCGGCATGGATCATGAGTGCGGGGTTTTCGTCGAAATAGGCCAGCCCGTGGAAGCTGCGGCGTTGATCCGCCGTCAGCGGTGAGTGCGGGTCGCGGGCAAAGACGCCGTCCTTCTCCGCTCGAAACCGCTTGAGCTCAGACGCCATCACATTCATATACAGCCAAACGGTCCCCGAGCTTCGTCTATTCCCATCCCGATCCGACCCTCATCGGCCGTACGCCATCATCGCACGCACCAGCCGGTCGACGAAGGCGCCCGTGAGCGGCTCGCCGCTGATCAGCAGGCGGTAGTAGATGGGGCCGAGGAGCAAATCGACACCGATCTCGAGATCAAGGTCTCGCCGTAGCTCCCCCCGCTCGATCCCCCGTTGAAGCAACTGCGTCACCGCGGCGACCCGGCGGGCCAGTACTCGTTCCCGAAACCCCTTCGCGAGCTGGGCGTCGACGCCGAGATCCGAGATCAGCCCGCGGATGATGCGTCCATAAAGTTTCACGTTGAGGTTGTCGACGAGGCGCCGCAGGTAAGCGCTGAGCGCCGTCATTGTGCTACCGACGTGGGGTAGGGCGGGCGGCTCCTGCTGGATGACCTCGAGCAACGCGGCGAGCGCCAGGTCCTCTTTCGACCGCCAGCGCCGGTAGATGGTGGTCTTGGCGACGCCCGACCGGGCCGCCACGCCCTCGACCGTCAACCCATGCACCCCGCTGCGCCCCAAGATTTCCCGCGTCGCCTTCAGGATGGCGTGGCCGGTGGACGAGCGTCGGGGGCGGCCAGGACGCCGGCGGCCGTCATGGAATACGTGCCCGGCTTTCACGATTCTAGATTACGAAACGCAGCGTTTCGTTTCGACCTCGTCAAAAACCCGCGAACGTTCATAGGAGGTAATGGACTATGAGTACTGCATGGCGGCGGTGGCAGGACTATGCCACCATTATTCTCGGCGTCGCGCTCTTCGTGACCCCGTTTGTCTTCGGCGATACCTCGCAGGGGACGGCGGCGACAACGGTCTACATCCTGGGGGTCGTACTTGTTCTCGGCGGGCTGCTGGCTGCGGCAATGCGTGAGGCGAACAACGCGGA
>VBFR01000175.1 GCA_005889345.1 Chloroflexota bacterium
GATCTGGCCGGTCGAGGGCCGGAGCAGCAGCCCGAGAAGGTCGAGCGTCGTGGTCTTGCCGCTTCCCGAGCGGCCCACGATCGAGACGAACTCGCCGGCTTCGATCTCGAGGTCGATGCCGTCCACGGCTTTGACCGTGGTCGCACCCTGCTTGTAGTACTTGGTCAGGTCGTGAAGTTCGATGCTTGCCATGGTGCCTCCTAGGCCGCCCGCAGCGCCCGCACCGGATCCATCCGGGAGGCCCGCAGGGCAGGAATGATGCCGGCGGCAGCGCCCAGTCCCACCGAGAACAGGATCGCCACGATCACGAGTCGCCAGCTGAGCAGGAAGAGCGTGAGGTTCGACGAGGCGGTGGCCGCGTTGATCAGGCTGGTCAGACCCCAGCCGAGGAGCAATCCGATGCCGCCGCCGATGCTGCCGATCAGCACCGCCTCGAGCAGGTACTCGCGCAGGATATGTCCCACTTTGGCGCCGACCGCCTTCTTCAACCCGATCTCGCGAACGCGCTCGGTGACGGCCATCAGCATGGTGTTGATCACTGACAGGCCGCCGACGACGAGTGCGATGAGCGCCGCGCCGGTGGTGATGGCGGTGAAGATCGCGCCGCCCGCGTTGAAGCTCGCGACGAGCACGCTCGGCTTGGTCGCCTTCACGCCCGGGACCTCGGCGTTGATTTTGTCGGCGAGCTTATCGAGGTCCTGACCTGGCCTGCCGTACACGGTCGCGCCGTTGACGAGCTTGGTGGTGTCGATGCTGTTGCGGATGCTGACCGGCAGGGTCTCTTTTAGGAGCATCTGGGCGTCGGTGAGGCTGACGTACGCCCCGGTGTCGGGCGCTGTCTGTGTCTTGGCCAGGATGCCGACGACGGTGAAGCTGTGATTCACGAAGTCGGGTGGCGCGTCCTTCGCCCGGATTGGGAGGTCAATCGTGTTGCCGACATTCTTTTTGAACTCCGTGGCGAAGTCAGAGCCCAGCACCACTTCACCGGTGCTGCTGGTCGTGATATTGCGCCCCTGCGCGATCTGGAGTTTGACGGCGCTGTAGTCATTGGCCCGCGGATCCAGGTTGGAGACGTAGTCGGGGATGCCGAACGATACGGTGTTCGTGCTGCCCGGCTTGGCAGAGACGCTCACGTCGGGGAACGCCGCAGCGACACCGTCGACCTGTTCCAGGGCCGCGACCCGGTCGAGCGTGAGCAGCCCGCCGCCGAAGGCGCCGATCGCGCCACCCGAGCTGTCCGCCACTTGCACGTTCGAGCCGAAGTAGGTCGCGCCGCCGGCGAGCAGGGCGTTGAACTTCTCCGCCATGGCGCCCATCGTGACCAGGGCGAGCACGCCGATCACGATGCCGCTGATGGTCAGGATGTTGCGCAGCTTGCGCCGCGTGAGATTTCGAATGATTTCCATGGGTCCTCCTCCTCAGGGGTAGCTGATTCGCGTCTTACGGGAGAGTACGGTCGTACCGTCCTTTCAACCAGTCGCAGCGGTCAGCTATTCCGGGTGACATGCGTCACGGCTGCCATTGAACGCGCCCCCCTGCCCTTGACGCCGCCATAGAAAACGTCTATAGCTAAAGAGTGCTGCTTGCACAGGTGGAGGGCTTTCTCGAAGTCGCCCGCCGCGGGAACGTGAGTCGCGCCGCCGAGGCGATGTTCGTCACCCAGCCGACGCTTACCGCTCGCCTGCACGCCCTGGAGCGCGAGCTCGGCGAGCCACTCTTTGCCCGGACCCGTCGCGGTATGCGGCTCACCGACGCCGGTCGCGCCTTCCTGCCCTACGCCGAACGCGCCATGCGGGCCGTGCGCGATGGCCGTCAGGCGCTGACCGACGCTCGCTCCGCCTCGGCCGGCCGGCTGGTGCTCGGTGCCGCTCCGGCGGTCAGCACTTATGTCCTGCCCGCGCTGCTGCAGCGGTTCGCGGCGGCCTACCCCCGCATCGAGGTCGCGGTTCGCACCGGACATTCGGAAGACGTCTTGCAGATGCTGCTGCGCGAAGAGGTGCAGCTCGCCATGGTGCGGACGATGCGCCACCCCGACATCGAGTCGATCCCGCTCTATGAAGAGGCGCTGGTACTCGTCGTTCCGCCCGGTCACCCCTTTGCCAAACGACCAACGGTTGGCATCGCCGATGTCGCCTCAGAGCGACTGATCTTCTTCGACCGCACCTCGAGTTACTACGAGCTGACCCAGTCCTTCTTTCTCAGCCTGGGGGTGACCCCGCGCGAGGTGATGGAGCTGGACAACATCGAGTCGGCCAAAAAGATGGTCGAGCGGCGACTCGGCATCGCCTTGCTTCCCCGCACCGCTGTCGCGGGCGAGCTCGCGGCCAAGACACTCACCCAGGTCGCCGTGGCCGACGCACCCGCGATGTCACAGAAGATCGTCGTGATCCGGCGCCGTGATCAGGGCCGGCCGTCAGGGACGGTCGCCGCCTTCCTGAACCTCGTGCGCGAGTCCGATCCCGCCGCGGTCTAGCGCTTCCCCTGCTTCATTGCGAAAGGCTAGCGATGAAAGCCAAGCGCTTCGAAAACCGGCGGGACTTCGATGTCAAATGCCCGACATAACGCCAGAACGTCGCGATAATCCGTCTCATCCGGCGTGTAACTCGTGTGGCCGCGCACCTGGAACTCAGCGGTCTCGCACTTGACTGGTTTGCCGCCGATCGTGCCTGTTCCCTGCAGCGAGCCTACCTCGAATGGCAACCCGGCGGGTCCATAGGTTCGAACCCCGGTGGCGGTGACCAGCGTTTCACTGAAATCGACGAGATGTACGTCGACGTGCCGTCCACGTGGATCAACGAGCACCCAATTGAAATCGTTGTCGACGCGATACGTGCGAAAGCGTGCCGCTTCCATCGTTGCCGTGTAGGCGGCGCGGTCTGCGGCCGAGATCGTTATGTCGAGATCTTCGTGCTCGCGCGTTTGATGGCCGAGCAGCGCATCAACCCCCCAGCCACCATTCAGCCAGACGTCGATGCGGTGGTGTTCGAACCAGTTGAGGAGCTCGAGGACGTCCGATTGGGAGAGGCTAGACGACGCGGTCTTCTGGTTGCTCCTCGACGTACTCGCGACCGAGCCGCGCGGCGTCGTAGGCCTTTCCCACCAGGTGGTGATAGGGCACACCCGAGAAGAAATGATGGCTGCGTGTGGGGAAGTCCTGGGCCGGCTCAAACTCCTTGCGCTGCAGCGCGATGTAGCCATCCTGCTGGTCCTTCGACATCGCCTGCAGCAGGACGCTGAGCCCGTGCCCTTCGGCGTGCTGCGCGCCCAGCGTGATGAAGATAAACTTGACCCCCATCTCGCCCAGTTCGGCGAATGTCATCGGGCTCGGATCCTTGAACCACTTGAAGGACGATGACCAGTTGAAGGCGAAACGGGCGTCCGGGAAGCGCTGCTTGATCTGCTGGGTGAAGGTCTCGACGGCGCCGCGGTCGGAGGTCGGAAACTCGCACCAGAGCAAGTCCGGAATCCCGCTGTCGAGGTAGCGCAGGCCGCGATCGACGGCCAGCTCCATCTTCCGCAGCGGCTCGGGCGCGTCGACGGCGCTGAGCCCGTCGGTGCGGGCGATGATGACGAAGTCGCGGTTGCCCAGGTCGTCGGCGACCGCCCGCGCCATGCGCAGCTTGCCCACCATCTCGTTAACCGGGATCAGGGCCTTGCCGCCGATGTGGCCGCAGCGCTTGGGGAGCACCTGGTCTTCGATATGGGCCGCGGCCACACCTGCGGTGACGTAGAGCTCGGTGGTGCGCTGGACGTTGAAGATGTTGCCGTAGCCGCCGTCCATGTCGACGATCACTGGCGGGATGTCGAGGTGCTTCGGCGCCACGTCCTTCTCCGGGTCGCCCACCGCCATCGTCAGCTGGAACTTGCGCAACCCGCTGACGGTGCGGCGGGCGGCATCGGCGATCTCGACGCTCGAGTACAGGTCCATGTCGGTCGTCCCGAGGTGGCCGATGGCGAAGGAGTAGCCACTGAAGTAGACGGCCTTGAAGCCGTAGTACATGACGAGCTGGGCGCCCATGGGGTCGTAGACCCCGGGTCCGAACAGGAATGGCTCGGTGTCGAGCAGCTCGCGCATGCGGGTGCTCGGATGGACAAAGCGCGAGGCGGGCAGGTTAAACCCGTCCGGCAGCAGCGGGCTGGGGACGAGTTTGCTGGTTTGCGGCACGGCGACCAGGGGCATCAGCGCAGGCTTACTCGTTCCCGTGATCGCGTTCGCAGTCGTCCGGGCACGAGCACTCGGCGATCTCGGCTCGACACTGGTAGTCATCGCTCGCCGCCGTCTGGATTACTCGCCCTTCCATCCTGATCATGGGTGCAACTCTATCAACTAACTGACCATCAGGTCCAATCGTTTCTCGCGATTGTCGCGATAAAGAAGGCCTATATCACATGGAAGCTAGCGGCCATCTCCAGGCCGAGCGCAACCGCGGCCAGGACCAGTAGGACCGCCACGATCCGGGCGTCGTTGGTGGCCGCGATCGCTGCCAGCCGGGCCTCATGCAGGCCGGCTGCCACCTCCTTCCCGGTGTTGCGGATCGCCGCTCGAATGACGCGTCCAAACGGCCACTCGTGCGCGGTGGGCGCAGACCGCCAACCACGCGCCGAAAACAATCCCATCTCGCTTCCCTCCTTCCCTGAGTTCGCCGAGCGAACGGGGCCTCCTGCCCGTCACCGTAGCAGATCACGGCCGGTGCACGTCAAGCGGCTACAGGTGCCGGATCACGAGCTGGGCGGGAGATTCCAGCGCTGGATGACGGGATCGGCGTGCTCGTAGCTCAGGACGCTGAGCGTGGCGGTTTGGAGCGCGTAGTAACGACCCCCTTCGGGGGGCTCACCGAGCCAGCGCGCGGCGAGCACCCGAAGCACGTGTCCGTGGGCGAAGATCAGCGCGTCCCCCTCGGTCGCGCGGACCTCGGCAATCACCCGATCGGCGCGGCGGCCGACATCGGGCGCTGTCTCGCCGCCGGCTCCACCGTCGCGCCAGAGTGACCAGTTCGGATGGATCTCCTCGATCTGTTGCGACGTGAGACCCTCGTAGCGGCCGTAATTCCACTCGACCAGATCCGGCCGTACCTGGGCGCGCTCCCCATATCCCGCCAGGCGGCAGGTCTCGAGCGCGCGCTGGAGCGGGCTTGTCAGGACGAGCGAAAACGTCCACGCAGCAAGCCGGGGGCCGAGTGCCAATGCCTGTCGCCGCCCCTCCTCGGTCAGGGGAAGGTCGGTCGTGCCGGTGTGCCGGCCGCTAAGACTCCATTCCGTTTCCCCGTGCCGCGCCAGCACCACCGACTGGGCCACCGGACTGTCTCAGCCGGTCCGGACGTCGACGTGCGAGGCACCCCCGCTGATCTCGATGTCGAAGCGGTCGGACGCGGAGGCGTACCCGGGGCTTTCCTGCTGGAAGTCGCCGCTGATGGCGGCGTAGAAGGAGCCGTTAATGCCCAGCCCACTGACGCCGCCGCTCACCGCCACGCGCCATTGCGCTCCGGTCGGCGCCCGCAGCGTCAGATTGCTGAGGCCGCCGGAGATGTCGATCACGACGGTGCCTTTCGGGTTGGGCAGCTGCGCCTCCATCCGGCTCACGCCGCCTGAAATTTCGACCTTGGCGAGTTGCAGCCGGCGGAGGTCGAGGTGGGCGTTGGTCGTGCCACCACTGATCTTGATGGTCCACGGAATGCGATCGGTCAGTGCCAGCGCGACGTGCCGTCGGGCTGCGCCGAACAGGCGGAGCGGGGAGAAGCCTGGCCCCTCGCCGATCGCCAGCGTGCCGGTCTCGTGGTCGAGGCTGATGGTCGGGGGATCGTCGCTGCCCGGATACTCGACGTGGGCCTGGTAGAGCGAGTCGCCGAGGCTCGTGCCCGCATGGATATCGACGGTGGCCCCGCTGTAGCCAAGATCGAGGGTTGCCGCGGTCAGACCGCCCAACCGGTCGGAAACGTTGGCTTGCCGGGTGCCGAAGTTGGTGGAGGGTGCGAGAGTGGCATACGCCACGGCAGCGATCACGATGATGGCGGTCGCGCCCAGGCCGAACAGGGTGGCTTGCTGACGCGGCAGCGTGTGATTGAGGACCAGTTGCAGGCCGAGGATGACGAGCAACAAGGGCCAAAGGTCACCGAGCCGCAGCAGCGCCTCCGAGGAGAGAACCCCGATATTGGCCAGCAGAACGATGGCGCCGATCGCGATCAGCAGCAGCGGGACCAGCAGGCCGCGGTTCCGGTACATAGGTTCCTAGCGGCGGCGAACGAGTACCAGCAGCCCGAGCGCGATCAAAACAACCGGACCGACGACGTCCCAGCGAATACCGCGTAGAAGGCCGAGGTTGTCGATGAGTAAGTAGGCGCCGAGGGCGATCAGGATAACGCCGGCCCACAACCCTCTGGGCTGGCCGCGAAGCGCCGATCCCCACCGACCTCCGCGTGCGGGCGCCACGGGAGCAGCGGGTGTCGCGGCGGAGCCACTGTCGTGCGTGCGGAAGCCGGTGCGAAAGTCTTCCCTGAGCTCGTCACCCATGGCGCGCAGCCGCGCACCAATGTTCCGTGTGGCGGACGTCGGCGCGCCTTCAGGCGGCTCCATCAGAAACCAGAGCACGAGGTAGAGGATGACACCGATGCCCACGCCAGGCGGGAGAAAGGCAAGGATGACGAAGGCGATCCGTACCAGCAGCGCGTCGACAGCGAAATAGGCGGCGAGGCCCGAACAGACGCCCCCGATGATGCGATCCGACCCACGCCGTAAGGCGCCCCCCGTCGTCTCGCCCATGGCGCGGCAATTATCGCACTTCGCGTGCCGGGCAAAAAAAGAGGGCGCACCAGGCGCCCTCGCCCAAGATCGAGCTGCTAGACGGCTCGCCGGCCGACCAGCACGTTATAGATGATGCCGATGAGCGCCAGCACCAGCAGCAGGTTGATAAGGGCTCCGGCGATGTGGAGCGAGAAGCCAACCAACCACAAGACGAAGAGGACGACCACCACGGTCCAGATCAAACTAGCCACGTAGAACCTCCGCTAAAGGATATAGCGCTACTTGATAGCAGCGATATCATATTACGACAGGGTGGCGTTGGTGTCAACCTGGGTGGCCGTGGCCCGGACCCGGGCCTTCACGCGGCTCTCAGCAGCCGGGTTCACCGGGGTGACCACAGCAAGGCTGCGGGGGGAAGCGTAGCCGGTTTCGAACGAGCAGCCGCAGCTTGCGACCGAGCGGCATCGGCTGGCGAAGATTGGCCATGAAGGCATCAGCAGAGCCGCCCCGCTTGCTCATCACCCAATCCTATGTTCAAAGGAATGGACCTCGCCCGCGTTAAGCAGCGTTTAGAGCAGGAGCGCGGCCGGTAAGTCCCGCAATCAGGAGCTGAGGTGATCGACCCGCAAGACTTCCACTGGTGCTTCCGCACCCGGTACCAATACGGACGCTCCGTCGCTAGGACGGATTTGCAGTAGCTGGCCCTTCTCTGCATCGACAGCGTACAGCCACGCATTATCGGGACTGAACCGCAGACTGCCGAAGGCCCAATCAGGAGCCACGGTGCGCAGCAAGCTCAGGGTGCTCACGTCAACAAGGCTCACGCCCTTCTGCCTCGCGACCACCAGGATCTGACCGTCCGGCGATATCGCAGCTGGG
>VBFR01000043.1 GCA_005889345.1 Chloroflexota bacterium
TCCGGGGTCAGGAGATCCCATTTGTTCAGCACCAGCACCAGGCCGCGGCCCGCCTCGGCCACATAGCCCGCGATGTGGGCGTCCTGAGCCGTCAGGCCCTCCCTGGCATCGATCACAACGATCCCGATATCGGCCCGCTCCATCGCGCGCAGCCCGCGTAAGAGCGAGTATTGCTCGACACCCCTGGTCAGGCCGGGCCGGCGAATACCGGCCGTGTCGACCAGCAGCACGCGCTTGCCCTGGAATGTCACGGTCGTGTCGACCGGATCGCGCGTCGTTCCCGGCACCGCCGTCACCAGGCTGCGCGCATCTCCAATCAGCGCATTGACCAGCGATGACTTCCCCACATTCGGTCGCCCCAGAATGGCGACGCGGCCGGCCAGCTTGTCATCGACCACCTCCGGCTTTGGCGGCGGCAGTCCCTCCACGACCGCATCCAGCAGGTCGCCGCTCCCGGTCCCATGCAGCGCAGAGATGACCCACGGCTCGCCAATCCCCAACTCATAGAACTCGCTCGCCAGCACCTCGCGCCCGCGGCCATCGGCCTTGTTCGCGACCACCAACACTGGCGTTCGCGACTTGCGCAGCAGCTCGGCGATGTCACGATCCACCGCCGTCAACCCCTCGCGCACATCGAGCACGAACAACACCAGGTCCGCCTCCTCGATGGCGAGGCGGCTCTGCTCCTCCATGCGCCGCCGGAGCTCGCGCTGCGCCGGGACTTCGTCGCGATCTTTGCCCAGCACCAGTCCGGCCGTGTCCACAATCACGAACTTGCGGCCCTGCCACTCGCTTTCAGCGTAGAGCCGGTCGCGGGTCAGCCCGGCCATCGGGTCGACGATGGCGCGGCGCTCACCGAGAATCCGGTTGAACAGGGCGGATTTGCCCACGTTGGGGCGGCCGACGATCGCCACTAAAGGCAGCGCCATCAGCCGTGCGTGGGGATTGTCAACATTTGGTGTATCTGTATGGGGGGCTTGGTGAAAACCCGAACCTATAATAGGCACCGTGTCGGACGGCCGGGTGGTTCTGAAAGAGAACCGGATCATGATGGTGTCCGATGAAATGGGCGACATCCCGGCCGGAAATAGCAAAGGGCTCGGGCTCTACTTTTCTGATACCCGCTTCGTCTCGACCTATGAGTTCCGGCTCAATCGATTGCAGCCGATCCTGCTCTCCGCTTCGGTCGATGAGAGCTACGTGGCGACCTTCCAGATGGTCAACCCGGTCCTGCTGCTGGACGAGGGCAAGCGCCGGATCCCGCAACAGAGCCTGAGCATTCGCCGCAGTCGCTTCATCTACGGCGGCCTGCACGAGCGCATCGGCATCCAGAACTGCGGCACCGAACCTGTCGAGATCGAATGCTCGCTCCGGATCGAGAGCGACTTTCGCGACATGTTCGACGTCCGCGGCTACAAGGTGATGACCCTCGGCACGATACGACCGACCGAGGTCAACAGCCGCGGCCTGACCTTCACCTACGACGGCAAGGATGGCCTCCTGCGGCGCACCGAAGTCGTCGTCAAGCCGGAGCCGCGCGCGCTCAACCAGGACGGCACGCTGAACTGGCATTTCCATCTGAACTCGAAAGACACGATCACACTCGTGATCGACGTCATCCCGGTGATCGGTGAGAACGAGCCGATGCTGAGTTACCTCTACGACGACGCGCTGCAGGCGCTGCAGGGGTCCTATCGCCGCTGGCACGACAACACGAGCCGGATCCGCACCGACAATGCTTTTCTCGACCGCGGCCTGCTTCGCCGCGGCCAGATGGACCTGCGCATCTTGCTCGAAGAGTTCGACACCGGCCTCTTTCCCATGGCGGGCATCCCGTGGTTCTCGGCGCCGTTCGGCCGCGATGCGCTGATCGCCTCCATCCAGACGCTGATGCTCAACCCGGAAGTCGCGCGCGGAACCTTGCGGTACCTGGCGCAACATCAGGGACAAAAGCTCGACCCGTCGCGCGAGGAGGAACCCGGCAAGATCCTCCACGAGGCCCGCTACGGCGAGCTAGCCAACCTCAAGCTGATCCCCCACACGCCCTACTACGGTTCCGTCGACAGCACGCCGCTCTTCCTCGTCACCGCGGTGGAAATGATGGACTGGCTCAACGACCAGGATCTCTTCGTCGAGCTGCTGCCCGCCATCCTCGGCGCCCTCAAGTGGGTCGACCTCTACGGCGATTCGGACCATGACGGCTTCGTCGAATACGCCGAGCGCGCCAGTGGCGGCGTCCGCAACCAGGGGTGGAAGGACTCGCACGACTCGCTGCTCTACCCGGATGGACGCCCGGTGGAGCTGCCCGTGGCGCTAGTCGAAGTGCAAGGATACGTCTACCAGGCGAAGGTGGGTCTCAGCCGCATCCTGGAGCGCCTCGGCCAACCGGTGATGGCCGAGCGCCTGGCGCGCGAGGCCGCCGAGCTCCGGCGCCGTTTCGAGCTGGCGTTCTGGCTCGACCGCGAGCAGTTCTACGCTCAGGGACTCGACCGGCACAAGGTGCCGATCCCGTCGATCACCTCCAACCCGGCGCACGGTCTCTGGGCCGGCATCATCGATCCGGAGCGTGCCGAAATCCTTCGCGACCGGCTGATGGCGTCCGACATGTTCTCCGGCTGGGGGATCCGCACGCTCTCCGCCGACTCACCGCATTACAACCCGATGAGCTATCACAACGGCACGATCTGGCCACACGACAACTCCATCGCGGTTGCCGGCCTGCGCCGCTATCGGCACACTGACGCAGCCGGCCGCGTGATCGACGGCATCATGGAAGCCGGCATTCGCATGCCGGACCACCGCCTGCCTGAGTTGTTCTGTGGATTCCGGCGCGACAGCCATTACAACAGCGGTCCTGCCGAGTACCTCGTATCCTGCAATCCGCAGGCGTGGGGCGCCGGCGCGGCATTCCACCTGATGCAAACCGCGCTCGGCATCGTGCCCGACACCACCGCCGGCCGCGTCTATCTCAATCCGATTCCGTTCGGGCAGGCGCGCAGCGTCGAGATCCGCGGGATGCGCATCGGAAGTGGCAAGCTCTCCTTCAAGGTGGATTACAACGGCGGCCGGCCGCACGTGGACGTCATCGAGAAGCCCGACGACCTGGCCGTCATCCTCGACGAACCGCCCCTTATCACCTAGCCAGGCCCGTGACCACTCGGCCGCGCGTCGGGCTCCTGCACTACACCAGCCCGCCGATCATCGGTGGTGTCGAAACCATCCTCCACGAGCAGGCCGTGCGCCTCGCCGCGCGCGGCTATCCCGTGACGATCCTGAGCGGACGTGGCGGTCCATTGCCCGAGCAACATGCGGCGAAGCTCGCCGTCATCCCCGAGTTGGACTCCCGCGAGACCGCGGTTAGCGCCGTCCGCGAGGCGCTCGACCGCGGCGATATCCCGTCGGAGTTCGCGACGCTACGCGCCGAGATCATGCAACGGCTCACGACCGAGCTGGACGAGCTCGACGTGTTGATCGTCCACAACGCGCTGACGCTCCACTTCAACCTGCCGCTGACCGCCGCCCTGTGGACGCTCGCCGACCGCCATCGCGCCCGCATCATCTCCTGGGTGCACGACATCAGCTGGCTCAATCCGATCTACCGGCCCTGGATGCACGAGGGCGAGCCCTGGGATCTTCTCCGCCGCCAGCATCCGCGGATCACGTCGATCTTCGTCTCGGCGCAGCGACTTCAAGAGTGGAACCAGCTGACGGCCGCCGCGCTCGACACCACCCACGTCATTCCCAACGGCATCGACGCGGGTGCACTGCTCAAGCTCGGCCCGCGCGCGACCGAGCTCAACGAGCACTTCGGCTTGTTGAGCACCGACATCGTGATGCTGGCGCCGGTTCGCATCACGAAACGAAAGAATCTCGAGTGGGCGATCGAAGCCGCTGCGGGCGTCCGGGATTCGGGTCGGAGTGTCCAGCTCCTGATCACGGGGCCGCCCGGTCCGCACAATCCGCGCTCACTCGACTACGTCGCCGACCTCAAACGGCTGACGGAACGACTCGGCTTGCAGCAATCCGTGCGCTTCCTCTTCGAAGAGCGGTCTGCGGCGTCGAGCGAGCATGCCGTCGACGCGGCAACGCTGAGCGACCTCTATATGCTCAGTGATGTCGTGGTCTTGCCGAGTGCGAGCGAGGGATTCGGGCTGCCGCTGGCGGAAGCCGCGCTCTTCCGCGTGCCGGTGGTCTGCACCGACCTGCCCGCTTTTCGCGAGGTCGCGCCCGAGGGGGCGACCTTCGTGCCGGCATCCGAGGGGTCAGCGGCTTTCACGGCCGCGGTGCTGCGCGCCATCCAGTCCCCCGCCGCCCGCGTGCGCCATCACGTCATCAACGCACTCTCCTGGGACCATATCGTGGCCGAGCGCCTCGAACCGCTGCTGACGTCCCCCTCGTGAGTCACTACCGCGTCCTGGTCCCGACGACCAACCCCGCGCGGACCGGGCCGCTGCTCAAGGCGGTGTCACCGTTCCTCAACGCCGAGGACTCGCGCGGCACCCTGCTCGGGGTGATCGAGATGGCGCCGGAGCGACCGCTGAGCGAAGGCGTGGAGGTCGCGCGCGCCTACCGGGCGCTGCTCTCGCGCATCACGCGCTACGCCGAGCGTGGTCCCGGTGAGCTCCGCGGCCAGGTCCGCATCGCCCACGTGGCCGCGCAGGGTATCCGCGAGGCCGCACTGGAAACCGACACCAACCTGCTGGTGCTCGAAGCCGGCGATGGCCAGGGGCGCGACGGCCTCTGGGTCAACGCCGTCGAGGACCTGCTCGCCGACCCACCCTGCGATGTCGCGCTCGTGCGGCCCGACACCGCGCCGATCAAGAGCGTGCTGGTGCCGGTTCGCGGTGGCCCGAGCGCCGAGCTCGCCTTGCGATTGGCGAGCACCGTGTGCAAGCAACACGGCGCCGAGCTCTGCGTCCTCCACATCTTCAACCCGCGAATCTCGGACGAGTCGCGGGCGCGGGAGGAAAAGGCCTTCCTCAAGCTGTCGAGCGCGGTCGACGTGCCGGTCCGGCGGATCACCCTCTTCTCCACGGCGGTCCGGGAGGCAATCGTGCGCGAGGCCGCGCAGCACCAGCTCGTGGTGCTCGGCGCCACCATGAGCCTGATGCACCGGCCGATGGTGCTGGGCGCGCCGGTCAGCCGCCTGCTGCGGCGCCTGCCGGGCAGCGTGATGGTGGTCAAGAGCGGGGCCCCGGTGACGGAGATCAAAGATCCGGACCGTCCCTTCCGGGTCGAGAGCCGCGCGGCCGCGGCCGAGCGCGTGGATCGCTGGTTCGCCGAGAACACCTTCCACAGCCGCGAATTCGGTGACCTGCGGCGGCTGGTCGACCTCAAGCAGCGCCAGGGCGTCACCATCAGTCTCGGGCTGCCAACGCTCAATGAGCAGACCACTATCGGCAAGGTGATTCGCACCTTCAAGTCCGCGCTGATGGAGCGGGTGCCGTTGATCGACGAGATCGTGGTCGTCGACTCCGGATCCACCGACCGGACGGCCGCGATCGCGGAACGTGCCGGCGTCACCGTTGTACAGCACAGCGAGATTCTTCCCCGCTACGGCGCCTTTCAGGGGAAAGGCGAAGCGCTCTGGAAAAGCCTCTTCACGCTCAAGGGCGACCTGATCTGCTGGGTCGACACCGACATCAGCAACATCCACCCGAAGTTCGTCTACGGCCTCCTGGGGCCGCTGCTGAGTGACCCCGGGATCCATTACGTCAAGGGCTTCTACCGCCGGCCACTGAAGTTCGGTGCGGAAATCCAGGCGCAGGGCGGAGGGCGGGTGACCGAGCTGGCCGCGCGGCCGCTCCTGAACCTCTTCTTTCCCGAGCTTTCGGGCCTGGTGCAGCCGCTGGCGGGTGAGTATGCGGGCCGGCGGCGCGTGCTGGAGAGCGTGCCCTTCTTCACTGGCTATGGCGTCGAACTGGGATTGCTGCTCGCCATCTCCGAGGCGTATGGCCTGCGGGCGATCGCGCAGGTCGACCTCGGCATGCGGGTACACCGAAACCAGACCCTCTTCGACCTCTCGAAGATGGCCTTCGCCATCATGCAGGTGGGCGTCAAGCACCTGGGTGACCGCCACCGCATTCACCTGCTCGAAGAAGTCAACAAGACCATGAAGCTGATCCACTACGAGGATGAGCGCTACTGGATCGAACAGAAAGAGATCGAGGACCAGGAGAGGCCACCGATGAATACGGTCCCGGAGTATTTCCTGGCCCGCCACCGGGCGCAACCGACTCCCGAATAGGGGGTTACGTATCGACTTCGCATAATCGTTCGATGCGACGCGGCTATCTCGCCCTCGGCACGCTGGCCCTCATCTGGGGCGCCGCCTTCTTCTTCATCAAGATCGCCATCCGCGATATGAGCCCGGCGACGCTCGTGTTCTCCAGGGCGGCGTTCGGCGCCGCCACGCTTGCCATCATCTTTGCGGCGCGCCGGCAAACGCCCTTCCCCGCAGGGACGCGGGCGCGCCTGTTGCCCTTCCTGGGGATGGCCGTGGTCGGGAGCCTCATCCCCTGGGTAGCGATCGCCTTCGGTGAGGAGTCGATCAGCAGCGCACTCGCCAGCATCCTCAACGCGACCACGCCCTTGTGGACCGCGGTGTTTGCCTACTGGGTCACCCCGGCCGAGCGGCCGAGCCCGCTCAACTACCTGGGCGTGGCGGTCGGCTTCCTCGGGACCGGCATCCTGATCGCACCCGACCTCATCGGTCAGCCGCTACGGGCGACGACGATCGGGACGCTGGCGGTGGCCGGCGCGGCGGCCAGCTACGCGGTCGCCGCGTTGCTGCAGCGCCGCCGCCTCCGAGGCGTGAGCCCGATCCAGGTCGGCTTCTGGCAGCTGGCACTGACGGCGCCGCTCGCGCTCGCGATTGCCGCGCCAACCATCGGCGCCACGCATCTGCATCTCCCGTCCGTCCTCGCCATCGTCTTTCTGGGTGTGGGCGGCTCCGGTCTCGGATTCCTCCTGTATTACTTCACGATGAACACGCTGGGCGCGACGCGCGCAACGACCGTGACCTTCCTCCTTCCCGTGACCGCGGTCTTCTGGGGCGCGACCCTTCTGCGCGAGTCCATTACCATCCCGATCCTCGCCGGCATGGCGGTGATCTTGCTCGGTGTCTTCTTGACCAGCCGGCCGCGCACATCGGAGGCAGCACTGCGGACCGAAGGCCGCGGTGTTGCCTGATTCTCATCTGGCGGCGATAGAATCTCGCGTGACATGCGCCGTCGTTTGCTCCTGGTGCTCGCCCTGGCCCTGATGCTCGGCGCTTGCACGATGCCGATGACCGGCGGCACGCCGAGCCCGACCCCAACAGCGACGCCGGCTCCATCCCCCACGCGGACCCCGATCCCCTCGCCCACCGTCGTGAACGGACGCATCGTCGTCTCGAATCTCGACCCCGACGGCGCCGCGGTGGTCGCCGGCATCCTCTATCCGCCGAGCGGGGGCGTTTGCGGCGTGAACGGCACGTACGACAGCTGCCCCCTCACCGATGGCCTCGCGCAGCGGCTCGATGCCAACCCCCTCAAGCCGGCTGAACCACTGTGCCGCTGCCAGAACACCTACCAATCGCGAACGGTCACCTCGACGCCGCTACCGGAAGGCAACCCAGGCGCGATCGCCCACGTCGTGCTCGATTTCGGCGCGGGATCGACCGTCAAACTGGACATCACCGTGCTGCAGACCGCGGGCGGCTGGTATGCGAGCGACACCAGCTGCACCGGACAGGACCCGCAGGCGACCTCGATCTACGCCACCGCCCCGCCGCCCTGCGGCTAGCCCGAACCCCCTGGCTCGCCCACAACCAGCGGCTCTTCCCGGAAGCTCTTCGCGTCGTCGAGGCGCCACGCGCGCGCTTCGCGCAGCCTGCCCTTCTCTATCGAGGCCACCACGTAGCTGTAGAAGTTCCAGGCATGATCGGCGTCGAAGTGCGAGGGGACGGGCGGATGATCGGGATGGCTGTGGGCAAAGCCGATGATCTCCAGCCCATGCGATTCGGCATCCTTCTGGACACGGAGCTGTTCGAGCGGGTCGAGCGCGTAGCGGTCCCAGGGGCGGTCGGTGATGGTGTTGCGCATGCCGCGGAATTCCTTCACCTCGTAATCGGCGGCATTCACCCTGCCGATCAACGCGCCGCAGGCCTCGTTGGGGTATCCAGCCTCGAGGTGCTCCCGCATCCGGTCCATGACGGACCGCGGGACGAAGACCCGGGATCCCGACTCCAGCGTCAACGGGTCAAAACTTCCGGCGGTAGAGTCCCGAGCTGAGGTAGCGGTCACCGCCGTCGGGGAAGACCATCACGAACACTCCCTCCGAGGTGCGGCGGGCGACTTCCCGGGCCGCGTAGAGCGCTGCACCCGATGAGTTCCCGACCAGCAGGCCCTCGGAACGGGCCAGGTCGTGCGCCAGCTCGTAGGCGGCCTCGGTCGGCACGCTGATCTTCTCGTCCTGGACGCTCGGGTCGTAGATGCCGGGGACGATCGAGCTTGGCATGTGCTTGAGCCCCTCCAGGCCGTGCAGCCCATCCGACGGCTCGGCCGCGATCACCTTGATGCCACGGTTGAGGCGCTTGAGAAAACGCCCGACTCCCATCAGCGTGCCAGTCGTGCCCAGACCGGCCACGAAGTGGGTGACCTCGCCGTGCGTCTGATCGAGAATCTCCGGCCCGGTGGTATCGAAATGCGAGCGCCAGTTGAAGGGGTTGTTGTACTGATCCGGCATGAAATAGACGCCGGGCGCCGACTCCTTGATGCGGTGCGCCTCTCGAATAGCACCGTCCGATCCCTCGAGGGCCGACGTGAAAATCGCTTCCGCGCCGAACGCCTTGACGATTTCGCGGCGCTCCTCGTTGACGTTGGCCGGCATCACGAGTTTCACCTGGTACCCCTTCGCCGCGCCGATCAGGGCGTAGGCGATGCCGGTATTCCCCGAGGTCGAATCGAGGATCACCTTCTCGACGGTCAGCTCGCCCGTGCGTTCCGCCTCCTCGATCATGCGCAGGGCCGGCCGGTCCTTGACCGAGCCGCCGGGGTTGAACCACTCGGCCTTGGCGTAGAAGGTGATGTGCGGGAATTCCTTCTCGAGGAGGCGGACCCTGATCAGCGGCGTGTTACCGATCCGCTGCAGGATCGACTGATCCGGGAGATTCTCGAATACGGAGAGGGCACGATGGGGCACGGGAGGATTTTATCCCGGCGATTTGCCTAGGCTTGATTTCCGTATTCCCTCCCCCGCTTGCGGGGGAGGGCAGGGTGGGGGCGTTTATCGCGTTTCGATCAGGAGGAAGACCGGGTGGTCGGCGGGGTCCGGCATCAGCTCGAACTCCTTGGCCACGAAGCCCCCGTATTTCTTGCCGTGCTGCTCGACGTATGCGGCAACGATGGGGCCTCGCTGCGCCGCAGGAATTTCCGTGGCTTTGAAGTGGATCGTTCGGCCGCGCAGCCGCAGATCCCCTTCACCCACCGCGCGTAAGTTCCGCGCCCAATGGGTGTTGCCGCGGGGCGCCACTAGATAGCGCCGGCCCTCGTAGTCGAGGGGGAGCACCGGCATGGTGTATTTGCGTCCGCTGGCTCGGCCTCGAATGGTGAGGCTCGGGGCCAGCCGCAGCGCGGTCAGCAGGGGATTCATCACCTTGTTGTTGAAAAAGCCGGACTTCCGGTAGGGCGGCGCCTTCCTCACGCGAGCGCGCCCTCGAAATCGGCGAGCAGGTCGTCCGGGTGCTCGATCCCGACGGAGCAACGGAGCAACGCGTCGCTGATGCCGGCGCGCGCTCGTTCGGCGGCATCGAGCCCGCGATGCGAGGTGGATGCCGGGTGGCTGATGGTGGTGGCGACACTTCCGAGGCTGGGCATCAAGCGCACCAGGCGGAGCCGCTGGATCATCGACTCGAGCGCGGGCGTGCCGCCGGCCAGCTCGAAGGACAGCAGGGCGCCGGCTCCGGCCGGGAGGAGCGTGCGCGCTCGGGCGCAGAACGGGCTGCTCTGCAGCGCCGGATAGTTGACGCGGCTCACGGCGCGATGCGCCTCGAGGTACTGGGCGAGGCGGAGCGCATTCTCCGTGTGACGCGCCATCCGGACGGCCAGCGTGCGGATGCCGCGCAGCGTCAGCCAGGCGTCGAAGGGCCCGAGCGTCGGTCCAAACGTGTGGGCAAACGCCCGGGCCGCATCGGTCCACGTCGGCTTCCCCACGATCACGCCGCCGATGACGTCGGCATGCCCGCTCAGGTTCTTGGTCGCGCTGTAGATGACGACGTCGGCGCCCCAGCGTAGGGGCTGGCTCAGCGCCGAGGTCGGCACTGTGTTGTCGACCACGAGCAGCGCGCCCGCCTCGTGCGCCATCCGGGCCAGCGCCTCGAGGTCGGGCACCCGGATCAGCGGGTTGGTGCACATCTCGCAGAGGATCACGCGGGTCCGGTCGGTCACCGCGCGCCGGACGGCATCGAGGTCCTGGACATCGACGATGCTGCTCGTGATACCGAAGCGCGACAGGTCGTCGCGCACGAAGGTCAGCGTTGTCCCATAGCAGTCGTGCGCGGCTACGACGTGATCGCCCGCGTTCATCTCGCTCATGAGCGCGACCGCGATCGCCGCCATGCCCGAGCCGACCGCCACCGCGTCCAGCCGGGTCTCCAATCCGTTGCTCTCGAGGCTCGCGACGGCCGCCTCCAGCTGTCGATGATTGTCCGTTCCCCAGCGGCCGTAGCCGCGGTGCTCGGCCATCGCGGTGTCGAGCGTCTTGAGGTCCGCGTAGCCGCTCGCCGAACCGACCGTGATATCGGGCGTGACCGGCGCATCTTTGCGGTCGATGGCGGGCTCGCCGGCATGAACGGCGATCGTGTCGGGATGCGGCATCGCGTCAGCCTACCTGAAGGCGCTCAAACCTCAACCGCTGTTCCGCGTCGCCAAGGCCATCCAGCACCGCCAATCCCGCCTCCATCTCAGCGGCATCACGCGTGATCAGCGCTCGCTCGCAGCGGACGCGGGCCGCATAGGGGCGAGCCCCCGAACGATCGAAGAGAGCGATCGCTCGATCCAGCCGGGACACGTCTCGCTGCGCCCGGCCAAGCGCTCGCTCGGCCTGCGCCTCGAGCAATGGGTACTCGTGCGTGCGGCAAAAGGCAAGGACCGACAAGAGCCCTGCGGTTGATGGCAGTCGGTCGTGATCGAGGAGCATGCTCAACCCTCGCTCGAGGCGTTCGATCTGGAGTCCTGGCCCCATAAGGAAATGCTCTACCGCTTCCTGGCAGGACTGGAGATCGGTATCGCCATATCCGAGCCAGCGGCGGAAAACTGATCCTTCGGGAAACGTAGCCGAGATCTCATCGTGGGTGGCGCGGTAGAGCTCGACCAGGGGGTCATCCTCTCGGGCTCGCGCGACATCAACCGCTGCCATGAAGCCCCTGAGTGCGTAGCCCGCCGAGGATTGGCCAGATTCGATCAAGAGCTGGCGCGCGCGCTGGGCCATGGCGAGGGCATCGTCCCATCGCCCCAGCAGGGTCAACACATAGGTCCGCCATGCCACCAGGTGAAGCGTGACCGCCGTGACCTGCCCCGGTTGTACCTGGGCGAGTCCCTCCGCCGACACACGTTCCGCCTCGTCCAGGTCACCCAGCAGCGCCGAGCTCCAGACCACCATGCTGTGGGCGTCGACCTTTTCGGACAATTGGAGCCGGTCCTGGAAGGCAAGCCGCTGCCGTGAATACTCGCGACTCCTGCGCCAGTCATCCTGGGTCTGGCCTGTCCCTGCCAGGGCGTCAAGGGCCATGCTCTGTAAGTTCGCGTCGTCCAGCCGGCGACCGATGTCGAGCGCTCGTTCCGCGCTGGTATGGGCTGCCGCAATCTCGGCGTCGGTGGCGAGCCGGCCGGCACCCTCAAGCCAAAACGGGACAAATCCTTCAGCGGCGAAATAGGCGGCCAGCACGCGCTCATCTGTGACCCTTACGGCCAGGGACTCTGCGTCGCGACGGAGTTCGGTCATCGCCTCCTCCGGGAGACGGCTCGCCACGGAGCCTTGAAACCGCATATACGTGCTGAGCATCCCGGCCAGAATCTTTAGCTGCTGGGCCGGCGCCCGACCCTGCTCCCGGCAGAGACGCAAGGCGGTCCGGTATGCCTCGACCGTCAGCTCGCCGGATTCGGCGATCTCGCCCAGCCGCTGATAGAGATCGGGTAATCGGGTTGGCTGGGCGAGCTCGATGGCGGTGCGCAAATGGCGGCCTGCTTCCAGGTTGGCCGCACCCGCTGAAGCGACGTCGGCCGCGCGGCTGAGCCAATCGACCGCTTTCTCCACAACCCGTTGGGTTTCGGGCTCATCAGGGCGCTGGGCGGCCGCGATCATGGCCGCCTCTCGGTAGTGATAGGCGATCAGCTCCGCGAGGGCGTCTTCGCGCTGGGTCGCGAGCCCTTCGAGCCAGGCGCCGGCGGACGCATGCAGCCGACCTCGCTCTGACCGGGTCAGCGTCTGGTAGGCGACCTCTCGGATCAGGATGTGGCGGAAGGCGAAGATATCGGCTCCGGTGGGTCGCAGCAGATCCTTATCGACCAGCCGGTCAATGACATTCTCCAGTCCCTCCAGCGTGGGTTCCAGCGCAAGCAGACCCGGCGGCCGGAACGCGCGTCCAAAGACTGATCCCAACTGGATGATCCGGCGCTCCTCGGACGAGAGCAGGTCGAGACGGGCCAGGACCGTGGCCTGGACGGTGTCCGGAAGTTGGTCCGCGCCGGCGCGGTCCGCGACCGATCGGATCAGCTCGCCGGCGAAGAACGGGTTTCCCTCCGCACGACGCACAACCCGGTCCACCAGCTCGGCCGAGCATCCCTTCAGCAGCTGATCGACCAGCTGGGCCGTATCCCGATCACTGAGGGGCTCGAGTGCGATCGAGACATAACTGCGCCGGCCTCCACCCCAGGCGGGCCGCCGATCCAGCAGTTCCGGACGGGTGAGGGCGACCATCAACAACGGCAGATCGCCGCGCGGCTGCATCACGAACTCGAAAAGGTCTAACAGGCTATCGCTCGACCAGTGGAGATCCTCGAAGACCAGCACGAGCGGCGCCCGGCGCGCGGCGATCTCAAAGAACGTACGCCATGCGGTAAGGAGTGCTGAACGGTCGATCACCTCCGTCTCGCCGGCACCGACCGTTGCGGCGAGAAGCTCGACCTCCCGGTCCATCGCTTCCAGCCCCGATCCTTCGAGCCATCCACGAATCGCCTGGCGAACCGCGGGCGCCATGGCGTCGTCAGGCACGCCGATCAGGCGGTAGAGCACGCCGCGCAGCGGCCAGTACGTCAGCCGTTGCCCGTACGGCAGGCACTGGGCAATCGCTACCGTGGCCCGCGGCTCAATCGCCGGAAGCCGCTCGAGGAACTCCTCGAGAAGCCGTGTCTTCCCCACACCCGCAGGAGCGATGATGCTGACGAGGAAGGGGCGCTCTTCATGGAGCGCTCTGCCGGCGACGAGCTCCAACTGCTGGAGGTCCGTATCCCGACCGATGAGCGGGGTTCGGCTGGCGACGGGCAGGCGTGCCGACCGGCCCAGGAGTGGCACGGCGCGGACCGGCTGTGACTTGCCGCGCAAATCGACCGCGAGAACAGATCCGAACTCGAAGCCCGTCCTGACGTTGGCGACGGTGCGCTCGCCGCACAGGATGCTCCAGGGCTCGGTAGCCTGCTGCAGTCGCGCCGCGACGTTGACGGCGTCGCCGCTGAGGGGGAAGTCGCCGGTCGCACTCTCGCGCGCGGCGACCACCTCACCGGTGTTGATCCCCAAGCGAATCGGGAGGCGGTCGCCCAGACCGGGGTCGGCGCGGACCCGGTCGCGCAGCGTGAGGGCGGCCGCCAATGCCCGCTGCGGATCGTCGTCGTGGGTGTGCGGGAAGCCGAAGACGGCGACCACGGCGTCGCCGATGAACTTCTCGAGGATGCCGCCATGCTCGGTCACGACCTCGCGTGCAACGTCGTAGTAGCGGCGGAGCAGGACGCGGACATCCTCGGGGTCGAGCGCATCGCCGAGGGCGGTCGATCCCGCGACGTCGGCGAAGAGGATGGTGACGACACGACGTTCTTCAGCCACGACCGGCTACCGCTTGAGGAAGCGGACGCGACGGCGACGGCGGTAGCGGATGCCGCTGCCTTTGGTCACCACGCTGATGCTGCCGTCGTTTTCGAGGACCGCCTCTCTGACGTCACTGATCTTGTCCACGCCGTGTTCGCGAATGGCCATCTCGACGTCGGTCTCGCTCAGGCCTTCCTTATCAAGCGCCGCCTTACTGACCTGTCCATCCTCGACCACCACCGTCGGCGGCGGCTCGATCAACGCATCGAACCAGGGCCAACGGCTGCGGAGCATGGCGACGGCGCGATTGAAGACGAGCAGGATGGCGACGATGATCGCCCCGCCGGTGACCGACTGGTCCGGGCCGGTGATCGCCGGCTGCAGCGCGTTGGCGACGAGCAGAACCAGGACCAGGTCAAAGGTCGTGAACTGCCCGAGCTCGCGTTTCCCGAAGAGGCGGAGCCCGATGAAGAAGACCACGTAGATGATGACCGCGCGAAGGACGAGATGCGTCCACGGAATCCCGAGCTTGAAGATCTCGCCCCAGTCGCCCATCCGAGCCGAATCTTAGTGGGTTACTGGATGCCTGAACCCGAAATCAAGCAGGGTTGTCGCGTCGGTGAAATGCTGCGTGCTCCCCAGCACGACGACCACGATGGTGCGGCCGTTTCGCGTTGCGGCGGCCGCCAGGCAGTAGCCGGCGGCGCCGGTATAGCCGGGCTTGATGCCGATCGCGCCGGCATAGGTCCACAGCAGCCGATCGATGTTGATTGGATTGAAGGCTTTGTGTTGCGGGGTCGCGTAGATCGAGATCTGTTTCGAGCCGACGATGGCGCGCAGGTCCGGATAGTCGGTGAGCAACGTCGCCCCCATGACCGCGAGGTCGTAGGCCGAGCTGTAGTGATCCGTTTCATCGAGCCCGCTCGGGTTGGTGAAGTGCGTCGCGCGCAGGTGCAGTGACGTGGCCTTCTGGTTCATGAAGTTGATGAAGGCAGCCCGGTCGGTGATGCCCATCGCGATCGCCTCCGCCGCGTCGTTGCCGGAGTCGAGCATCATGCCGTCGATCAGCTCGCGCGCGGTCAGCTTCTCTCCAGCGCTGATGCCCATGTGGTTGGGCTCGACCTGGGTGGCCGCGTCCGGGACCGTGATGACGGTATCCAGCGGGACCAGGTCGGCGGCAACCATGGCGGTCATCATCTTGGTCAGCGAGGCGTCGGCGTAGCGGGTGCTCTGGTCCTGCTGGTAGAGGATCTGACCGTTAGTGAGGTCGACAACGATCGCGGCCCGGCCCTTGATCGACGGCACCTCGGCGATGGGATGGGCTCGCAGCCAGCTGGCGCTCAACACCGGCACCTTGACCTGCGGCAGCTGGGACGGCAGAGGCGACCGCGAGGGGGATGGCGTGGGCGTCGGCGCCGGGCGGGCACTCGGCGCCAGTCGCGAGGCGACCGCCGGATGCGGGGCTGGGGTGCGGGCCGTCGCCGCGACGGGATGGATGTCGCGGTGCGCCTGCAGGACACCGAGCGCGCGGCTGCCGAGCAAGAGCACCACGGCCACGATCGCCAGGCGGATCACGGGGGTGCGTCGATGCGGAGGCGCAACGAGCCGACGCTTCGATCGTCGGCCGCGCGTCCCGAGGCTGTAGCCGGACGTAGGGTAAGACGTTCGCCTCAAGAAGTCGGCCTCATGATGGGCGAGATCGATCGGTGTGTCAACTAGCTGCCTCCGGTGTGGAAAAGGCAGCGGATGTAAGGAAGTTGCGTTTAGTGCCTTCACCTTGGTACACAAAGAGCAGGACCTATCAGGAGGTGCGGCATGCCGCAGAACGCGTGGAACCCGAAGCGCGAGCGTCAGTACGAGCACATCAAGGAGAGCCTCGAGGAGCGCGGCGCGAACGAAGACAAGGCCGAGGAGATCGCCGCCCGGACGGTGAACAAGGAGCGCGCACGGTCGGGCGAGGCCCGGCAGGCGAGCCGCACCTCGATCGAGGACATCTCCTCCGAACGCCGCGGCGGCCTGCGGTCACATTCCGGGTCGAAGGGCCGGACCTACGCGCAGCTGCGCAACGAGGCGCGCGAACGTGGCATCAAGGGCCGGTCCCGGATGTCCAAGGCCCAGCTGCAACGCGCCGTCGACGCCAAGAAGCGTTAGACGGTCGTCGTCGCGGCCGGCCGCCGGCCGATCAACCCACCGATCGCTCCCACTCCCGCACCGAAGCCGAGCCCGATGAGGCTGGCTATGATCCCGTAGATAATCCCGGCCGCGATAAAGCGCGTCTGGGTGCTGACTCCCGTGTTGTTGACAAACCCGCACTCTCTCGCGTTGATTGAGCCGATGATGACCGCGAAGGCGATGATGGTGCCCACCGCTGCGATCACCGCTCCGACGAGGCCGGCCCTGGTGGCCTGACCAACGGTCCCACCGGCTCGGGCGGTCATGAAGCCCGCCCCGGCCATGAGTCCGAGGAAGACAAGAAGCGCGAGCAGGACAAGTGGTGAGGGGGATTGGCAGCCCTCTTCGGACGTCGTCGCATTGCCGACCCAGGTCAGGAGAAGCGTGATCACCGCCGACGCGCCGCCAAAGGTCACGGCGTTCCTCGACCAGCCCTTCATGAAGGACGTAACGGGC
Organism: Chloroflexota bacterium; assembly: GCA_005889345.1. Classification (GTDB taxonomy): domain Bacteria; phylum Chloroflexota; class Dormibacteria; order CF-121; family CF-121; genus CF-13. The sequence goes on from VBFR01000043.1 coordinate 16,687, forward strand.
TCGAGCTGGTCTTCTTTTCCCGGCGCCAGCCGAACTACCCTCCCCCGCAACCGGGGGAGGGTTTGCACGCTCTAGACGGTCGTCGTCGCGGCCGGCCGCCGGCCGATCAGCCCGCCGATGGCCCCGGCGCCAGCGCCAAAGCCAAGCCCGATGACGCTGATAAAGATCCCGGCGGCGATCCCACCGGCGGTGAGCAGCGTCTGTGAGCTGACCCCGGTGTTGTTGTTGGTGACGCAGCTGGCGCTGAGCGATCCGACGATGATGGCGAGGGCGATGATGGTGCCAACCGCCGAGATCAGGGCGGCGACCAGGCCGGCCAGGGTGGCCGCGCCGATGGTTCCGCCGGTTCGGGTCGTCATGAAGCCGGCACCGCCCATGAGTCCCAGGAAGACGAGAAACGCGAGCAGACCCAGCGGCGAGCTGCGGTGGCAGGCGTCTCCGCTCGCCGTCGCATTGCCGATCCAGTTCAAGAGCAGCGTGACGACCGCCGACCCGACGCCGAACTTTACCGCGTTCCCCGACCAACCCTTCATGAAATACCTCCCGGGCTCGAGCCCGTCCCCATATCCCTACCTGTCATCTTCGCCAGAAGCGTCGTCCTTGACAAGCGGCTAATTCAGGTGGAAGACGGCGCGGAGTCCCGCGGCCGTAAGCGCGCCCGCGATGACACAGGCGATGAAGGGGACGCGCAAGGCGGCCAGGCCGCCCGCCACGACCACCGCGGGAATCTTCACGTCGAACTGGATCACGCCGTTGGGGCCGGTCAGCTCGATCGCCACCAGGGCCGCCAACAACGCGGGCGCCAGCCCCGCCGTCCGCGCCGTGACCGCGGCCGGGATGCTGCGAAGCATCGGCCCCGAGGCGCGCATGACGAAGGTGAGCCCGGCGAGGCCGAGGACCAGCAAAAGCGCTAGCGGGCCAGCCACAGACCTACCACAGCGGCCCCGGCGAGCGGGATACCCGGCGGCGTGAATGGCGCGAGCAGCATCGCCACAGCGGCCCCAGCGAGCGCGCACCGCACTGCGTGTCGCCCCGACAACATCGGCCAGAGCAGCGCGAGAAAGAGCGCGGGGAAGGCCGCGTCGAGACCGAGCCGTTTGGGGTCACCGAGCACCGGACCGAGCAGCGTTCCCGTCACCGTTCCCAGGACCCAGACGGTGTATAGTGTCGCGCCCACGACCAGCAGCGTCCGCCGGTCCGGACGACCCGGTTCGCCAGCGGCGACCGCAAGCGCGTAACTCTCATCGACAACGATCTGTCCGAGCAGCGCCCGTCGTAACCGGCCACCCGGCAGCGATCGCGCCACCGCGATGCCGGTCGCGATGTATCGGAGGTTGAGGAGGGCGCCCGCGAGGATGGCGGTCAGGATGCTGCCTCCCGCGGTAACGACGCCGAGAGCCGCGAACTGGGCCGACCCGGCAAAGACCAGGATCGACATCAGGACGACCGACCAGGCGGGCAAGTGCGCGGCAGCGGCGAGCACCCCAAAGGATGCGCCAAAGACGAAGACGGCGAGGGCGATGGGCGCAGCGGCCTGCAGGATCTCCCTCGTGGACCGGCGCGGACGCATCCCCGCCATTAAATAAGAAGATGCCGGCGCAGCGGCACCGGCATCCTCGGGGAAGGGTCAGGAGTTTGCCGCTAGCGGGACGCGACCGGGACTTTCTCCAGCAGCTTCAGCGACTCCCGGATGAACGCCGGGATGTCACTCGGCTGCCGCGATGTGATGAGGTTCTTGTCGACCACGACCTCCTGATCGACCACGGCGGCGCCGACCTGCGAGAGGTCGTCCTGGATGGTTTTCCACGCCGTCAGCTTCCGACCCTTGACGACTCGCGCCGTGATCAGCAGCTGCGGCCCGTGGCAGATCGCGAACAGCGGTTTGTCGGTGTCGAAGAACGCCTTGGTGAAACTGACCATCCTCGGATCGGCGCGAAGATGGTCGGGCGAGTAGCCGCCCGGGATGAACAGGGCGTCGAACTGGTCCGGACGTACCTGGTCGATGCCGGCCTCGGCTTTGGTCGTGACCTCGCCCTTTTTGCCCTTGAGGTCCTTGCCCGCCCTTAGCCCGATGACGGTGACCTGGTGGCCCGCCTTGCGGAAAGCGTCGTAGGGCTCCTTAAACTCGGAGTCTTCGTAGTCAACGTCGAGTACGCATGCTATCCTCATGCTGATACCTCCCTGAATGGGTTTTGTGACACGAAGGGTTCCAGCCTACGAGGGCGTGCGGCGGATCGTCAAGCTGGTGCTCGGCGGCCGCTATCTGGCCGCGATCGCAGCGGTCGGCGTGGTGTCGCTCGCTCTCGGCGGGTTGGCCTGGCTCCTTAAGATCCCGCGCGTAGAGAGCTTCCTCTTGATCTTTGTCCTGCTGGTGGGCGGCATCGCCTGGCGTCTCGGACGCGGCCCCGCCATCGCCGCGACCGCGGCGGTCGCCGTCATCGCCGACTACTTCTTCATTGCGCCCCTACGAGCCTTTGGCTTCGGGAGTACGAGCGACGTCGTCGGCCTGGTCACGGCCATCCTTGCTGCCGCCGGGGTCATTCAGTTCGTCCACGTCAGCCGGCATCGGGAGGTGCTGCTGCAGCGGCGCAAGGAGCTCCTCCAGGATGTGTCACCCCGCATCATCCAGAGCCTCGACGCCGAAGAGGTCCTCAACACGGTGGCCGAGGCCACCCTCCGAGTCATCGATTACCAGCACTTCCGGCTGTATCGCTGGGATGAGTCGTCCGGGCGTCTGATCCTCGTCAAGTCGGTGGCCCGCGCCGAGTCCTATGAGCACACCGACTGGCATACCGTGACGCTCTCGCTCGGCGAGGGCATCTCCGGGATCGCCGCCCAGTCCCGGCGGGCGTTGCTCGTCCCGGACGCCAGCCTGGATTCACGAATGGTCTACCCCAAGGGGACGACGCGCATCCCGGAAAGCATCATCAGCGTTCCGATGGTCACCGGAGACCGGTTGTTCGGCGTGCTCTCGCTGGCCCGGATGGGAGCGCGATCCCTCACCGATGAAGACCGGCGCCTGATGGAATCGATCGCCGCGCAGACCGCGCTCGCGCTCGCCAATGCCGAGCAGTACGCGGAGGCGGAGCAGACCATCAAAGCCCTGGCCACGATCGAGGCACTGCAGCCGACCGACGCGCGGCTGACGGATAGGGAAGTCGACAACCGGATCATCCAGGGCTTTGTCGACCTGAGCCAGGCGGACTTTGCCACGCTTCGCGTGCTGCAGGCCGACGGGCGGTACCACGTCCAGGCGACGGGCGGCCGCCAGTGGCCGGAGAGCGAGGCGCCGACCGGTGCGCCACTGGCCGCGGACCAGGTGGCCTGGCTGGCGGACCCGCACGTGACCGTCTACGTAGCGGATCCCGAGACGGACGCCAAGCTTCCCGACTGGGCTCGTCGCGGCACCCACCTCGCCGGGGTCAAGGCCAGCGTGTTCCTGCCGATGCATGCCGGACGGCGATTCGTCGGCTTCGTCGGTTTGTACTGGCGGCGGCCGCGCTGGCTTCGTCCCCAGCAGCTGCGCCGGTTGCAGCTCGTGGCCGCGCAGGCGGCGATCGCCCTCGACACGCGCCAGGTCCTGGAGCGCGAGCGCGGACGCGCGGAAGCGTTGGTCGAGCTGGAGCGCGCGCGGCGCGAGTTCATGCAAATCGCCTCGCACGAGCTGCGCACGCCGCTGACCGTGATCCGCGGCTACGCGTCGCTGCTCGAGGAGGGATCGCTCGGCGAAATGCCACCGGCGGCGCAGCAGGCGATCCGCACGCTGATGGACAAGTCGAGCGAGATGCGCGGACACGTCGAGCGAATGCTGCTCCTGGCCCGCCTCGAAGACGGCGCTACCGAGCAACAGATGACGGAACTGGATTTGCGAACGGTCGTGACGGACGCGGTCGAGCGTGTTCGCCCGCAGCTGGCGCTCAAGCAGGGCACCGTCAACGTCGACCTCGCGACCACGCCGTTGACAATCGTCGGCGACCCGGACCGGCTCGCTACGGCGGTCGACAACCTGCTGCAAAACGCCGTCAAGTTCAGCGCGGGACCGCCCGACATCGAGGTCACCGGAGACCGGGCAGACGGGCACGTCCGGCTGGTTGTCAAGGACCACGGGATCGGGATTCCGGCCGCGGCGCGCGCCCAGCTGTTCGAGAAGTTCTACCGGGTCAACGACCCCGAGCTGAACAACGTCGTCGGCACCGGGATCGGCCTCTACCTGGTGCGCCAGGTCGTCGAAGGTCACGGGGGCAAGGTCGAGGTCGATAGCCAGCCGGGCCAGGGATCGGCCTTTGAGATCGACCTTCCTTTTGCTCTGGAAGGGGCCACAGCGCCGGTCGAGCCTGCCATCCCCTAGACGGCGGCCCGCAAGAGTGCCGGGTTTTTGAGGTTCGATCTAATGTGGCGACCCAGCCAGACCTCCAGGGCGACACCTCCGATGCGGCACTCGAGATCCCAGCCGACTGGCTGATGCCCGGACTCGACCTCCACGCCGTTCGCGAGGCCCAGCGGGCGGATACCGTCGCCACGCTGAGCGCTGACCATCTGACCCTGATTGGCGTCGAGCTGGTGGTCGAGCGCCGCTGGCTGCGGGAAGCGTTCTGGCGGCAGGCGAAGCAGGCAATCACCCGTGGCTACATCTATCGGAGCTCGGCCGTGCAGGTCATCGTGCGTGGCGAGCGACGAGAGCACGAGCGACGCAATACCCCCTCCCGCCGCGCCAGTTAACCGGTACCGCGTCCTCCTCCCCCGCTGCTAGAGTCTGAGCTAGCAGATGAATACGGTGATCTCGGCGGATCCACCCGTCAATCAGGCGCCACCCGATCTGGATCCGGCTCGCGACCTGCCCCGCGGTTTCTACGAGTTCCTCCTCCCGCTGCATCGCGCGTTCTCGCCCCGCCAGCAGGAACTCGCGGCCCGGCGGCGCCGCGTCCTCGAAGCCGCGCACCAGGGCCGGTTGCCGGACTATCTGCCGGCCTCGGAGGCAACCAGCGGCAGCTGGAAGGTTTCGCTGCCGGGCTGGTGCCAGGATCAGCGCAACCAGATGACCGGGCCGGGCGACGACGCCGAGCTCGTGGTCAAGATGCTGAATTCTGGCGCTCCCGGGGTGATGCTGGACCTGGAAGACTCGGTCGCCAACGCCTGGCCGAACCTTACGCAGGGCGTCCGCAACATCATCGCCGCCCTGCGGGGCGAGCTGACTTACCAGGACAAGAAGCGCAATCGCGAGGTCGCCATCAGCGAGAGCAAGACCGTCATCCTGACGCGGCCCCGCGGCCTTCACCTGGAGCAGGCCGGCGTGATCAAAGGGGAGCGGATGGCGGCGGCGCTCTTCGATGTCGCCATCGTCGCCTACCAGGTGGACCCCTCGCGCCTGAAGCACCCGCTGTCGATCTACATTGCGAAATCGGAATCGGCCGACGAAGCGCTCTGGTGGCGCGACCTCTTTCAAGCGGTCTCCGCCGCCCGCGGCTGGCCCTCCGACTACATCAAGTGCATGGCGCTGGTGGAGTCACACCCGGTCGCTTATCAGATGGAAGAGTTCGCCTACAACCTGCGCGAGCACATGATGGGTCTCAACCTTGGCCGCTGGGACTACATGGCGAGCCTGATCGACTTCACGCTGCACGACCCGGCCTGGGTCCTCCCCGACCGTAACACCATCCCCCACGATGTCGCCTTTTTCCAGAACCTGCGCGAGGTGATGCCCGAGGTCTGCCACAAGCGCGGCATGCTCGCGATCGGCGGCATGACGGCCCTGTACCCCAGTCGTGAGGATGCGGAGCTCAATGCGCGCGCGCTCAAGGTGCTCGAACAGGACAAGAAGAACGAGGCGAACAGCCTGATGGACGGTGCCTGGACCGGTCATCCCGATCAAAACGAGATCGCGGTCAATCAGTTCCCCTATCCGAACCAGGTCCAGGCGCGGCGCACGGACGCGGACATTCACAAGGACCTGCGGCCCAGCCCCCAGGGCGTGGGCAAGCGGACGCTCGAGGGAACGCGGGCGGCCGTGCGGACGGTCATTCGCTACCGCAACGGCGTGCTGAACGGCAAGGGCGCCAGCCTGCTCGATGGCTACATGGAAGACCTGGCGACCGACCGCATCTATCGCTATATGATCGCCCAGCGAATCCTGCACAAGGTCGCCGTCCCCGATGCCGAGGGGCGCTCGATTACCCATTCGCCGGAGGTGGTTTCCCGGCTGTTCGACGAGGAGCTCGAGCGGCTCGTCACCCAATGGCCCAAGGCCGAAGCCGGCTCGCCGGAGACGATGAAGCAGGCGCGCGACCAGAGCGAGGGCATGGTTTTAGGCATCCTCGAAGCCCAGGGGCTTGCGCGGGGCGTCCGTTCTGAGTAATTGTGAACTCAGGAGGTGAAGACCATGGACGAAGTCGACGCACCCGGCAAACCTGATGCGGCCGACGAGGACCAGGTCCTCGCTGGGGCTGGCGCCGTCACGAGTGGCCTCGAGTGCCCAACCTGCGGTGACCGGTTCCCCTCGAAGGAAACCCTGGAAGAGCACCTGCCCACTCACAAGCAGCTATAGGCGCGTCAGGGCTCGTCCAGTTTGACGGTCTGGCGGATCTGTTCAAGGCGCCGCAGTCCCTGCTGTTCGATCGCTGACGTCTCGGCCTCGAGCAGCCGGTTATCGATGGACGTGCTGACAATTTCGGCCATGCCCATTGCCCGCGCGTAGCGCTGATCCAGCTTGTCGCGCACCTGATCGAGCGTCGGCACATCACCAGCCGGCGCTAGCTCGCCCATCGAGCCCAGAGCCGCGTTCAGACGCTCCTGCATGCGCACCGCTTCGAG
>VBFR01000176.1 GCA_005889345.1 Chloroflexota bacterium
TGGCCGGCCTGGCGCCCATGCTGATCATTGCTGGCATCATCGAGGGAAACCTCAGCCCATCGGACGCGCCGACCGCGGTCAAGGTCGCCGTCGGCCTGACGAGCGGCGCACTTCTCTATGGATACTTGCTCTTCACGGGCCGGTCGCGTCAGAAGGCGCCGGTGAACGCGGCGTAGAGCAACCCCTTCACGACCTGCGTCGCCTGGCCGTCGGCAGCAACGATCCAGAGCTGGTCGAGCGCCCCGCTACGATCCGCGCCCCCGACCCCGATCGCCATGGCCGTGCCGTTCGGCTGCGACATCGCAAAGGCGGGACGGCCGACCATGGCCGGATCACCGGCCTGTCGCCATATGACCTTTCCAGTCTGCCATTCGAGGAGCGTCACGTCGCTACCGCTGAGAATGGGCACCGTCACCACGCGCGTCCCATCCCATGAGAATCGAAGGACCCGTCGATCATCCAGTCGAGCCAGCGCGCGCCCGTCGAGTGTGCGCCGAATCACCGTGAAGGCTGTCGCAACCTGGCCCTGAGCGTCAAACGTTGTCGTCTGCTCCGCCAGATACCGCCCGTCGCGTGTGCTCATCAGGGCGACGCTTGCCCCGCCATAGGAACGCTGGTACAGAAGGCGTCCGGTTGTGAGCGCGATCACGCGTACCGCTGCGGTGCCCCCCATCCCGTTATCCGCGATCACTGCCCGGTCGCTGGTCACGCTGCACGCGAGGATGTTGATGCCGACCCGCGCGCCCGTGGAACCCACCAGCGCCACACGCCGCATCGCCCCGCGTAGGCGACCGGTTTCCAACCACAAGGCGCCGCTCCCGGCGACTCGGCACAGACTCCGGTTGTCATCGGCGGCGAACACGGTCGACGCGTAGGCAGGTGTCGCGGCGGCAGCGGCGCCATTGCCGTCGATGGAGCCACCGTCCGGGGTCAGCACGGACGACCCGTCGGGCGCCTGCTGAAGCAGGGTTGATGTTGGATACATGGTGCCGGAGAGGTTACCCTGCCAGTCGACCGCGAGCAAGCGCTGATCGGTGGGGTTCCATGGTGGCTGCGTCGCATACCAGATGACCGGTACGCCGGGCGCCGGCCAGCCAGGCTCGGTCGAGAAACTCCACTGCCGCCGGGAGGTGGCCGCGGCGGCGCCGTAATCCACGGTGAGGGTGACCTCGTAGCGGGTAAGTGGCTTGAGCCCGCTGTAGCTCGCCGTCCATGCCGTCCCCGCCCATTGGCCAGGTGTCAAGATTCCATCCGCCGGCGCGATGGTGAGGAGCGGTTTTGCCGGCGGCTCGTAGCTGAAGTCGACCGACAGCTTTCCAACCCGTGCCACAAACATCTGGTCTTGCCCCGGCATGAGAGCCAGGACGGGATAGCCCTGGGTCGTTACCGTCCAGCGCTTTTCGAAGTGACCCACGTCTTCGAGACGGCTGCGGTAATCAGCTTGAAGAACGAGCTGATACCGCGTCGACAGGTGCAGCCCGGCATAGACCGCGACCAGCGTGTTTCCGTCCCAGTGAACCGACTCGAGCGCGGCATGGGCCGGCTCGATACGCAGTGTTGGCGTACCCGCTGGCCGGCGGCCGAACTTCACTCGGATGTCGCCGCTTACCGGTACGCCGCTCGCTGCCGCGGGTGGGCTCAGCTCATTGATCGTCGGTTGCACCGTGGCGAGGGCGTCAGCATGGACACGGACGAAGGCGACGCCTCCGACAAGGATCGCCACACCGATGAACCCGATGAGCACCGCGCGGCGCCTGCCGGCCGGCTCATCCGCCTGGTGCTCCTCGACGACGTCGACCAGGCGGACGTGGAGGTCCTCGCTGACTGTGGCTGCCGGCGCCTCCACTGGATCGGTCTTCGCGCCTACCCAGTCCTGGGGCGCCCGTTTCCGAAGGCGCGCGGAGAGCTCTTTGCGCAGCGCGTCAATTCGGGTCGTCCTGGGCACGGACGGCGCCATGCTGGCGAACGCCTCCAAAAGGAGCCGTTCAGCCCAGGCCGGCTCCAGGCCAGGGGCAAGCGCCAGGCCGTAGGCGCCGGTCTCGAGCTGCCGGACGATCTCGTCAATTCGATCCCGTTCGAGCGTTTTCACGCGGGCTCCGGTGAACGCAACGCCCAGACCTTTAGGGAAGTTACTGGAACGCGCTAAAGCAGCGCGCGCTCCTTCAGCTCGAGGTAGCGTTCGACGAGCGAGGGGCTGAGCCGGCCGGCCTCCACATCGAGACCCAGGACGCCGCCCTGCCGCAGCTGCTCGAAGCTCGCCCGCCGCGCAGCGAGCAACTCCTCCGCCGCCGCCCACTCGTAGGCGCGCGAGACGCGCTCGATCGGTGCGTCGCGGGCCGCCAGCACCTCCGGATCCGACATGGCGACAACCATCACCAGGTGGCGACGGCTCAAGCGGATCGCGTGCGCGACCAGGTCACGCGAGGCTTCCGGATCGAGCACGTCGGTGAGGACGACCACCAGCGAGCGACGGCTGACGCGCAAGGCCAGCTGCGCGAAGGCTTCAGAAAAATCGGGTTCCGCGTACTCGGCCTTTACGTCGTAGAGGACTTTATTGAGCTGGGTCACCTGGGCGGGACCACGCTGCGGCGCCACGAAACGTCGCACGCCGTCGCTGAAGGTGAGCATTCCGACCTTGTCGCCCTGGCTCTGCGCGACCCAGGCCAGTAAGAGGGCGGCATTGACCGCGTGATCCAGCTTGGTGAGGTATCCGGCTGGAGCTGTCATCAAGCGACCGCAATCGAGCGCGATGATTGCCTGCTGGCCGCGCTCGGCTTCGACCTCCATCACAACCGGGTTGTCGCGCCGCGCCGTGGCTTTCCAGTTGATGCGGCGGACATCGTCCCCCGGCAGGTAGTCGCGCAATCCCGCGAACGCGGTCGTCGCCCCCGGCGGGCGGGCCCGTCGCAGCCCCATCATGATGCGCATGCCGCGCCGCAGCATCAACTCGTATCGCTTGATGGCCAGCACGTCGGGATACACGGCCGCAGGCTCGTCGGCCTTGATGCGCACCTGGCGGATCAGCCAGCCTCCTCCTCGCCAGCAACGCAGATCAACGGGCCCGAAGGGGTAGCGACCGCGATGCGGCGGCTGCACCGTGTACTCGACACCCAGCAGCCCCTCCCGGTCGAAGGCGCCACGCAGGACCCGGCGGTCGGGCTGCAGGTCCGCTGGCACATGGTCGGCGACCTCAGCCGAAAGACCGGCCGCCTCCGAGTGGGCGATCAGCACCTGGACCGACTGAACTTCGCCCAGCGAAAACGGCTGGGGCAGGACGCGGCTAGCCATGAAGCCGGACTTTTTCGGAAGCCGCGCCCCATCGGCCAGGGCAAAACCGAGCAAGGCGGCGTAGTAGGCGAGAAAGAGGATGAGAAAAACCGGATGCACCAGGACGAGTAGGATCAGGACCGCCCCGAGCAGCAAGGTGATCAGCAGACGCGGCTGCGGAACCAGCGTCATGTGGACCCTAACGGGGCGGTGTGACGCGGGCGATGACGGAGTCGAGCAGGCTGTCGGCAGTTTGTCCACCGACCTCGGCTTCAGGCCGCAGCAGGAGGCGATGGCGGAAGGTCGGACGAAGCAGCCCTTTCACGTCATCCGGCGTCACGTAATCCCGCCCGTCGAACGCCGCGGCGGCCTTGGCAGCGAGCATCAAGAGCACCTCGGCCCGCGGACTGGCGCCCAGCACCAGCTCGGCCGCCTGGCGGGTGGAGACCGCGAGCTCGATGATGTAGCGTCGGACTTTCTCCTCGACCGTGACCTTGCGCGCTTCTTCACGGCACTCCATGACGGCCGCCGCGTCGAGCACCGGCTCGACCCCGGCGCGCGCCGGATCCCGCAGCTCGATGCCGGCATCCCAGCGCCGCAGCATCTCGAGCTCCTGCGTCGGGGTGGGATATGCCATCACGGCCTTGAAGAGGAAGCGATCCTGTTGCGCCTCGGGCAGCGGATAGGTGCCCTCGTATTCGATCGGGTTCTGCGTGGCCAGCACCATGAACGGGTCGGGCAACGGCAGCTGCTGGCCCTCGAGGCTGACGCCGCGCTCTTCCATGGCTTCGAGCAAGGCGGCCTGGACCTTGGCAGGCGCGCGATTGATCTCGTCGGCAAGCAGGATGTTGGTGAAGACCGGTCCCTGGCGGACCCGGAAGGAGCGCGATTGCAGGTCGTAGACCGACGTCCCCACGATGTCGGCCGGCATAAGGTCGGGCGTGAACTGCACCCGGCCGTACTGCACTGACAGGAGACGGGCGATGGTTTTGGCCAGCAGGGTTTTGCCAACACCTGGCACGCCTTCGATCAAGACGTGGCTTTGCGCGATCAGCGCCAGGGCGCAGAGGCGGACCGCCTCGTCCTGGCCCACGATCGCCTTCGATGCCTCCGAACGAAAACGCGCGTAAAAGTCGGCAGCCTTCATGCGGACTCCTTCTGGTTTTCGACAATCGATAGTGGATAGGCTAGGTTGTGTAGCCTGCGGGCCAGGTCGAGCACCGCGGCCTCTGAATTCAACGCTGAAGGAAGCTCCGCCTCAGCCCGGGTCAATTCGGCGGCGGCGGCGGGCGAGCGCTGTCCGATCGATTCGAGGACCTGGCCGGATGGCGTTTCGCTGCCGATCCCCACGCGCTCCGCCACCGTGCGGCGCGTCGCCGAGAGCAATGTCTCCAACGTGACCCGGCGAGCTCCCGTGCGATGGAGCAAGCTGCCCACCGCGGCCGCGTACTCCGCGCTGGAACGATCCGCGGCCTGGCGCAGCGGAATCGGCGGA
>VBFR01000177.1 GCA_005889345.1 Chloroflexota bacterium
GGCCGCGCACAAAGGTGCCGGTGCCGGCGGGATTGCGAGCCAGGGAATCGTCGTAGAGGATCCGCATCTCGGGCGAGCATACCCCGAGGGGGTCTCTGGAATAATCAGATCCGATGAGCTTCTGGACGGGCCGCCGCGTACTCGTGACCGGCGGCGCCGGCTTCCTCGGGTCGCGCGTGGTCGCGCAGCTCGAGGCGGCGGGGGCGAAGGACATCGCGGTTCCGCGCTCCAAAACCCTGAACCTGGTCGATCGCGAGAACTGCCGCCGGGCGGTCAAGAACATCGATCTCGTCATCCACCTTGCCGCCAAGGTGGGTGGCATCGGATTCAACCGGGAGAACCCCGGCCAGCTCTTCTTCGACAACCTGATGATGGGTGCGCAGCTGATGGAGGAGGCGCGGCTTAACGGCGTCGCGAAGTTCGTCGGCATCGGGACGGTCTGCGCCTACCCGAAGTTCACGCCGGTGCCGTTTCACGAAGACGATCTCTGGAACGGCTATCCCGAGGAGACGAACGCCCCCTACGGCCTGGCAAAGAAAATGCTGCTCGTCCAGTCGCAGGCCTACCGCGCGCAGTACGGCTTCAACAGCATCTTCCTGCTCCCGGTCAACCTCTACGGGCCGGGCGATAATTTCGATCCGCGCTCCTCGCACGTGATCCCCGCGCTGATCCGCAAGGTCTACGACGCCAAGTTCGGCGGCCAGGACTTCATCGAGGTCTGGGGCGACGGCTCGGCGAGCCGCGAGTTTCTCTATGTCGAAGACGCGGCGCGCGGCATCGTGCTGGCGGCCGAACGCTACGCGAAAGACGAACCCGTGAACCTGGGGTCGCACATGGAGATCACGATCCGGCAGCTCGTCGGGCTGATCTGCGAGGCGTTCGATTTCCAAGGTGAGATCCGCTGGGATACGAGCAAGCCGAACGGCCAGCCGCGCCGCTCGCTCGATGTCAGCCGCGCAGAGCGGGAATTCGGATTCCGTGCGTCCACAGATTTTGCCGCCGGCCTCAAGTCGACCGTCGACTGGTGGATTGCCACCCAGCGTAAGGCTGCGGTTCGGGAGCCCGCGGTCAGCTAAAAAAGTCCCCACCCTGACCTTCCTCAGGGAAATTGGTTGGCGAACTCCGTCCGAACTGGAACCTGACAGCGGTTTCGCTCGTTATCGACCGCGGGGCCCGCCTAGCATGGTGCCGCGGTGGACCTGAAGGGGCGCGTTTCCATGGCGGTTTTGCTTGCCTTGATCTTCAGCGCGAGCGTCGCGACGCTGAGCAATCCGTCGGCAACGGCCCGAGGAGCTGTCCCTCCGGCAGTCGCGCAGGAGGGCCAGGGTGGCGGACCGCACGCGCGCGATGAGGCGCGGCATCAGGCGGACCCGCTCACGCTCGCGCCGGCGCGGACCGCGATCCGCCCCCGCGTGGCGGCGCCGCTCGCGGTCCCCTACACAGGAAAGCTCCAGCGCGAGGTCTTCGGATTCGCCCCCTACTGGAGCCTGCCGCAGAACGCCAACTGGAATTACGGCCTGCTGAGCACGATCGCCTACTTCGGGCTCGACGTGAACGGCGACGGCAGCTTCGCCACGGCGACCCGCGGCTGGTCCGGCTGGAACAGCCAGGACCTGGTCGACGTCATCAACCGCGCCCACGCCGCCGGTGATCGCGTGGTGGTCGTGATCAAGGCGTTCGACGAGGCGACCATCAACTCGATCGTCACGACCGGGGCTTCACAAACCGCCATCACCAACACGATCAACGCCATCGCCTCAAAGAACCTCGACGGCGTCAACGTCGACTTCGAAGGCTCGTCGAACTCGAGTTATCCCAACATCCAGTCGGGACTGACCAGCTTCATGGGTCAGCTCTCGGCGCAGGTCCACCAGCGCTTCCCCGGATCGATGGTCTCCATCGACACCTACTCGGGCGCGGCGAGCTGGGACGGCGGGTTCTTCAACATCGGCGCGCTGGCGCCGGCGGTCGACGCCTTCTTCGTGATGGCCTACGACATGAGCTTCGGCAACATGTCGGGCCAGGCGGGGCCGAACGCGCCACTGACGGGTTGGACCTATAACGACACCACGTCCGTCACGCAGTACCTCACGAAGGCACCGGCATCAAAAGTCATTTTGGGCGTGGCGTATTACGGCTACAAGTGGTCCACCACCGGCACACAGCCCTATGCCCGCGCGGCGAGCGGCACCGGCGCCTCGGCCGATACCTACGCGGGCGTCCTCGATGACTTCACCTGCGCCCTGCAGCTGACGCGCTCGTGGGATGACATGGCGTCATCGCCGTGGGCATCCTGGTGGAGTCCGGCGGCGAACGATCCCTGCGCCGGCAACCGCAACAGCTGGCGCGAGCTCTACTACGACGACGCCACGTCGCTGGGGAAAAAATACGACCTCGTCAACGCCAGCAACCTCCGCGGCACCGGCATGTGGGCGCTGGGCTACGACGGCACCTCCCAGGACCTGTGGGGCGTGCTGTCGGCAAAGTTCACCGCGGCCGCGCAATACGACGTCAGCGGCGTGCCGCGCAACTGGGCCGTCAACCAGACCCAGACCTTCACCATCCGCGTGACCAATGCCGGCAACCAGACCTGGCCGGCGGGGGGCGACAACCCCGTCCGCCTCGGCTTGCACTTCGCGACCACAGGCGGCGGCTGGCCCGCCCAGGTCAAGAGCGGATTCAGACTCTGGGTCACCGACCAACGCGTGCCGCTGCCCGCCGACCTGGGGCCCGGACAATCCGTCGACTTGAGCATCACCGCGACTGCCCCCGCGACCACCGCGCCCACCGTGATCGAGGTGCAGATGGTCCGCGAGGGTCAGTTCTGGTTCAACCAGTGGGCATCGCAACCGGTGACGGTCGCGCCCCCCACCTGGATCGCGAACTACGACATGAGCCAGGCGCCGCGCACCTGGGCGGTCAATCAATCGCAGACGTTCCCCGTCATCGTCACGAACGCGGGCAACCAGACCTGGCCCGCCGGCGGCGCGACCCCGGTGCGCCTCGGCGTGCACTTCGCGACGGCCGCGGGCGGCTGGCCTCAACAGGCAGCGTCGTACCTCACCGCGTGGCGCAGCGATCAACGCGTGTCGCTGCCGAATGACCTCGTACCCGGCCAGAGCGTCACGATGACCGTCACGGCGACAGCCCCATCCACGACCGGCGCGACCGTCCTCGAAGCCGAGATCGTCAAAGAGCAGTCGTTCTGGTTCTCGCAGTGGGCCCCGGTGTCGATCCGGCTCGCACCGCAGGCCTGGCTGGCGGGCTACGACATGAGCGCCGTGCCGAAAACCTGGCAGCCGGGCCAGACCCAGAGCGTCACCGTCAAAGTCACCAACACCGGCAACCAGCCCTGGCCGTCGGGCGGCGGCACGCCCGCGCGCCTCAGCCTGCACTTCGCGACATCGTCAGGCGGCTGGCCCAAGCAGGTCGCCTCGTACTTCACCGCGTGGCAGACCGACCAGCGGATCGCCTTACCCGCCGACCTGCCGCCCGGCCAGAGCGTTTCGCTGAGCGCGACCGTGACCGCGCCATCGACCGGGAGCGCGCCGGCGGTGCTCGAGGCGGAGATGGTCAAAGAACAGCAGTTCTGGTTCGGCGAGTGGACGGCAGTCGCGCTCAACAACGCCTCGCCCCTATCCCTCGCGGGCTATGACCTCGCGGCCGCACCGCGCGTGTGGTCCGCCAACCAGCAGGCGACCTTCGACGTCACCGTGACGAACACCGGCAACCAGGTCTGGACCGCCGCTGGACCCAACCCGGTCCGTCTCGGGTTGCACTTTGCGACCGCGGCCGGCGGCTGGCCCGCGCAGACCGCTTCATACCTGCACGCCTGGCTCACGGACCAGCGCGTGTCGCTACCGCAAGACCTCGCCCCCGGCCAGAGCGTGACCCTGCACGTCACGGTCACGGCGCCGGCTGCGGGAATACCCATCGTGCTGGAGGGCGAGATGGTGAAGGAACAGCAATTCTGGTTTTCGGACTGGGCGCCGGTGGCGGTGGCCATCAGTCCATGAAGGCGGGCTTAACCGTCCGTTAACAGCGGCGGTGCAGGTTTGCGCCTGCGACAACGTCATCACTTTCGTTCGCGCTTTTCGACCAACACCTAAATCAGGAGAAGTCCCTTGCGCGCACAACTCTTCAAGATTTGCGTCGGTCTGCTGATCGCGGTCGCGGTGCCCGTCCAGGCATCGGCGACGGCCGCGACGCCACCTGCGAGCACGTCGGTCGCGCGCCAGCCCGCGGCCGCGACGATCCCGAGCGCGGTGATTCCGAAAGCGATCATCAAGGACGAGCACCTATCTCGCGCCACGATGATCGGACGGCCGCACGCGATAATCTCGCAGGAGCCGACGCCGCCGAAGCGCCCAGCGCGCCCCCGCGTCGGCGGACAGCTGGGGCCCGCGACGCCGCTGGCCAGTGGACTCGACTTCCTCACCCGTCCCTACACCACCTGGCACTCGATCAACTCGGTCTTCGA
>VBFR01000178.1 GCA_005889345.1 Chloroflexota bacterium
CCACACCTACAAGCACGTGGACAGCGCCGGCTTCGTCCACGGCACCGTTGAGCGTTCCGACCTGATGCAGGTGCAGACGCCGCAGGTGTTCCGCTACGACTGGCTCCTGGAGGCGCACGAGAAGGCGGTACGCGAGCGGATCGTTGTCGAAGACGACGCCGAATTGATCGAGAAGCTGGGCAAGCTCGTCAAGGTTTTCTCGGGCTCGTCGCGCAACCTCAAGGTCACGACCCCCGAGGACGCGCTCATGGTGGAGGCCCTGCTGGCCGCCGACCCCTTGTGCGTGTAGGCACCGGCTTCGATCTGCACCGGCTGGTGGTCGGCCGCCGGCTGGTGCTCGGAGGCGTCGAACTTCCATGGGATATGGGCCTGGACGGGCACAGTGATGCCGACGTCATCTGCCACGCGTTGATCGATGCTCTCTGCGGCGCGGCGGGCATCGGCGACATCGGCACGCTGTTTCCCGACGACGACCCGAAGTACAAGGATGCCCGCAGCCTGGACTTGCTGCGCGAGGTGGCCGATCACTGTCGCCGAGCGAAATGGGCGGTGGAGAACGTCGACGTGACGTTGCTGGCCCAGGTCCCCAAGCTGGCGCCCTATCGTGAGGCCATCCGCAACAACCTCGCGGGCGTGCTGCGCATCGATCCCGCTGCGGTCGGCCTGAAGGCGACCACGACCGATCACGTCGGCCCCATCGGCAAGGGCGAAGCCCTCGCCGCCCAGGCGGTGGCGCTGCTTCGCGAGATTCCGTGACGCCGTTGCGCTTGCACAACACGATGAGCGGCAAGGTGGAACAGTTCGTGCCGCTCGAGGCCGGCCATGTTCGCATGTACACCTGCGGCCCGACCGTCCACGACTATTCCCACATCGGCAACTTCCGCACCTTCCTCTTCGAGGACCTGCTGCGCCGCGTCCTCCTCCAGCAGGGGTATCGCGTCACCCAGGTGATGAACCTGACCGACGTCGAGGACCGCATCATCAAGAAGTCTGCCGAGCATGGCCAGACGATCGACGAGTTCACGGAGCAATACATCGAGGCCTTCTTCCAGGATCTCGACACGCTGCGGATCCAGCGCGCCGAGCATTATCCGCGCGCGACGCAGCATATCTTCGAGATGGTGTCGCTGATCGAACGCCTCACGGAGAACCGGCATACCTACGTCGCCGATGGGTCGACGTACTTTCGGATCTCGAGCTTCCCGCGCTACGGCGCGCTGGCGCATCTCGATGTCAGCGGCCTGAAGGCGGGCGCCCGGGTTGACGTTGATGAGTACGGCAAAGACGACCCGAGGGACTTCGTTCTCTGGAAAGCGCGCAAGCCCGGCGAGCAATCATGGGAAACGCCGCTGGGGGCGGGGCGGCCTGGCTGGCACATCGAATGCTCCGCGATGAGCATGCAGTACCTGGGGGAGCAGCTCGACATTCACGCGGGCGGTGTAGACCTGATCTTCCCGCACCACGAAGACGAGATCGCCCAAAGTGAGGGGGCGACCGGGAAGACCTTCGCGCGATACTGGCTCCACGCGGAACATCTACAGGACGCGACCGGCGAAAAGATGTCCAAGCGGCTGCGCAACTTTTCCACGGTTCGCGATCTCCTCGCCGAGGGATACACGCCACGGGCGATCCGCTACGCGCTGCTGACGGGAGCGCACTATCGGAGCCCGCTGGCGTTTTCGACGGAGCTGCTCAAGGCGGCGGACAGCGCGGTCAAGCGGCTCGATGAATTCGCCGTACGACTTGGGAGCGTTGGCGACGCTGAGGCACCGGCGGAGATTCGCGATCGCTGGGACGAGTCGCTTCGAGATGACCTCAATCTGCCCGCGGCGGTCGGTCATCTCTTCGAGTTCATCAAAGCCTTCAACCCACGCCTGGAATCGGGAAAGGCGACGGCCGAGGAGCGGGCCGGCGCGATGGCGATGCTCCGCCACGCGAACCGTATCCTCGATGTCATCGAGTTTCCGGAGGCGGTCGATGCCGAGGTCGAAAAGCTGATCGCCGAGCGGCAGACGGCCAGAGACCGGCGCGACTTCGCCCGCGCGGACGAGATTCGTCAGCAACTCCTGGGCATGGGCATCCAGCTGGACGACACCAGGGAGGGAACCCGCTGGAAGCGAATAAGGTAGCGCGTGCCGCGGCCGCCTGACATCATCTACGGACGCAATCCGATCCTCGAGGCGTTCCGTGCCGGTCGGCCCGTCAAGCGGTTGCTGCTGGCCGAGGGTTTGCGCGACGAACCCCGCTTGAAGGAGCTACGCCGGCTCGCGGCGGACCGGCGGATCACGATCGAGGCAGCCGACCGCCGCAAGCTGGATGACATTGCGCACTCGGAGGCCCACCAGGGCGTGGTCGCCTACGTCGGTCCGCGGAAGTACTGGGAGCTCGAGCCGATGGCGCGAGAGGCCCTCGCCGAGCGATCCGATGCCGTGCTGCTGATGCTCGACAGCCTGCAGGACCCTCAGAACCTCGGCACCATCAGCCGGACGGCCGAGGCGACCGGGGTGGGCGGCATCGTGACGTCTCATAACCGTTCGCCCGAGGTGACACCCTCGGTGGTGAAGGCGTCAGCGGGCGCCGCCGAGCACCTGCGCTACGCCCGCGTTGCGAACCTGGCGCAAGCGACCGACACCCTGAAAGACCTCGGCTTCTGGATCGTGGGCCTCAGCGGCGACGCCCCCACGCTCTACACCGAGTTCGACTACCGCCGGCCGCTGGTGCTCGTCATCGGCGCCGAAGGCGAGGGGCTGCACGATCTCCTGCGCAAGAAGGCCGACGCGCTCGTGCGCCTGCCCATGCTTGGCAAGGTGAGCTCGCTCAACGCCGCCGTCGCGGGCTCGATTCTGCTCTACGAGGTCGTTCGCCAGCGAAGCCGATAGTCGGGTCCCGGGGCCGCTACCGCGGCATGCCTGGCAGATTCGTGCCGGGCTCACCGGTGCGCGCCCGGTGCTCGTTGAGAGCGGCCTCATACTCCTCGAGGGACTTGAACTCCTCGGCTTCGAGCAGCACCTTCTTGGTCGCCGTTTCCCAGTCCCGCGGCAGCGTCTTGAACATCGGCAGTCCTTGCTTGCGCCGGTAGAGGATAAAGAGCGCAATGGCGGCCAGCACCCACAGCGGACCGACGATGCGCGCGTACTGATGGGTGAGCAAGACCATGATCAGGAAGAAGAGCACGCCCAGGAATCCGAGGAAGCCGAGCACCGGAAACCAGACCTGGTTGCCCTTATAGGTGATCCGGATGTTGATCGGCATCTTGTACGGACGGGGCGTGAAGGGGTCCCTCATCCGCAGCACGAACAGCGAGATGAAAACCAGCAGGTAACCTGTTGTCGCGCCGAATGCATACAGGTCGGCGAGGACGTCGATTGCGGCGCTCTTGCCCGGTGTCTGCCCCGGCGTAAAGAAGGCGAAGATGGTCTGCAGCAGCGCCACACCGCCGAAGACGACCACCGCGCGCGACGGAGTGGCGAACCGCTTGCTTACCTTTGAAAACCAAGCCGGGAGCAGGTCGAATTGGCTCATCGAGTAGCTCAGGCGTGACGAGCTGACCACGCCCGAGTTGGCCGAGATGAACACGATGAGGAAACCAATGAGGGCCGTCAATGGCGCCGCGACGACGCCGATGATCGGGATGTTTTGGGCGATCAAGGCAACTGGATCGCCTTCATGCCCGTGGAAGTCGAGCGGCTTGCCGGTGTGCTCATCGAGCATGCCGATCGCGAGCAATGAGAAGGCCAAGGCGAAGAGAAGTACCGAGATCACAAGGCCGATGGACGTCCGCGGAATGATTGTTGCCGGCCGGCGGGTTTCTTGGGCGACCTGAGAGATCGTTTCCAGGCCGACGAAGGCGATGATGGCGAGCGAAGAACCGAAGGCGAACTCGCTAAGTGAGGGTTGATGGAACAGGATCTGATGCGCAACAAGCCCGGGATCCCAGACCAAGACGAAGCCGGCGAGCACGATAATGGTTTGCGCGGCGATCGCAATCGTCCCGATGATCTCGTTGAAGTTCGTCGACACCTTGATGCCGCGGACGTTGAGCCAGATCAGGATCACGATCCCGGCCACCGACTCGACCAACCAGAGCCAGACCAGATGAATCGGACCCAGGGTCACCGTGAAATCTGTGATGTGGTGGCCGAACGTGATCCATGGAAGGAAGTAGTTGAAGTAGCCGAAGGCGACGACGGTAAAGAGCGAGATATCGATGGTGTAGTCGAGCACCAGGGCGGCGCCGGCCACGAGCCCCGAGAGATCGCCCAGCCCTCGCAGTGTGAAGTACTGGCCGCCTCCGGCGAGGGGATAGGCGGAAGCCAGTTCCGCGTAGCACAGGCCGACCAGGGCGAAAACGATGCCGGCCGCCAGGAAGGCGAGCGGCGCCAGGCCAAGCGCGGCCAGCGTGATGATTCCCAGCGCGGTATAGATGTCGGCGCCGACCGCGGCATAGCCCCACATGTAGGAGCCCCAGACAGAAACGTCGCGCCGGAGCTCGCTCCCGGAAATCCCCTCGACCGGGTGGTGCCCCTCTGGTGGTGGCGGCATCGGCGCTCATGCTAACGCCAAAGGCCGCTCGCGCCGAGGATCGCCGGACATCGTAGGCTCAGCCTGTGGAGCGGCTGATCGTCGACGGCTACAACATCATCTTTGCCTGGCCCGACCTCGCCGCCGTCAAGGACGTGAA
>VBFR01000179.1 GCA_005889345.1 Chloroflexota bacterium
GAACCTGCGACGCCCGCCTTAGGACGGCGGCGCTCTGGTCCCCTGAGCTACGAGGGCATGCTCCCGGCGGCGCGCCAGAGAGAGGTTATCATTGACATTCGCTGATCGGGGCGTAGCTCAGCCAGGTTAGAGCGCTCGGTTCGGGACCGAGAGGCCGAAAGTTCAAATCTTTTCGCCCCGACCATCCCCCCGCAACGACGTCATCCAGCCGGCGATCTGGACGCGCGAGTTGAAGCCGAGCTTGTTGAGGATGCTGCGCACGTGGCTGTCCACGGTACGCTCAGATATGAATAACCTCGCTCCGATCTGCTTGTTGCTCAGCCCCTTCGCGACCAGCCGGGCGACCTCGGCCTGGCGCTTTCCGAGCAGTGCGACGCCGTTGGACGGCGCCGCGACTGAAATCTCAGCGGGCTCCCCAAGCGCCAGCCGGATCGCCTCATCCCGGCCCATTCGTTTACCGGCGTCCATCTCTGAGTCGAACTTCGACTGTCCGAGCTCCGCGATTGCCAACCCTTCCGCCTGCGCGATGAGTGGAGCAAGGATCGGGATGAGGCTTGCGCCGGCCTGCGTTCGGACGGTTTCCGCAGCCCCGATTAGTTGCGCAGCGAGGCGAGCCTGGCCGGACCCGGCCGCCACGCATCCCAACCCGTCAAGCAAGGCATATTCCGCGACGCGGTCATCGATCCGTTGGGCGATCCTCAACGCTTCCGTGTAGAAGCTCATGGCCTGCTCGAAATCTCCGGTAATCAGCGCTGTCCCGCCAGCGTTCAACAGCATCATTTCAAGGCTGTAGAGATCACCCACCTCACGACTGAGACGGACCCCTTCGGAGGCGACTGCCTTGACGATCTCGATGTCGCCCTGGAAGAACCCGTTGAGGGCTCGAGCCTGGAGCAGCGAGATCTTCGCGGGAAAGTCGTCGAGAGGGGTCGTCACAACCGAGGACTCATCGAGGTAGCGCTCGGCGGCTCCGGGATCACCGGCCAGGTTCTCGGCGATCGACGCCATCGAGAGCGCCTGCGCGAGCAACAGTGGCTGCCCCAACTCCCGGGCCGCCGCCAGCGCACGTTGGAGCGGGGGCCTGGCCGCTGTCGGGTCGGCCTTCAGAACAGCAAGGAATCCACGGAGGAAGTAGGCCCAGAACTGGCCCTCCGGATTTCCAGGACCACAGGCCTGCAGCTCATCCAGCCAGCGCACGCCTTCGCTTGTCGCCCGCGTGATCCAGTACCACCCCACGGAGGTGACGAGATCTATTCCACGGCGCGCGTCTCGACGGGTCAGGCAATGCCGGAGGATGGCGCGAATGTTGTCGATCTCCAGGTCCATCCATTCGAGCCAGTCCGCAAGCTTGTACCGAGCCTCCGGCACGGCCTGCTGGCATCTCGACCAGTAGTAGTCGGTGCATCGCTCTCCAACCCCTATCTCCTCTCCCGCCTCCGTCAACTTGAGCGCGGAATACTCGCGCATCGTCTCGTGCAAGCGATAGCAGGCGATACCCCGGACGTCCTCTTTCATCACCAGGGACTTATCGACCAGCGAGGAGAGCACGTCGAGTGCCGCCGCGACCGGAACGTCATCGCCGGTGCACACGGCCTCCACGTCCTCCACGGTGAAACGTCCGGCGAACACGCATAACCGCCTCAGCAGCGCGCCTTCGGGAGCTGCCAGCAGCTCGTAACTCCAGTCAATCGTCGTGCGCAGCGTCTGATGCCGCGGCAGAGCCGCGCGACCGCCTCCGGTGAGAAGCCCGAAACGGTCGTTTAAGCGATCGCGGATCTGCTCGACAGTCAGGACTCGGGTTCTCACCGCCGCGAGCTCGATCGCGAGCGGCAAGCCGTCCAGCCGCCGGCACAGTTCCGCAACGGCGGTCTGGTTCGCGCCGGACAACTCGAAGGTGCCCGAAGCCGCCGCGGCCCTTTCGGTAAACAGCATGACAGCCTCGGTCTGGCCAAGCAGGGCAAGAGACTCATCCGCATTGCCCGAAGGGAGTTCGAGAGGCGGCACCGGGACCACGTGCTCGCCATCGATCGCCAGCGGTTCGCGGCTGGTCGCAAGCACGCGCACGCCTGGGGCGGCTTTGATCACGTCAGCCGCGACCTGAGCCGCAGAATCCAGCAGGTGTTCACAGTTGTCCACCACCAGCAAGAGGTCCTTGTCCTTCAGATAGGAAAGGAGGAGGACGAGTGGCTCGGTGAAGGCCTGATCGCGCAGGTCGAGCGCGGCCATGGCGGCGTTGCTTACCAGGGCAGGGTCTCGAACGTCGGCCAGCTCGACCAACCACGCGCCGTCGGGGAAGCCACGCGCCAGGTCTGCCGCGATCCGGACCGCCAGGCGGGTCTTGCCAACTCCTCCCGGCCCGACCAGGCTAACCATGCGAGCCGCGCTGAGCTTCTTTCGAACCTCGGCAAGCTCGCGGCGCCGACCGATGAAGCTCGTCGCTTCAGCGGGCAAGTTGCCTGACCGGCGGCTGGGCCTGGCCATGCTGAGAAGGACGTTACTACGAGCCCGAGTTACAGGATGATTCCGCTCAGTGCCTAATCGGTAATTCCACGGATTTCAGGCCTCTGCCCTCTCTCTAACCTGAGGACCATGACGAGCGAGCTACCCGTGCAGCACGTGGAGGTGAGTTTCGTGGGCACGCCTCCCGCCCAGCAGGTGATGCGCGCATCGGGCGTCAGTCAGGTGGAAATCCACGGCACCACATTGCGCTGTCTGGTCTGCGGCAGCTTTCAGCCATTTCTCGAAGCCCTGCGCGGACACGAAGTCATCAAGCTGCGGTCAATATCCGAATCGAAATTCGAAGGAGAAAACGAATGGTAACCAGCTACCCGTTACAGTTCGACGTCGACTTCCCGACTCGACCGCTCGATCGGCTGACGACGGCTTTACGGATCTTCGCCGCAATCCCAATCCTCATCTTGCTCGGCCTGCTGTCGCAGGACGCCTTCGAGGGCGGCGACCATCACGCGACCACGACGTTGGCGAGCGGCGTCGGCCTTCTCTTCGTGCCCATCGTCCTGATGCTTCTGTTCCGCCAGAAGTATCCGCGCTGGTGGTTTGACTGGAACATCAATCTGCTGCGATTCTCGAACCGCGTCACGGTCTATCTCGCCCTGCTCGATGATCGCTACCCGTCAACCGATGAGGAGCAGGGCGTGCACCTCAACCTCGACTATCCCGATGCTCGCCAGTTGAACCGCTGGCTGCCCCTGGTCAAGTGGTTCCTCGCCATCCCCCACTACATCGTTCTCTTCTTCCTCGGGATCGGCGCTCTGGTTGCGGTGATCGTGGCCTGGTTCGCGATCATCTTCACGGGCCGGTATCCGCAGAATCTCTTCCGCTTCGTCGTTGGTGTGATCCGCTGGAGCAACCGGGTCACAGCCTATGCGTTTCTCCTGACCACCGATAAGTACCCACCTTTCCAGCTCAGCTGATCGTATGACTGGGCGTTTGGCGATAGCCTCGCTGGTATGGCTCCTCGTCATGGGCGTGAAGTCCCAGCGATGGACGCCGCAGGCCGCGTGAAGGCGAAGGCCACGCCAAAGGAAAGATCATCATCACCGTATGAGCGCGGCCGCATGAGAGCGGTTGTTTACGACAGGTACGGGCCGCCGGAGGTCCTTCGAATCGAAAACATCGAGCGGCCCGTTCCCGCCGAGGACGAAGTCCTCGTCAAGGTCCATGCGACCACGGTCAACCGCTTCGACACCGCGACACGTGAGGCGAACCGGCGCAGCGGTCTGGCCATCTCCCTCATGAGCCGCCTGGTATCGGGCTTGCGGCGGCCGAGACACCGGATCCTCGGTACGGAATTCGCGGGAGAGGTCGAAGCGGTCGCCGCAGCCACCAGCGAGTTCTCCGTCGGTGACAGGGTTTTCGGCACAAGTGGGCTGAGGTTCGGGGCCCACGCGGAGTACATCTCGATGCCGGTGCGCGGTCGCATCGCGCACATGCCCACAGGCATGAGTTTCGAGGAGGCGGCGCCGATCTGCGATGGAGCGCTCAACGCCCTGACGTGCCTGAAGCAGGCGGATCTTCACCCGGGGCGCACGATCCTGATCTACGGCGCGTCCGGGGCGATCGGCACCGCGGGAGTGCAACTCGCCAAATCCTTCGGTGCCGAGGTCACCGCGGTCTGCAATGCGAAGAGCCTCGAGCTCGTGCGATCGATTGGTGCGGACCGGGTGATCGATTACACCCAGGAAGACTTCACCAAGAATGGCCAGAGGTACGACGTCATCCTCGACGCGGTCGGCAAGTTATCGTTCCGGCGGTGCCGCGGTTCTCTGGCGCCGAGCGGCATCTTCCTACCAACCGATGGGCTCGGGAATCTCATCTGGGCCCTGACGACCCGGCGGAGCAAAGGCAAAAGGGTGCTGTTCCAGATCCCGCCTCGACAGACCAAGCAGGACGTCCTCTTCCTCAAGGCACTCATCGAGGCCGGCAAGTACCGGCCGGTCATCGATCGGCGCTACCGCTTGGAGGACGTGATCGAGGCGACGAGGTACGTCGAGACCGAGCAGAAGGTGGGAAACGTCGTCTTGACCGTTTGAAGGTATAGATGACCGGCCGAGCCTTCTTTTCGATGCTGATCTTCGTCGGGTTCGTGGTAGCCATAATGTGGTTCGCCGTTCTGCCATCGCTGACGACCTTCAGGCCGACGCTACCGTGAACACGCCCGGGGGTTACGACTGGTCGCGCCTGCAGCCGGTCGTCGGTGAGTTTGCCCGCGTCTCGATCCCGTTCGAGCTACGGCCCAACCCGAAGGCCGGCAAACCCTTCTTTCGTCCGGGCGTGTTGCCGCGAATTTCCTTAGGGCTTGCTGCGGGCGTGGTTGCCGTGGGGGCCGCCCTTCAACTGGGACTCATCCATAGCAGAGGTACCAACCTATCTCCGCGCGCTGCGGGATACGCGCTGGGATTCATGATCCTCGTGGTTCTGTGGCTGCTGCGAGAGGCCTACTTTCAGGAGGCCGTCGTGCGCGTCGATGCAACGACCTTGACCTATCGAATCCTTCCTGGCATTGCCCGGCGCATACCACGAGCCGCCATCGCCGGGGTAGTCCTCCGACGCGTCGACACCTCCACGTCCTTTGCGGCGGGCCAGGAATCGAAGCGGCTCTTCCTGATCGGCAGCGACGGGCGCTGCATTTTCAGGATCAATGCCGAGCATTTCGAATATCTCGATGGCTATCACCTCGCTGCTGCCCTCGCGGTGCCCATCGATCCCGCGTGGGATTTCGCCGTGAGCCGGGCGTCTTTGAGTATGGAGATTCCCGGGACGGTCCTCTGGCCCGAACGTCACGTGACGGCGCTTGCGATCGTGGGCACCCTGCTCGTGATCGCGGTCGGGAGCGTCGTGATGACGCTTTTGCAAGGCCCCGCCCGCTAGTCCGTTCCGTCCTTCGAGATTCAGGAGAACGTCAGCAAAGCGATGCCGATGACAATGGCGAGCGCACCGCCGAGCCGCAGCCAGGCCCCACGACGCTCGCCAAGCCGCCAGATTCCCCAGGCTGTGACAAGGACGATCGCCGACTCGCGGAGCGGCGCGATGATGGCCAGTGGGGCGACGCTCAACGCGAACAGGATCATGAAGTATGCAGCGGTCATCAGCACGCCGATCGTCACCGAGACTCTCGGTTCATCGGTCAGCCGCGAGCCCGGGACACGGCGAACGGTCGTGTACGTGATCAGGAAGATCGCGCCAAACAGCCAGAGAAGCCAGCCGTAGATCCAGGGTGAACCCAAGCGGACGCCGATCCGGTCCAGGGAGGTGTAGGCCGCGATCATCACCCCCGTCAGTAATGCGGGCCACAGCGCGGAGCCCGCTGCGGCGGGCCGCCTAACCGCCCAGATTCCGCCCAGCAAGGCGACGACCCCCAGGACGGCGATGGTGTGAAGACGTTCGCCAAGCAGCAGCAGGCCGACCAGCACCGCCAGCAGCGGGGCGGTGCCGCGGGCTATGGGATAGACGACCGACAGCTCCCCGCGCTGGTATGCGATGGAGAGCGCGATGAAATAGATCAGCTCCAGGAACGCCGAAGCGATCGCGAGCAGCCAGCCCGCCACGGGCAGCCCAGGGCGGCCGGTCGCGATCCAGGCCACCGCAACGGGCGGCAGCGAGAGGACTGTTCCCCAGGTCAGTGCCCTCGTTGCCAGCGCGAGCGGGTTCTCCGAAGCCTTGAGCAGCGCATTCCAGGCGGCGTGGAAGACCGCGGCCAACAGAACGAGCGGCAAGACCGCCAACGGCACGAACGGAGTTTAGGATGTTAGGTATGGCGCCAAAGGCTGCGCGCAAACGGGCCCCCACCCTGCCTTCCCCCAGAGAGGGAGGGAAAGAAAGACCTCAGGAGACGTCCGGGAGGAGACAATCAGCCAGGACCCCGCGGGCCATCTGGAGCGGCACGATCTCGTTCGGGATGGTGAGCATTCCGGTGCGCCTCTACACCGCGACGGAGTCGCATGACGTCCACTTCCACCTGCTGCACAAGCGCGACGGTGTTCGGTTACAGAACGTCCGCTGGTGCCCGAAAGACGAAAAGGCCGTTCCCTGGGACGAGGTCGTCCGTGGATTCG
>VBFR01000180.1 GCA_005889345.1 Chloroflexota bacterium
CGGGCCCAGCACACCCCCACCCTGCCCTCCCCCGCGGGCGGGGGAGGGACAAAAACCAATGCGTTGCGCATGGACGCGGGCATCGCGAAGCCCGAGCGGAATTGGCGTCCATCCTGCCCGCAGCGCCAGGTCGACCACCGGCGGCCGCGCTCCGCCTTCCGCGAGCGCGATGCGAGGCGGCTGGTCGCGCAGCGCCCCGGCATCGAGGGTCCAGATCCGATCGACAAAGGGGGCGATGCGCTCCACCCGATGCTCGGCAATCACCGTCGTCATGCCGAGCTCGGCCACCAGCCGGAGCACGACCTGCAGCACCTCCTCGGCGGCCTGCGGGTCGAGCTGGGAGGTTGGCTCATCGAGGACGAGCGCATCCGGATGCATGGCGAGGGCGGCGGCGATCGCGACGCGCTGGCGTTCGCCGCCCGAGAGGGTATCGATCCGGCGCCGTCGCAGCGGGTTGATCCCCACTTGGTCGATCACCTCCTCGACGCGCTTGCGCATCAGCGGTCGCGACAGTCCGAGGTTCTCGAGACCAAAGGCGAGCTCTGCCTCGACGTCCTCGAGCACGAACTGCGCATCGGGATGTTGAAAGACGAAGCCGATGTGGGTCGCGAGCTGACGCGGCGGGTGGTGACGGGTGTCGAGGCCGCAGACCACGACCCGGCCCCGGAACTGCCCTCCGGTGCTGTGCGGAACCAGGCCGTTCAGGCAGCGAAGCAGGGTCGACTTTCCGCTGCCAGACGAACCGCGGAGAAGGATTACCTCGCCGGGCTCAACCGCGACCGAGACCGAACTCAGGGCCGGCCGGTCGGCCTCCGGGTAGTGATAGCTGACGGCCTCAAGCGTGATGAGGGGCATGGTCCACTCTGTAAAAGCTGGCGGTAACGGCGGGTACCGCGAGCAGGCCGACGGCGAGCAGGCGGTCGGGATTGGGCAGCGCCGGCACCAGGTCGGTGTACGGGTTGTACGGAGCAGCCGGCAACCACGCGAGCGCAACGATCGCCGCCAGCGAGGCGATGACGACGAGTAAGTCCGCCGGCGTCCAGTTGAGTGGTCGGTACCGGGAACGGCGGCCGCTGCCGAAACCGCGCGCGTCCAGGGACTCGCCATATTGCAGCGCTCGCTCGAGTGTTGTCAGGAGGAGTGGCAGCAGCAACCCGGGCGCCGAGCGCCAGCCGGTGCGTTGCCCGCGAAGCTGGCGCGCCTCGCGGATCGCTTGAAAGGCGGTCAGCGTTTTCGGTGCGAAGGCGAGGGCGAGGGCGACCGTGGTTCCCGCTCGGTAGAGCGGCCGAGGGAGGATCGCGACGACGTCGGCGCTGCGCGTGGTGGTTTGAAGGACGGCGAAGACCGCGACCGTCAGCAGCAACGCCAGTCCGGTGGAGGCACCGAACGCGACGGCGTCGAGGGTCCATCGTCCGCCGATGACGGGGATCGGCGGCAGGGTGAAGAGCACATGCCGGCCGAAGCGGCTGAGGGCCGCGCTGAAGATGATGGGCACGACGGCCAGCGCGATTCCGAGCTGCCAGGTGCCGACCCGGCGCCGTCCCTGATATGGCAGGTACACGTTGATCACGACGAGGAGCAGCAACGCCTGCATGTAGGGATTGCGGTCGATGAACGCGGCGGCGAGCGCCGCGATCGACCACACGCCCCAGGAGAGCGGATGGCGAATCACGGACCGCGCCTCCGCAGGTTGATGGCGCCCAGTGTCAAGAGCAGGAGCGCCATGCTCGCGAACGCGATCCAGGGCGCCATTGCGCTCGGTTTGGGCGGCTGCGTTGGCGGTCCCGTCGATGTCAGAACCGCCGCGGAGGTTGTTGACGCCGACGGCGCCAGCGCCTCGACGCTGGGTGTCGGCGACGGCGTCGCGCTAGGAGCTGGAGTCGCGCGATTTGGCGCCGGAGCGATGTGCGTCGCGCTCGCCGCCGTCGATGGGGCGGGTGCCCCACAAATCGAGGCGAACGCGGCGATGCCGGGAGCCTGGTTTGCTCCGACAGCGTAGCGCCATCCATCCACGTCCCCGTCGTGCAGCGTGGACGAGCTGGCACCCAGTGCGGACGTTTGCCAGCTGCCCCCGCGTCGGTGGAAGTACTGCCAGTACGGTCCGGATCCAAAACATCCGGGCGGGACGGTCGATGGTTCGCGGTCGAGCTGGCACATCGCGCTCCCCATCGAACCGAATCCCTGGGCGTCGTACTGGACCCCCGATCGCTCGACCAACTGCAGCCCGGTGATCTGGTCTTCCGCGAAGGCCACGCATCGCGTGATGACGCTCCCGCTCGCGTGCTGGATGACGAGCGCGGCATGATGGATCGCCGCGTGAGCGGGACGGACGGAGAGGAGGGCGGCGACGAGCGCCGCCGACGCGGCGGCGCCCAGCCACATCGTTTTGCGGGTTGTCACCGAGCGCGTCGGCGGATTCTCCACCCGAGAGCCATAAGCGCGAATCCGGCGATCGCGGCGAGGAGCGGCATTGGGATCGGTGGCGCCCCCGTCGCGGGGAGTTGCGGTACCGTCGGGGCAGCGGTCGGGGATGGCGTAGTCGTCGCTACCGAGGGGCAGGTCGTTGGCATCGCACCGATGGTGCGCGTGACCGGAAGATATTTCGAGGCCAGCGCGACGAGCGCTTGCGTCGTCGAAAGCGCGTCGGGCGCTGCGGTCTGAGACGAGGTGGGCCGGGAGAAACCGAAGCCACCATTCTCAAACTGGAAGGTCAGGAGGTCGGTGACCGCGTTCTTGCCGGCGAGTGTCCAGGCCGTCCCGGTGGGATCCTCGCCGAGCGCGAGTAATGCCTGAATGACCGCGGCGTCGGAGTTCGGGTCAGAATCCCCAGGCGGGGTGAAGGGGGCCGAATACTCGAATCCGCCGCTGGGCTTCTGGTGCAAGTGGAAGTAGTTGAGGACGCGTTCTTTCACGATCGTGGTCATGCCGTTTGCCGACGTCAGGGCGAGGACGACGATGGCCGTCGTATTGCTATCGGAGCCCCACCCTGCGCCGAATTCCCAGCCTCCGTCGGCGAGCTGATGGTCCCTGAGGAACGCGATGGCCTTGGCCGGCGCGGACCCGGCGGGAAGGGCCAGGACCGCGAGCGCGTCATTGAACAGCTGACCGTTGTAGGCGCCGGTCGACGGATCGTAGGTGCAGGCGAGATCCTGCAACAGGTTGCGTCCGGCGAACTGGGTCGGCGCGAGTCCGGCGGCCGAGACGGCCATGATCAGGCCGCCGATGTTTCCGGCAGTCTTTTCCTCGTCCGCGATGTGTGAGCGGAGGGAGTCGACCGGGGTCTTTCCAGCCGTTTCGAAACTGCTGACCGCTCGACCATTGGCAACGAGCCCGAGAACGGTGTCTTCCGTTCGCGATGCGCTTCCGGCCACCGTGCCGTCTGCGCTCTGCAGGGTCTGCAGCCAGGCGAGGGCGTGCGTCGCCGCCGTTGATTGTGGGGTAAAGGCGGAAATCGGCATTGCCGATGCGAGCGCGGCGAGCGCGGCGGCTGCCAGCGCAGCGAGTCGTCGTTTCATGGTGTCCTCCAGGGCTGTGAATGCGCAACTGGAGGCCGATCGTGAAGATGCTGGGCACCTCCCTCTCAGCCTCGAAGAGGGTCGTTGGTCCCCGACAGGCAGGTCTCCTGGCTCCGGATCATTGCCGCTGGGCTCCTTCCCAAGGCCTGCGCCTCGGTGGATCTCGCCCACGGCTCCTCGGTTACAGTGACGGGTTCGCGCCGGATTCGCACCGGCTTCCCTTTTTCAGCTCTCTTAGAGCCACCTATCGGTCGTTCTTAACTTGTCAGCGGCTGGCCGGCATCACCTCCCCCAAAAGGTGACCGCAATTATAGGATGCGCGGCTTCGCTAAATCAGGCGACGCGCGATTGCTCGAAGTACGCTTCGAGCTCTTCGATGGTGGGAACGCGGTTGATTTCGTCGGGCTCGACGTTCATGAACTGTTCCTGCGCGGTGAAGACGAGCTCGATCAGGTCGGGGATTTTGACCTCCGGCGCGTAGGGAACACCAAACGCGAGCAGCTGCTCAACGACGTCGCGCGACACTTTGGTGCGCTCGGCCAGGTTCATCTCTTCCAGCGCCCAGAGGACGCGGTCCAGCGCATAAAGGCTGAGCTTGCGCTTGGCCTCCTCGGCGCGGGTCGCGATTACTCGCAGCGTCGTGCGTTGAGTCTCGGTTTGGATCGCTTGGTAGATTCTCAGACTGGTTCCTCCGACGGGTGCAGGTTGTTTGGTCAGCGCCCACGGTACGAGCCACTTCCCGCAAGCCGCAAACAACTTGCGTTAAAAGATGTAAACAAGCGAC
>VBFR01000181.1 GCA_005889345.1 Chloroflexota bacterium
AGACCGCCGCCGGGCGGATGATCTTCGCGACTCCCGCGAGCGAGTCGACCATGGGACGGCCGAAACCCTTGCGGAGAGCCTCGGGCGGCGGCGGAACCGGTCGCTGACGTCGCCGTCGTAAGCGTCGAGCCTGGCCCGGGCTTCGTCGCGCGCCTGCGCGAAGCCATCCGCGACGCCCCAGCTGCCAAACGCATCCTGATAGCGAATCACCCTCTGTCGATCGCAAAAACTTTCAATTTCCCTCCCACGCTTGCGGTGGAGGTCTTCACCGTCCCGATGAGCGACACGGTCAAAGAGGTCGTCGCCGGCAAGGTTCGCCGAACCGTGCTGCGCGAAACGCTCGTGCAGGTCGTCGGCCCCTGGATCTTCGATCGCGAGGCGCTCGCCGATGCTCTTACCCGACTGGGGGACGAAGAGACGGAGACTGCCGACATGATCGGGCTCTGCCAGGCCGCACACGTCCGCGTGCGTGTGCTGGCGGCGCGATGAGCGTCGCTGCGATCATCGTCGCCGGCGGTGCGGGGACGCGAATGCGCGCTCCGATCAACAAGGTCTTCATCGAGGTCGACGGGCGGTCCATCCTCGAGCACTCGCTCGATCTCTTCGAGTCGACGCCGCTTGTTGATCTTGTTGTCCTGGTCACCCGGCGCGAGGATGTGGCTCGATGCGAGCCACTCAGGGAGCGCTTTGGCAAACTCCGTATGGTCGTCGCCGGCGGCGACGTGCGTCACCGCTCCGAGTTTGCCGGTCTGCGCTCGCTCGCCGCCCAGATCGACGCCGGCGCGGTCGACACGATACTGGTCCACGATGCCGTCCGCCCATTCGCCAGTCGCGCATTGGTTGAACGGTTGATTGACGGGGTCGCCGAGGCAATCGGCTGCATCCCGGGTCGACCGGTTGGCCGGTCGACCGCGCTGGTGACCGATGGCTGGATCGCCGGATACCCGCCAAATCTCTGGACGGTCCAGACTCCGCAGGCGTTCCAGGCGACCTGGCTGCTCGAAGCGCACAACAAGGCGGCTCGCCAGGGGTTCCTTGGGACCGATACCGCCTCCGTTGTCGAGTGGGCGGGCGGCGGGGACGTATCCGTCATCGAGGGAGAGCCGGACAACATCAAGATCACGACGCCCGAGGACCTCGTTCGGGCGGAAGCGATCGCTAGGCGACTCGCGATGGAGTCAGGCGGCTCACCAGGTGAAGCACCAGGAGACCCGCGGCAAAAACGGTGAGCAGCGGCCCCAGTGTGAGCAGGCCCGCTGACTGGAGTACCAATCCAGTCAGCGCCGGAAGTCCGCCGCCGCCCAGCGTGCCGGCCGCTAGCTCGTACCCGACCGCGTGGGACGTCATGGCGCTTCCGACTCGGGCCGGCGTGATCGACAGGAGCAGCGGAAAGATCACGGAAACCGCAGCGCCCAGCATCGGCAGGGCGATCACCGCCGACGCCAGCGGCGGCGCCAGCCAGAACGCAACCGCTCCGACGGCCGACAGCGCAATGCTGATGTCGAGGAGGCGATCCGGGGCAATCCGATTGGCGAACAGGCCCATGGCAACCCGGCCGCCGGCCAGGCCCGCCCAAAAGAGCGTGGCCCCCAGGCCGGCGAGGCTGGCCGGCAGCGAGCGTCCGGCTGTCAGCTGCGTGTAGCACCAGTCCCCTGCGGTGGCCTCGAGACCGGCGCCCAGGACGAACAGACCGATCAACAGCACGAGAGCCCTCCGCCGGCCTGATCCTTGCTCCGTGGCTGCCTCCGGTGCTTGATGCGGGTCCAACGCTTTGCCGATCCAGTCGTGACGGCGATAAGAGACGAGAAAACCAACGGCAAGGAATGCGACCGCCATGACGATGAAGGACGCGCGCCACGAGCCGGTCATCCCCATCGCCGTGACCACGACCAGCGGACCAAGGGCGGCACCGGCTGCCCACGATGCGTGCAGCCAGCCCATGAATCGAACCCCGCGGTTCAGGGAGGTGTGGGCGTTGGCCGCCGCATCGATCAAGCCCGAACCGCCACCAAGGAGCAGGGTGACCGCAGGCACCATCCACCACGCGGTCGCCAGGCCCAGCCCGAGCACGCCGCACGCGGCAAGCCCGCAGCCACTCGCCAGCAGCGTGGCCGTTCCGAGTCGGGCCCCGAGCGCGCCGCTGCCGGCACTCGCCACGAAATAGGCCACGGTCAAGGCGGCCAGCAGGAGGCCCAGGCCGGCCAGCGGTGCACCCAACGAGGCGCGCATCTGCGGCCAGGCGACCCCGAGGGCGCCCGCCGGAAGGCCCAACGCCACGAAGAGAACCAGCGGCGTCCCGGTGCGGATCCAGGCACCGGCTCCGGCAGCAAGCGAGGATCTCGGCTCGATCACTCGCCGAATGGTAGAACGAGACCGTGTCGAGGTCGGTGGCGATGGCGGAAGAGATCACCGACGCCAACGCGGAGTTCACCGCGTTCGTCGAGAGCTGTACCGACGAAGATTGGCGTGCGATTTGTCGTGCCGAGAAATGGCGGATCGGCGTGGTCGCCCATCACGTCGCCTGGGGACACGAGCGGGCCGCCGACTGGATCAATGCCATTCGCCGCGGAATCCCGATCCCCGGCAGCCCCCAGGCCCATAACGCGAGCAACGCCATCAAGGCCGCGCAGGTGGCCGGGATCAGCCGTGACGAGGTCGTGTTCCTCGCGCGCCGAAACG
Source organism: Chloroflexota bacterium (assembly GCA_005889345.1). Taxonomy (GTDB): domain Bacteria; phylum Chloroflexota; class Dormibacteria; order CF-121; family CF-121; genus CF-13. Next base: position 2,680 of record VBFR01000181.1, read on the forward strand.
CCGAGCGCCTCGTCGCCGTTCTGCGGTCCTTGACTGACGAAGACTTCGAGCGCGCCGTGCCCTTCGGTCCTGCCCGTGGGCGTCCGCTCTCGATCGAAGGCCTGGGTCGAAGCCATCTCGATCGCCATCTCGCCAGCATGCGGGCAACCCTGCGGCGTTGAGAAGCCGGCCGCTCCTGGTCGCCGGTGCGCTGCTCGCTGTGCTACTGGCCGTGGCTTTGCTCCTGCTGACTCCCTCGTTCTTGGTTGTGGGGTTGCTCCACGACGCCGCAGCCCCGCCGGCAGTAGCCAAGGTCCTTCCAGCGGCCAAAGAGCATCTCCACAAGACGCGCGGATTCCGGTGGCCCGCCGGTTATTACCGATACGTGGCGACCGAGACGCGCACGTCCGACAACCTCGTCGTGCTTCATTTCGAGTACCGCGCGTACCCTTTCATCACCGCATCGCGTGCCTATCTCGCCTCACGATGCAAACCGTTGGAACAGATCGATCCGCGAGAGATGAGTTTCGGTTGGGGACCTGGGTCAGAATCTGAGCTCAACTATTTACGCTCGGCCGCTCAAGGTCCTTGTCCTTAGAACCGGCTGGGCCCGCCGCGACGCCCCGACCTATACTTCAACCCACCAATCCGCATCACAACAAAGGGGTGAACTGTGCAGGTACAGGCCATCATCCCGGCAGCCGGGGCCGGGCTTCATCACGGGGAGTCCAGCGCAAGGGTGCTGATGTCCGTTGGAGGCCGATCGCTGATTCGTCGCACGCTCGAGGCCTTCGACCGGTGCCCTGAGATTACCGGCATCACGCTCTTGATCTCGCAGCGGAATTTACTCGAGGTTACGCGCGAGCTCGAGAGCGACGGCTGGCGAAAGGCGATCGACATCCATCTGGGCGGCGAGCGCCGGCAGGACTCGGTTCGCCTCGGCCTGCTGAGCCTGAAGAAGGATCCGCCGGATTTCGTCATCGTCCACGACGGCGCCCGACCCCTCGTCAGCGATGACCTGATCCACGCCGGCCTCGAGGCTGCCCGCCAGCACGGCGCCGCCACCGCGGCCATTCCCGTGCACCACACCTACAAGCACGTGGACAGCGCCGGCTTCGTCCACGGCACCGTTGAGCGTTCCGACCTGATGCAGGTGCAGACGCCGCAGGTCTTCCGCTACGACTGGCTCCTGGAGGCGCACGAGAAGGCGGTACGCGAGCGGATCGTTGTCGAAGACGACGCCGAATTGATCGAGAAGCTGGGCAAGCTCGTCAAGGTCTTCTCGGGCTCGTCGCGCAACCTCAAGGTCGCGACCCGTGACGACGCGCTCATGGTGGAAGCCCTGCTGGCCGCCGATCCCTTGTGCGTGTAGGAGGGCGAGAGCTAAATCCGAATAGAAGGGTGGGAATGACTGACGGTTTGCGCGCACTCGGTACGATCCCCTCGAGGTGCTAACCAGCGGTGACATTTGGTCCTGGTCCGGATGGACTTGGCCGGGATGGGGCGCATTGGCAGCGGCCGCTGGCCTCGTTGCAGCAATCGGGACGGTGGCTGCTTTCTTTGTCATCTTCTCCCAACTTCAAGAGTCGAGACGAGAAGCGCTTGAGAACCGACACGCGGCTGTTACCCCTCTAGCATCCATACGCTTCCTTGACATAGATAGAACCAATCAATCTGAGGTCACGGCTCGACTAGTCATCGAACTTGTGGGGACCGGCCTCGCCTATGCGTTACGGATGGATTTCTCGACGGACAATCAGGCTGAAATGAAACTCGTCGAGTTTCAACCGTTCCGCAAAACGTACCCCGTTCTTCAGCCTCAGGAGGAGTGGAAGATGGATGTCCGCTGGCGCAAACCAGTCAAGCGAGTGCGTTGCAAGGTTTCAGTTTCGTTTGTCAATCCGTTAAATCGAACGATTGACTGGGTGCGCCCGTTCGTAATTCGTGAAGACGGCCGCATCATGGGTCGTGGCCCGACTCGGTTCTCAATCGGCCAGCCCCGGGACGATTAACCGATTAGCCTCTCCAGCGCCTCGGCTGCCTCTTGCCTTGAGCAAAGGCACGATGAGGGGG
>VBFR01000182.1 GCA_005889345.1 Chloroflexota bacterium
CGAGCGCTTCGGTCGCGCGATGCGCTTTCGCCGGGTTCTCACACTGGCTGGGTGGCTGCGACGTCTGCTATGACGAATGGCTGCATTCTAGCCTGCGGGGACCGCCAAGAAAAGGGCCGATTACTTCTGAATCCAGAACAGCCCACTGAGCAGTAGAAGGGCGCTTGCAACCAGTACCGACGCGATTACGCATCCGGTTTAGGGCGAGACCTGCGTCATCGAGATTGAATCTACGGGTTCACGAAGAGCTGGCGTCGGGGTATAACTAGCCCATGGCAGAACGAGATCAAGATCCGAACGACGACCTCGACACGCAGGGGATTCCGGACCTGGATGCGGCTCCCGGCCCGCAGCGCCGCCCGGGTGGAGGCCCGCTACGCGAAAATGAAGATCTCGATTCCGAGGGTCAACCCGACCTGATGGGCGCGTTACCAGGGAAGGAGATCACGGGCGACGCCCAGGAGGGCGAGGTCCCGCCACGCGATTACAAGCAAGCACCGGATGACTACTTTCATCAGGACACGCTTGACGAGCGCTTACGCGAGGAAGTTCCCGACCGCGTCCGCGCCGACAGGGACGAGGTTCGCCTTCTCGACGATGAATCGGACGATGGCGGCGGCGAGCTACGCTCCGAGCTCGGCGATGAAGGCGGCTATCCCAGCGCCGAAGAGGCGGCCATGCACGTGGTCAAGGAAGCCCCGGGTGCGGTCAATCGCAAAATCGACAGCTACACCGGCGACCCCGTCGAAGACCTCGACTATCGCGACGAACGTTGAGAAAAACTACCTGCTAGTCGCATAGCGTTTGCCCCCTGTAGCGCGCTCGTTTTAGGCAACAGCCTAAGCGCACCGCTGCTACCATCTGCGCTGGGATAAAACCCATCAGGCTGGTAGTAAGGAGGGAAACCGTATGAACAGCCGACTCATCCGCAGGTCCACCGCGCTCGGAGCAACGCTGGGGTTGTTATTGATCGGGATCGCGGGCGCCTCGCCCGGCAGCGCCGCAACCCCCGAGGCCGCCGCCCCCTGGACGGATAACTCCAAACCGGTGCATGCCCGGGTCGATGCGCTGCTGGGGCAGATGACGGTGAAAGAGAAGGTCGGACAGATGGTCCAGATCAACACCGCGTTTCCCCTCACGCAGACCTGGATGCAGCAGGCCCTGATCACCGATGGCGCCGGGTCACTGCTCTCCGGCGGCGGTGACGTTCCCAGCCCGAACATTCCGAACAGCTGGGCCAGCAACATCAACACGCTGCAGCAATACGCGGTCGAGCACTCGCGGCTGCATATTCCCATCATTTATGGCTACGACGCCGTGCACGGCAACAACAACGTGCTTGGCGCGGAGATTTTCCCCCACGGCATCGGCATGGGCGCCACCGCCGACGCCGCCCTGGTCAGCAACAGCGAGGCCGCCACGGCCCGGGGCGCCAAGGCGATGGGCATCCGGTGGACCTTCGCGCCCGTGCTCGAGGTCTCCCGCGACGCCCGCTACGGCCGCTACTACGAGTCCTTCGGTGAGGACCCCGTCCTCGACTCCGTCCTGGGTGCGGCTGCCATCAAGGGCTTCCAGGGCAACGACCCCTCTCATCCCGTGATCGCCGCCACGGACAAGCATTTTGCCGGCTACTCGGAACCCATCGCCGGCCATGACCGCACCATGGCGCAGATCCCCTTGCGCTATCTGCAGGAAACGTTCCTGCGTCCCTTCGAGGCGGGCGTAGACGCGGGCGTCGCCACCGCGATGGCCAACAGTGCCTCGATCAACAACATCCCGGTGCATGCCTCACACTACATGCTCACCGACGTCTTGCACGACCAGATGGGATTCAAGGGGTTCGTCGTCTCCGATTGGCAGGACGTTTTCGCGCTCAAGGACAGCTACCACATCGCCGCGACCGACAAGGACGCGATTCGGATCGCCGTCATGGCCGGCGTCGATATGACGATGTGCCAGGACGAGCCCAACGGGAGTCGGTTCGTCAATGCCTTGCTCGCCGATGTCCAGGATGGGTCCGTGCCGATGTCCCGAATCAACCAGGCGGTGCGCCGCATCCTCACCCTCAAGTTCCAGCTCGGCCTCTTCGACCAGAAGCCGTTCCCGAAGGCCGATCCCGCGGCGGCCGATGCCACCGTTCTCAACAATCCGATGGATGTGGCGCTGGCCCGCCGGGCCGCCGACGAGAGCATGACGCTGCTCAAGAACGCGACCGTCAAGGGTCAGCCGGCTCTGCCACTGTCAAAGAGCAACAAGATCGTCGTCAGCAGCACGGCGATCAAGGCGGTGCCGTGGGGCGGAAACCCCGAACCGATCGCGAAGAATCTCGCCGACCAGGTCGGCGGCTGGACGCTGGGTTGGCAGGGCGCCGATGGTGGCGGCGAAGGCTGTTGCACCCAGCCGACCAGCGACGCGAGCAATGGCAACCACCTTCCTGGAGAAACCGTGTTCCAGGGCCTGCAGAGCGCGGTGCAGGGTCACGGTGGAACCGTGACCTGGGCCGATCCCGCTGCCGCGCCGGCGGCCGCCGCCTCGGCGGATGCCGCCATCGTCGTGGTCGGTGAGCCGCCTTATGCCGAGGGCGTCGGCGATACCGAGAGCAATGCGCTCGCCGCCGATCAGACCGACCTCGTCCAGAAGGTTGCGGCCGCCAATCCGCGAACGATCGTCGTTGTGATTGCCGGTCGGCCGAAAGTCATGAACGAAGCCATCAACGCTGCTGGCGGCCTGGTGATGGCGTATCTGCCCGGTTCGGAAGGCGGCAACGCCGTTGCTGATGTCGTCTTCGGCGACGTCAACCCGAGCGGTCGCCTGCCGGTGTCCTGGGCGCGCAATGTCGGCGACCAGCCGTTCTTCTACCAGTACCTGCCAGGGACCAACTCGGGCAGCGACGGCACCACGGCGTTCTTCTTCGCCTGCTGCGGATTCGGCAGCAGCGGCTACGACCCCGTCTTTTCCTTCGGCTTTGGCCTCAGCTACACGGGCTTCAGCTATTCGAACCTCCATGCCGTCAGCAGTGGCGGCCGTAACGGCACGATCCAGGCCACGGTCGACGTCACCAACAGCGGAACGAAGGCCGGCGACGATATCGTCGAGGCGTTCGCGGCCCAGCCCGTCAGCGCGGTGCTCGTGCCGCCCAAACGGCTGGCGAGCTTCTCCCGCGTCCACCTCAACGCCGGCGAGACCAAGACGGTAGTGCTCAACTTCTCGACGCAAAATCTGGCGGTCGTCCAGGGCGATATCGATGCCAGCGGTCCGCTCAGCGTGGAACCCGGCGCCTACCAGCTCATGGTCGAGAACCAGACGGCAAACTTTACGATCCCGTAAACGCATCTCGGTGAGGGGCGTCGCTGCCCAAAAGGCGCGGCGCCCCCGCTCCACATCGTGGGGATTACCTTGAGGGATTAGTATCGCCGTCGGACCAGAAGTGCCGCATCTCGAAGAGGTCTACCTCCGATACGAATCTGCGAGAGACAATCCCTCGACCATTGCCCCGTAGTTCAGTTGGTAGAACGGCTCACTGTTAATGAGACGGTCGCTGGTTCGAGTCCAGCCGGGGCAGTCACCTAGTTCAAGGATGTGAAAACCATCCTCGTATCCGCTACATCTCGGTCGCGCGTCATATGGTGACAGGCGAGCACTACCGATCGGTGAAGAGCGTGAGGATTTCCCACGGGCTGGGTCAGACGGGTATAACAAGACCTATGCCTAGAGATGAGGAGCTTCCCGAAAACGTCGATCTGGACTCAGAGGGCATTCCATCCCTCGAAGGCGCCCTGCCCGAGAAAGAGATCACGGGGGATGCCCAGGAGGGGGTGTGGCCGCCCCGTGATCGACCGCTCTCCCCGTTACTGAGGCAGGACACGCTCGACGACCGGCTTCGCGCAGAGATGCCCGACCGGGTGCGATCCGATGACCACCCCGCGTTGCTGATCGACAACGAGTCCGAGACCGGCGACGATATCGACGCTGATCTCAGCGACGATGAGATTTACCCGCCCGCCGAAGAAGCGGCGGTCCATGTCGTCGAGGAACCGCCCGGCGCCGTCGACCGCGACACCGACAGCTATACAGGTGAGAAGGTCTGAGCCCAGAGCAGCAGATCAGGGACCTGATGGCCGAGTGGCGACGGCTCACGGCGGAAGGAAATCTCGACGGCCTGCTGTCACTGTT
>VBFR01000077.1 GCA_005889345.1 Chloroflexota bacterium
ATATCACGGAGGCGCAACCAGATCCCATCGACGGACCTGGTCACGGTGGGCAGTCCAGGCGGCGGTGGCGGTGGTGGCAGTCCGCGGTCGGATCTCGGCGTTGCCGGTAGAGACGTTGGGTACCTCAAGAGAGCCGTGCCACTGAGGGGGAGCAGCTGCGGGCTGGCGGCAGCATCATCTGTGATTTGTAGACTTGCCGTCCGGCTCCCGACCGCGGTCGGCACGAACCTGAGCGAGACGGTGCAGTTCACGCCAGCCGGGATCGCGGCGCCGGAACAGGTATCGCTGACTCTGGCGAAGTCGCGAGCGTTGGCACCCTTTAGATCGGCCGTCGCGAGATGGAGGTCAGCCGTCCCATGGTTCGACACCGTCACGGTACGAACGGGACCCATGGTTTTCGCGACCTGGTCCGGGAAGGTAACGCCGGCTGGCTGCGCCTCGGCAGACCGCGTCGCCCCCAGCAGGATCCCGATATCCCACGAAAATCCATTCGTCACGGCGAGGTCCGGATGCTGGTCGGCGTTCAGATCCGTGACCAGAAGTCTTCGGCTGCCCGAGCCTGTCCAATACGTCCCGCCCGCGGCGAAGGTGCCATCACCCTTGCCGAGCCAGATCATCGCGTTGCCCCCGCCACCGGTCAACGCGAGATCGAGCGTGCCGTCGAGGTCAAAATCCCCCGAGGCAATCGAGTTGCTGCCGGCCCCGCTTCCATAGGACGTTGACGGCAAGAACGTGCCGTCGCCCTTGTTCAGCAGAACGGAGAACGGGGTACCCTGCTGGTTGGTGACCGCGATGTCAGGCTTTCCGTCGCCGTTGAAGTTGCCAACCACGAGATCAACCGGTCCGGTCCCAGCACTGTAGGTCGACGGCGCCTGGAAGGTACCGTTCCCGTTGCCAAAGAGGATGGAGACGGTCCCCGCATTCGTATTGGTTACGGCGAGGTCGAGCTTGCCGCTACCCCTGAAGTCAGCGATCGCGACGGACGTCGGTGCCATTCCAGCCGGGTAGGTGACGGCCGGCTGGAGCGTCCCATCGCCCTTGCCGAGCAAAATCGCCACATTGCCGGCGCCGGTGTAGCACGTCCGATTCACCACCGCAACGTCGGACGAACCATCGCCGTTAAGATCCGCGACCGCCAGCCGACCGGTGCACTCGCCGCCGGACGGATAGGAGACGGGCGCCTGAAAGGTGCCATCGCCGTTGCCCAGCAGGACTTTCACATCCCCGTAGGGGGTGCTGGTCGAGTTGCTGCCTGCAAAGACAAGATCGAGCTTGCCGTCCTTGTTCAAGTCCCCAACCGCGATCGCACTGCCACCACCGACGAGCGCGTTCGTCGGAGCCTCAAAGCTGCCATCGCCTTTCCCGCGGAAGATGGAGACGTACGGATTGTCGTTCGCCACGGCGAGGTCGGTCTTCCCGTCGCCGTTGAAATCGCCCGCTGCGAGGTCGTTGGGAGGGAAGCCATCGGTCAGCTGCACCGAGTTGGCGAAGAGAGGCGGCGCTTGTGAGAGCGTTTGCGCCAGCATGGCCTCGTCGACGGAGGCGGTGAAGATCTGGACGCGCCCATTCCGCGTGTCGGACCAGAAGGGATGGGCGTTGCCATCCACGGAGGCCATCTGCATGTAGTCCCCAGTACCCAGGCAATCAAGTGTCGGGTCTGATGGACTGTTGGCGACCTGAACCTGGCTCCGGAGAAACGTCATCCCGCCATCGGTGGACTGCGTGTAGTAGAGCCGATAAAACCGGTTGCCGGGATCGTCGCGTCGGTCGTACCAGGAAATCGTCACCGCACCGTTCGATTGATCAACCGCCAACGCTGGTTGCCAGGCGTCGTTGCTATTCGCGGTATCCAGCTGGACGCGTGGGGACCAGTGGGCGCCGCCGTCTGACGACCGTGCAAAGAAAATGTGCATCCGGCCAAAGCGGGGCTGCTCATCGCCCCAGACAAGGTAGAGCGTGCCGTTGTGCACACCGCCGCTGCGATCGACGTCGAGACTGGGGGTGGGGTTGACGCCGATCGGAGGATTGGAGCATCCATTGCTGTAGTTCGGCATGGTGGCCATCGAGCCGATGTTCGTCATCGCAACTTCCGCGCCGGGCTGTCCGAAGGTGGTGAACGTGTTGCCACCGTCAACCGACTTTGCGAGGAGGATCCTGCCCGTGCTGTTGCAGAAGATGCCGACCCGGTCGCACCAGTCATCCCACGCGACGTAGACGTCGCCGTTGGGGCCAACGGCTGGAGCTGCCCCGAAGTCGCCGCCGAAATCGTTGACCTGGGTGCGCGTCCAGGTCAGTCCGTCATCAGAGTGCGCCACAACAATTGGCTGGGAGTAGTTGCTTGGGTTGGTGTCGTACGCGACATAGATGCGGTTGCGGTAAGGGCTCGCGGTGGTGTCGATTGCAATCAAAGGCTTTTCAGCATTGGTCGACGGCGGCTCGACCGTGCTCGCACCCCTCCAGGTCTTGCCCTTGTCGAGTGATTTCGACACCGCGACCTGGGTCGTCAGGTAGCCGCCCCGAACGTCGAAGGCCAGGGAGCTGCCATACAACGTTCCCGACGCGTCAAACGCGGCTCCCGGGTAGAAGCCGAACCGATTCGGCGGGCCGTCCGGGAAGGGATAGGGCTGCATGCCCCACGACGAACCGGCATCGGTGCTGCTAAAACCGACCACCGGCGTCGATGAGAGCAGGTTCGCCGCGGCATCCAGGTTCGCGTGATTCGTCGGATCGTACGTCGCCGCGGTCGTGCTGTAGATGTTGTTGTCGGCAGGACTGACCTGGACGTTGTCGGAGATCGCTCCGCTGAGCCGTGGAGTGCTGGCAAAAGGCCGATGCGGGAGTGTCACCGATGGGCGACGGCCGGCGGACCGCAGGCCGGCGGCCCTGGCCAGCAGGTTTTTCGCCTGCATCGGGCTCCCGCCAGG
>VBFR01000044.1 GCA_005889345.1 Chloroflexota bacterium
CCACCGAGACCATCAGCCCGGCGCCGCAGCTGACGGCGCATCTCCAACTGGTAAACGGCGCCCTTATCGGGACGATCGAGAACCACTCGGACCTGGCCTTCACGGACGCTGTCTTGATGGTCGGCGACAGCTTTCAGACGTTCGGCGCGCTGAAGCCGGGTGCGACGGCGACCATCAGCCTCGCGCCCAAGCCCGCCAACCCCTTCGGGCAGCCCCTCTATATGCGCATCTACGGCTCGAGCTTCTTCAACGGGCCACAACCCAATCAGCCAACCGCAGCGCAACGGGAGGACTACGCGAAGACGGAGATTCTCGCGGTCGTCTCGACCGCCGGCAACTTCAGGAACGTATCGGCGGGTGGCGAGCCGCTTCTCGTGGCCTGGACGCATCAGCCGTTCCAGGACGTTACGGTGAACGGGACTCATCCGCGATCGACCGCCGAGTCCGCCGTCGCCCTGTCGCTGCCGGTCGACCAGATTGGTACCGGCTCGTTGCCCTCAGGTCTCGTAGGGGGCCGCATCGTGGATGTCGTGGGCGACTCCCAGGGCGGCCCGACGGGCATCCTCAACATGCAGAGTGGCAGCGTGACCTATGAATTCTCGCCGTCTCTGGCGTCCGGCGCCCGCCTGACGAACGCCTCACTCGACTCCTCCAACCAGAACGGCGGCAAATTCATCGGGCCACCGAGCGGCAGCGGCAACGGATCCGACCAGTCGCTGCAGGGCGAGGTCTGGGATTGGTCACACTCGGCGTGGACCACCGTTGCTTTTCAGAACAACGGCACGACTGGCATCCCCGACAGCGCCGTCAATCCCGACACGGGAAGTGTCCGCTTCCGGCTGAGCGGCACCGGCGGCTTCCTCGCGGGCGCCATCACGCTCTCCGGGACGGTCCGATGATCTCGGTCGAGCGGCTCACCAAGATCTATGGTCACCGGACCGCCCTGGACGCCGTCTCGTTCGAGGTGCCCAAGGGCGAGATCTTTGGCTTTGTCGGACCGAACGGCGCCGGGAAGACCACGACGCTGCGGATCCTGGCGGCGCTGCTCGAGCCGACGGCAGGCCGGGCTTTTATCGATGGCGCCGACGTCAGCAGCCAGCCGGATCGCGTGCACGAGCGGCTCGGGTACATGCCCGACTTCTTCGGCGTCTACGATCAGCTGACCGCCGCGGAGTATCTGGACTTTTACGCGGCCTGCTACCGGCAGCCGAAGGCGCGCCGCAAGAAGATCGCGGATGACCTTCTGGAGCTGGTGGGCCTGACGGATCGTCGCGACCAGGCCGTGGACACGCTCTCCCGCGGGCTCAAGCAACGACTCTGCCTGGCGCGCGCCCTTGTCCACGACCCGGCCGTCTTACTACTCGATGAGCCTGCCTCTGGACTCGATCCACGAGCCCGGGTCGAGATGCGCGAGATCCTGAAAGAGCTTCAGAAAATGGGCAAGACGATCGTGATCTCGAGCCACATCCTTCCCGAGCTGACCGAGCTCTGCACCATGATCGGCATCATCGATCAGGGTCGGATGCGGGCGACCGGACCCGTGAAGGACGTGATCCAACGACTGACCAGCGGCCGGCGCTTGCGCATCACGGTCCTCGGCCAGAAGGAAGAGGCCGCCGCGGTGCTCAAGCCCTTGACCATGGTCCACGCGGTCACGACTGTCAACGGTGCGATCGAGGCCGAATATGAAGGCGACGACGCGACGGCAGCGTCGATCCTCCAGACGCTCACGGCGGCGGGCATCAAGGTCTCCGCCTTCAGCCAGCTCGACGGCGGGCTGGAAGACGCTTTCCTGCGCGCGACGTCGGAGGACGGGGAATGAACCGCGTGGCTACGGCGCTCTGGAATCCGATCGTCGCCAAGGAGTACCGCTCACGGATGCGCACCTGGCGCTCGCCGCTGGCGATGTCGATCTACATCTTGTTGCTGGGCGGCCTGGGCTGGGCCATCTTCTCGGCGCAGGCGGGCTCGGCGCGTAACTCCTTCAACACGGGACAGGCGGCGAACTATGGTCAGCAGCTCTTCCTCTATCTCGTCATGTTCCAGCTCGGGCTGATCGCGTTTGTCACCCCGGCGCTGACAGCCGGCGCGATCAGTGGTGAGCGCGAACGGCAGACGATCGACCTGCTGTTCGTCACGCGCATCCCACCCTTCTCCATCGTCTGGGGCAAGTTGATCGCCTCGATGTCATTCGTGGTTCTGCTGCTTCTGCTGTCGGTCCCAATTTTCAGTCTCGTGTTCTTGTTTGGCGGCATCGAGCTCGACCAGGTGCTGACGTCCTTCCTGGTGACGTTGGTGGCGGCGTTGACGCTTGGCCTGGTAGGGATCGCGTTTTCAGCGATCCTTCCCCGGACGCTGCCGTCGACGGTGGCCGCCTATGGCGTGGGCTTCATCCTGCTGGCGGGGACTTACCTTTACGGGTTGGTCTTTCCAACCGTCATCGACCCGAGCTCGACGGTGGCCGCGACCGTCGCGCCCGCGCCGCCGCTGATTACCTATCTGAGCCCGATCGAGTCCCTCGTGGTCATCAGCAACGGCACGACCAATGGCTACGGCGTCCGCTACGGAGGCGCGGGCGGTTTCTCCGGGGGTGGAGGAGGGTGCTCCACGGTTGGCGGCGTGACAACCTGTTACGCAGCTCCGATGGTTGCCCCGGGAGCCTATAGCAAGGCAATTTTCAACGGACAGCCCGTGACCTCGGGCAGCGCGATCCCGGCCGGCCCCTTCAAGGGGTGGCAGTTCTGGCAGGCGACCGTGACGCTCGAGCTTGCGATCGGCCTGATCGCGCTGCTGGCCAGTGGCATCTTTCTGTCACCAGTTCGGCGGCTGCCGTGGCGGCGCCGCGCGCCGGCCGCGCCGGCAACCCCGGTGGCGACATGAACTCCCTCGACGCGATCATCCGCGAGCTCGGCGGGGCCGCTGCACGCGCCCGGGCGGCGCGCTACGCGGTGCACGCGCTGGTCGCGGCACTCGCCTGGATCGGCCTGGTACTGGTCATCGCCCGACTCACGCCATTCGAAGGGCGCGTGCTGGTCGCCGCTGTCGGCATCCCGATCGTGCTCGCCGTCGCGTTGCTCGCCTGGCTGGTACGAAGGCCGAATGCGTCTATCCTCATGCGGCTGGCTGATTTCCGGCTCGGCCTCAAGGAACGGCTCTCCACAGCCTGGGAGCGGCGCAGAGAGTCCGGCCCGATGGATGCCATGCAGTTAAAGGACGCGCTGGCGCGGGCGGCGGATGCCCGGCTGGCCACGGCGTTTCCCGTTCGGGTGAACCGCGGCGAAGCGTCGGTCGTCGCCGTGCTGGCGATCTTTGCGTTGGCGCTCGCGCTGCTCCCTAACCCGATGGACCAGGTCCTGGCGCAGCGGCAGGCCGATCGCGTGAGCCAGGCGCGCGCCGCCAGGGCTGTGCAGGCCGCGCAGAAAAAAATAGCGGACAGCCCGAAGCCCACGCCAGTGGACCCGCAGGTGCAGAAGATCCTGCAGGACGCAGCGGCGAAGATCCGCGAGGCGGACAGCCCGCGCAAGGCCCTCGAATCGATCACGCCGGCTGAGCAGCAGCTTCAGAAACTTACCGACCCGGGCACGCCGGCGCTGAGCAGCAGCGCGCAGAACCTTGCTAATGCCCTGAGTGCAACAGCAGCAGGGAAGAGCGCCGCCCAGGCGATCAGCAGCAGCCCGGCGAAGGGGGCGCAATCCGTGCGCGACCTCGCCTCGCAACTGCAAAGCCTGTCGCCAAAAGATCGCGATGAACTGGCAAAGGCGCTGGCGAAGGCGGCACAGCAGGCGCAGAACAGCCAGATGCGCGACTCGCTGAACAAAGCCTCATCGTCATTGAAGAACGGTGACACCAGCTCGGCATCCCAGGCGCTCAACGACGTCGCGAGTCAACTGGACTCCCTGCAACAGCGGCAGAACGCTGATCAAGCTGTTGCCTCGGCGATCAATGGGCTGGAGGCGGCCCGGCAGGAGCTCGCCGCCCAGGCGGATCGCGATGCCAGAGGCCAGGGCGCGCAGGCCAACGCCGGCTCCAGCGCATCGCCCGGCGCCGGCGCAAGCGGCAGTGGGAACGGCAACGGCAATGGCAATGGCAACGGCACGGGAACCGGGACTGGCACCGGTACCGGAACCGCCACAGGCACAGGCAACGGCAACGGCGGGACAGGCGGCACCGGCGGGAACGGCTCGGGAACCGGTAACGGGTCCGCAGCGCAAAGCACCGAGCGGGTCTAAGTCCCGGGCCAGCCCGTGCCCGGTCAGTCGCAGAACGATCCCACGCCACTTGGACCGGGGCAGGACGTCCCCCTGAGCCCATATAGCCAGGTGATCCAGGCCTACCAGCAGGCGGCGCTCGATGCCACCGACCAGAGCCTCATCCCTGGCAGCGAGCGCGACCTCGTACGCCAGTATTTCTCGCAGCTCGGCGAGCAGAGTGCGGCCGGGCCGAAATAACGTGACACGCCAGGGAGGATCATGATCGCCGAAGAACCGCGCGTCGACGCCGCCACAGTCACCCAGCTGGCCAAGTCTCTCGAGACCGAGCTCGCACGTCTGATCGTTGGACAGCAGGCACTCGTCCGCGACACGGTCATTTCGCTCATTGCCGGCGGACACGTGTTGCTCGAAGGCGTGCCCGGGCTGGGCAAGACCGTGCTGGTTCGCTCCCTCGGCCAGGCGCTCTCGATGAGCTTTTCACGCATCCAGTTCACGCCGGACCTGATGCCTGCCGACATCGTGGGCACGAACGTCATCGGCGACGAGGCCGGCCGGCGCGAGTTTCACTATCAGCCGGGGCCGATCTTCGCGAATCTCGTGCTGGCCGATGAGATCAACCGCGCGACGCCCAAGACGCAGAGCGCCTTGCTGGAGGCGATGCAGGAGCGCACGGTCACCGTCGGCACACAGACGCGCCCGCTGCCCTCGCCCTTCTTCGTCCTCGCCACCCAGAACCCCATCGAACTCGAAGGCACCTACCCCCTCCCCGAGGCGCAGCTGGATCGATTCTTCTTTAAAGTCCTGGTGCCGTTCCCGGGCGAGAAGGACTTGCTGGAGATCGCGCGGCGGACCACGGGAGAGTCGACGCCGCAGCTGCGAGCCGTGGCCGATGCGGAGTCGGTCCTGGCCGCGCAGCGGGTCGCCCGCGAGGTGCCGATCGCAGAGCACGTGTTGCTCTATGCGGCTCGCCTCATCGGTGCGACGCATCCTGATCGCACCGAGCTGGAGAGCGTGCGGCGCTACGTCCGATGGGGCGCCAGCCCACGCGGCCTGCAGACGATGGTGCTCGCCGCCAAGGTGCGGGCACTGCTCGAGGGACGCTACAACGTCGCCTTCGACGACCTGAGCGCCGTCGCTCAGCCGGCGCTGCGCCATCGAGTCTTCTTGCAATTCGAGGCCGAGGCTGACGGGATGACCGCCGACCGGCTTATCACGGAGATCCTGGAGCACACCGTCAAGGAACCCGCCAGGGCTTAGTCATGACGCCGGCCGCATTGCTAGAGCCCGCCCTGCTCCGCCGGCTCGAAAGCCTGGCGCTGCAGGTTCGGCGCGCGGTCAGCGGGCAGATGGGCGGCGAACGGCGTTCACGCCGCCGCGGCCAGAGCGTCGAGTTCGCCGACTTTCGGAATTACACGCCGGGGGACGACTTTCGGCTGATCGACTGGAATGCCTACGCGCGTCTGGATCGCTTCATGCTGCGCCTCTTTGTCGCCGAAGAAGAGCTGCCCTTGAGCCTCTTCGTCGACCTCAGTGGGTCGATGGACTGGGGAAAGCCCAACAAAGCCGAGACGGCGAGGCGGCTCGCCGGCGCAATTAGTTATGTCGCGCTCGCCGCGCTCGACCGGGTGCGATTGACCGTCTTCGCCGACGGACCGACGTCGGGGGGCGCGCCCTATCGCGGGCGGCGCGCCGCGGCCGGGCTCTTCAGCCGTCTGCAGTCGCTCCCAGCCGGGGGCGTTACGAATTACGAAAAGCTGGTCTGGCCGATCGGCCGGCAGCGGCCCGGCATGACCGTCTTGATCACGGACGGCCTGGGCGAGCCGTCGATCGATCCGGCGCTGGCCGCGGTGCAGCGGGCTCAGCAGGAGGGCGCGGTGCTGCAGCTGCTGGCCCCCCAGGAAATGGCACTCGACTGGTCCGGGGATGCGCGGCTGCGGGATGCCGAGACCGGGCTCGAGCGGGAGTTCACCGCCACCCCCGTGACCCAGGGCAGCTACCTGCGGGCGCTGGCCCAGCGGACGGATGACATCGAACGCGCCTCGCAGCGCCGCGGCCTTCGCTTCGCGCGCCTGTCGACCGGGGAGCCGATCGACGAGATGGTGCAGATCACGCTCCGACGCCTCGGTCTCCTGGGATGAGCGCGCGCCCCGGTGTGGAAAGGCGCGCGTGATCAGCGCGCCCCGGTGTGGAAAGGCGCGCGTGTTTTGAGCTTCCTCGCGCCGGCGGCCGCCATCCTGGCATTGACACTCCCCGCCATCGTTGCGCTGTATTTCCTGAGAATTCGCCGGCCGACGAGGATCGTGCCGGCGCTGCATCTATGGCCGAATCAAATCCGGGACCGGCAGGCGAACGTCCCCTGGCAACGACTCCGTCCCAGCTGGCTGTTGTTTCTCCAGTTGCTCGCGGCCGCCGTCCTGGTCGCGGCGGCCGTGCAGCCGGCCCTGCCCGCTGGCGCGGCCCTCGCCCGTCACAGCATCGTGCTGATCGATGCCTCGGCCTCGATGCAGGCAACGGACGTTGCACCGTCGCGACTGGACGTGGCGAAGCGCCAGGCCAACGCGGTCATCGACCAGCTCGGCCCGCAGGACCGCATGACCGTGATTGCCGTCGGGCCGGCCGCGCGGGTCGTCGCGTCTGTCACCGGCGAGCGCGACACGTTGCATCGCGCCGTCAACGGCATCACCGCGAGCAACGGCGCGGCGGATCTATCGGCAGCACTGGCAATGGCGGCGGGGCTGGTCCGCGCGGGCGATGACGCCCGCGCCTACCTGTTCACCGATGGCATCGTGCAGCCTCTTCGCGCGTCGTTTGCGTCGGGTCTGCCCTTTCCCGTGGAGTATCACCGCGTGGGCACGTCGGGAGAAAACGTCGCGCTGACGTCACTGACGGTCCGGACCAGCGCGCAATCGCGCGCCGCCTACCTGCACGTGCAGAACTTCGGCCAGCAGCCGCGCTCGGTGAGCGTCGAATGGCGGGCGGACGGTCACTTGCTCGATGTGCGGCCGGTGACGCTCGCCGCGGGCCAGGCCCAGGACCTGGTGCTCCCGGTTCCCGGCGACGCTACGGCCGTGTCGGCCCACCTGGCCGGCGGTGACATCTTCGCGCTCGACGACAGCGCAACGGCTGTCGCGCGCACGCCCCGCGCCTTTCGCGTCCTGCTCGTGACTCCCGGGAACGTTTTTCTCGAGCAGGCGCTGCGGCTGCGCACCGACCTGCAGATCGACGTCATCGCGCCGGCCGCGTACCGGGCGAGTGCCGCCTACGCCCTGACGGTGTTCGATCAATTCTCTCCGGCCGTCTTGCCCGATGGTCCATTCGTCATGGTCGATCCGCCGGCGGGGTCAGCGCTGGCCGGTGGCCAACCTGTCGGCATCGGGCGCGTCCGCGCGGTCGACGCCGGCGATCCGCTGCTGGCCAACGTCGACCTGCAGGATGTCCACGTCGCCCGCAGCCAGGACTTGAGAAATTCACTATTTGGCCGGCCGCTGATCAGCAGCCTGCAGACGCCCCTGGTGCTGGTCCGTGATGAGCCGTTTCGGCAGGTGCTGGTCGGGTTCGATCTCCATGAGTCCGACCTGCCGCTGCGAATCGCCTTCCCCATCCTCGTCCAGAACCTGAGTGAGTGGCTGTTGCCGCCCAGCGTCCCCAGCCACAGCTTCCATCCCGACGAGGCCGTCACGATCGTGCCCGAGTCCGGAGCGACGTCCGTGTCCGTCGTGCGGCCGGACGGCAGCCGGCGCGCGCTCGCCGCAGGATCCATCGCGACGTTCGCCGATACAGACCCCACGGGCCTCTACACCGTGGAGCAGACCATCGCCGGCAAGCTCGAGCGCTCCTGGTTCAGCGTGAATTTGTTCTCGGACCCGATTTCGCAACTGAAACCACCCGATCGACTCACGCTTCCGCCAACAAGAACGACCGTTACGCAGGCGACCCACCACGGCCAGCTCGAGATCTGGCCGTGGATCGCGCTCGCGGCGCTCGCCGTTGTCACGGCCGAATGGCTGGCCTTCCACCGTGGGCTTTGAGCTCACCCGCCCCCTCTTCCTGGGGGCGGGCGTCCTGGCGCTGGTCGTCATCGTCGCCATCTGGGGGTTCTTTCCGCCGCCATTAGCAGCACGGCGCGCACGGATTTCGCTGGGGCTCCGCGCCCTGATCGTGCTGCTGTTGAGCGCCGCGCTCGCCGGGTTCCAGGTGCAGACGATGCCGCCGGCCCAGTCCTTGCTGGTTGTTACGGATCTTTCAGCCAGCGTGCAGAGCGCGCTGGATAGTGAAGCCGCGGCCGTTCGACAGATCTTGCAGCAACGCCGGGGTGACAACCGCGCCGGCGTGCTCAGCTTCGGTCGCGACCCCCAGGTCGAAGTCAACATCAGCAAAGATCCACAATTTGGCGAGTTCCAGAGCCAGCCGAACCCGCATTACACGGATATCGCTGCCGCGCTGCAACTGGGTGGATCGATCCTGCCGGACGACGGCAGGAAGCACATTGTGTTGATCTCGGACGGGCGCGCGAACCTGGGCGACGCCGTTGGTGAGGCGCGCTTGCTGCGCGCCGAAGGGGTTCGGGTCGACACGGTCGCGCTGCCCGTGCCGCAAGGGGCCGAGGTCTACGTCGATCGCCTCGATGCGCCGCGCACGCTTACCCAGGGTCAGCAGGCCAACGCGCAGGCGCTGCTCGTCAGCAACACGCCCACCCACGCGACCGTCCGCTGGTATCTCGACCGAACGCTCGTCAATACCGTGCAGCTCGACCTTCCGGTCGGTGAGACCACGGTCAAGCAGACCGTCACCCCACAGGACCCCGGATTCCACGCCGTGCGGGTCGTCATCGACGCCGTGCGTGACACGTACGCCGAGAATAATCTCGGCGAAGCGCTGATTCAGGTCGTGGGGGCGCCGCGGGTGCTGCTGGTCGAAAACACGCTGGGCGAGGCCTCCAGCCTCGAGTCGGCGTTGCATTCGACGGGCATCGGCACATTGGCCGTCACGCCCGACCAGCTCCCGCGATCGGCGGCGGACCTGGCCGCCTACCAGGCCGTCGTTCTCGTGAACATCCCGGCGGCGAGCCTGGGCCCAGACGGCATGAACCTGCTGCAAGCATCGGTTCGTGACCTGGGGACCGGCCTTGTCGTCATCGGTGGCGCCGAGAGCTACGGTCCCGGCGGCTATGCCGGCACGTCCCTGGAGACGACGCTCCCCGTCCAGATCCAGCTGCCCCAGGACACGCAGAAGCCGCCCGTTGCCGTTGTCCTCGTGCTCGAGTCCACCGAAAGCGGACAGGGCGACCAGATCCTGCGCGGCGCGGCTGAGGCGGTCGTCGACCAGTTGACATCACGGGACATGGTCGGCGTCACCAACGGCGGCATGGGGATGGTCGTGCCACTTGCGCCATTGACAGACAAGGCGGCGGTCAAGCACAAGATCGATGCCCTGCTCCTCGGTGACCCCGGGAGCTATGCCCCGGACCTCGCCGCCGCCGACCAGGCGCTGACCAAGACCAAGGCCGCCATCAAGCATGTGCTGCTCTTTGGCGACGGCGACACCATGGACCGTAACTACCAGCCAGCGATCACCGCCATGCATGGCCGCGGGATCACCCTCTCCACCGTCGCCATCGCGGCCACGGCGCAAGACGTCGCAATGATGCAGGCGATGGCCGGATGGGGACACGGTCGCTTCTATCAGAGCAATAGCCTGCAGGACGTGCCGCAGATCTTTCTGAAAGAGACTCGCGAGGCCCTCAAGCCCTGGATCGTCGAGGGTCGCATCGCGCCGCAGCTCGCATCGCTGGCGGACGTGATCCCCGGCGTGCCCCTCGACAGTTTTCCCGCGCTGGCGGGCTACGTGGCGACGACCCCGAGGGCCGCGGCAGACGTCGTGCTGAAGAGCCCGCAGGGCGATCCGCTGCTGGCGACCTGGCAATACGGGCTGGGCCGGGTGCTGGCGTGGACCAGCGATGCCCAGGGCCGATGGACCGCGGACCTGCTGCGCTGGCCGTCGGCGAATCGATTCTTCGGGGACATCGTCCACGCGAGCCTGCCCCAGCCCGGCGACCCCGCGCTGCAGATCGAAACGCGCGTCCAGGGCGACCACACGCACCTTCTGGTGACGGCGCCAACGACATCGGGCGCGACGGTCACGGTCAGCGCCGTGACGCCTGATCTTGCGGGCGCAAGCCTGGTGCTGTCGCCCACCGGCCCCGGCCGGTTCGAGGGCGACCTGCCCACCGACCAGGTGGGGAGCTACCTGCTTCATATCAGCGAGTCGGCCGGCGGCGTCGTTCGACACACGACGACAGGCGGGCTAGTCGTGCCGTACTCCCCCGAGTATCGCGAGCTTGGCACCAACGTCGCGACGCTGCAGGCGATCGCGCAGGCCGGCGGCGGGGTGATGCTCTCCGACGTCTCGCAGGCATTTCGTGTGCCGGTGCCCGCCGTGCACGCCGCGCAGCCGATCGGCGAGATCCTGCTCGTGATCGCGATCCTGCTCTTCCCGATCGACGTCGCCCTGCGGCGCCTGATCTTCCGGCTGGAAGACATGCCGGCCTGGCGGACGGCCCTGAAACGGGCGCCGGTGCCCGCCGTCCCCGCCGAGGCCACCGTGACCCGGCTGCGGGAGCGCGTCGAAGGGGTCCGTGCCGCCAGGGCGGCGCAACCGCGAACGCCGAAGAAGCCCCCTGGCGACCCGACCGGCGAGTTGCTGAACCGCCGGCGCCGGCGCTGATTCTTAGGCTGCGTTTATGAGCAGACCGTAAACTAGGCTGCGATGTTCGGACCCACTATCACGTCGCTCCTGGGCACGCTGATCACGATCTTGATCCTGCTGCTGATCGTGCGCGCCGTCTTCTCCTGGTTCCCCCAGATGCTGTACTCGGAGGCCGGCCGGATCGTCGTCCTCGCCACCGAGTGGTACCTGGCGCCAATCCGCCGTGTCATCCCCTCCGCCGGCGGGCTCGATCTTTCATTCCTGGTCGGCATCATCCTTCTCTACGCGTTGAACGCCTTCATCAGCTCCTCGAACATCATCGTCGCGCTGCTCGTCATCGTCCGCTCGGCTCTGACGCTCTGCATCGTCCTGGTGCTTGTCCGCGTAATCTTCGGCTTCTTTCAAATGGATCCCTGGCACCCCATCACGCAGATGGTGATGCAGGTGAGCGAGCCGTTTGCGCGGCCCTTCCGACAGTGGTTTCCGCGACGCCCGCGTGAGTTCGATTGGGCGCCCGTCGCCGCGCTGGTCGTTTTGCTGGGCGCCCTCTTCCTGGTCTCGATCCTGCCGATCGGCTAAGAGCTCGCCGACCCGACGAGCGTCCGCGGCTGCCGGCTACCGTTGAGCTGGCGCTCGGGTGCACGCCGGCGGACGACCTCGAGGCGCCACACGGGCCGCGAGAACAGCGCATCGATCTCGCGCTGTGCTTTGTCACCGGCCAGTCCGCCGCCCTGCACCCGGAACTTTTCACCGAGGTCCATGTCGACGACCTGGTCGTCACGTTGCAGGTGCAGCACGACCCGGTCCGGGCCTGCGCAGCGGCCAAGGATCTCCTGGAGGGCGGCCATCTGGTCCGCCGACGCCTCGGCGGGAACATCAAGATGCACCACCTGGTTGCGCACCCAGGTCTCGTTGCCCGCGTCGTCGAACGCGAAGATCTCGTCGGCGATGACTTTCGCGATCTCGCCCCGCTCCTCGTCATCGCCGGCGGCACTCCGGGCATCGACCTTGCCGCGAACGATCACGATATTGTCAGAAAGTAAGAGCTCGCGGCGCTCTTCGAAGAGCCGGGTAAAGACAATCACTTCGATCGTCGCCGTCAGGTCCTCCAGTTGCACGAACGCCATCGGCTTGCCGGTCTTGGTCACGATCGGCCGAACGGCTTTGATCACACCGCCGATGCGGACCTCGTAGTTCTCCATGTCGGGCGTGACCTGATTGGCGTAGGTGTCCACCTTGGCGTGGAGCTCCTGCTCGATGCGCCGCAACGGGTGATCCGAGAGATACAGCCCAAGCAGCTCTTTTTCACCCTTGAGGCGCTCCTCGTCGGGCATCGGTGGCATCGCCGAGACCAGGCCGGCCGCGGGATCATCCATCTCGTCCGCGTCGGGGAGCATGCCGAAGAGATTCGTCTGGCCGCTCTCGCGCTCGCTGATGATCTGCGCCGCCCGGTCGCTGACCCGGTCGATGCTGGCCAGCAAGCGTCCGCGCTCGCCCAGACTGTCGGTCGCGCCGGAGCGGATCAGGCTCTCGAGCACGCGCTTGTTGATTTCGCGCGGGTCGACGCGGACGCAGAGATCGAGCACGGACTTGAACGGACCGTTCGCGCGGCGCTCGTTGAGCAGCAGCTCGATGGCGCGGACGCCAACGTTCTTGATCACCGCGAGACCGTAGCGGATCTTCCCCTCCTGGACCGAAAAGCCGGCCTCGGAGAAGTTGACATCGGGCGGCAGGACTTCGATATCACGAGCGTGGCAATCGAGGACGGCGGCCGCCACCTTGTCGTAGTTGCCGGCCTCGTTGTTGAGCAGCGCCGCCAGGTACTCCAGCGGGTAATTGGCTTTCAGGTAGGCCGTCTGGTAGGAGATCACCGCGTAAGCGGCGCTGTGCGACTTGTTGAAGCCATAGCCGGCGAAGAAGGCCATCAAATCGAAGATCTCGGTCGCCTTCGGCTCACTCACGCCGCGACTGACGGCACCGGCGATGAACTTCGCCCGCATCTTCGCCATCTCTTCCTTCTTCTTCTTGCCCATCGCGGCGCGCAGGACGTCGGCTTCGCCGAGCGTGAAGCCGGCGAGGCGCGAGGCGATCTGCATGACCTGCTCCTGGTACACGATCACGCCGTAGGTCTCTTTCAGAATGGGCTCCAGCTCTGGCAGCGGGTAGACGATCTCCTGCTCCCCGTGCTTGCGTTTGACGTACTGGTCGACGAGTCCGCCTTCCAGCGGACCGGGCCGGAAGAGTGCGTTCGCCGCGATGATGTCTTCGAAGCTGGTCGGGCGCATGTCCTGCAGCAAGCGACGAAGCCCCGCCGACTCCAGCTGGAAGACGCCATTCGTGTCGGCGGCCTGCAACAGCCGGAACGTCGCCGAGTCGTCCCAGGGGATCGACGCGAGATCCAGTTTCAGGCCACGGGTCACTTCCAGGTTCTTCAGGGCGTCTTCGATAACCGACAGGTTGCGCAGACCGAGGAAGTCCATCTTGAGCAAGCCGATCTTCTGCACCGCGTTCATCTCGTACTGCGTCATCACGGTCCGCTTCTCCTGGCCGTTCTTTTCGCCGCGCGTGATGCTCGCCTGCAACGGCACGTAGTGCTGCAATGGCTCGGGCGTGATCACAATGCCGGCGGCGTGCGTCGAGGCGTGGCGCACCAGGCCTTCCAGCTTCCGCGCGTTCTTGAGGAGCCGCTCGTACACTGGATCTTTCTCGGCCTGGGCGAGCTCGGGGACCATCGCGATGGCCTTGTCGAGCGTCATGTTGAGCGTCGGCGGCACCAGCTTCGCCAGGTGGTCTACCTCGCGGAGCGGGACATCGAGTGCCCGGCCAACGTCACGAATGACCGCGCGAGCCTTCATCGTTCCGAATGTGATGATCTGCGCCACGTGATCCTGACCATATTTCTGCCCGACGTAGTCGATGACGCGATCTCGGTTACGGTCGTCGAAGTCGACGTCGATATCGGGCATCGAGATGCGTTCCCGATTGAGAAAACGCTCGAAGATCAGCCCATGCTGG
>VBFR01000078.1 GCA_005889345.1 Chloroflexota bacterium
GGTTGCCACGGTCCAGCAGCGCATCATCGACGGTCTCAAGGCGCGGTTTGGGGCCGAGGTGCGATCCTGATGGACTTTCTGGACCTGATCATCGTTTGCATCCTCTTTGCCAACGTCGGCCTCGGCTGGGCCTTCGGGCTGGTGCGGCGAGTCGTCGCCTTTGCCGGACTCTTCGCCGGGCTGGGCGCCGCCACCCTGACCAGCGCTAACACCTCCACCTATATCGCCACCACCTTTGGCATCACGTCGGCCCTCTGGGCGCACGTGGTCACCTACACAGTGATCGTGACCGCGGCGATCATCCTCTTCGAGGTGCTCGGCGCCGTCTATCAGCGCTACCTCGACGCCATGATCGCGCCGGCCTTCGATCGCGTCACGGGGGTCCTGGCAGGCGCCGTCGTCGGTGCCTTCGAGGTCACCGTCATGCTGATCGTCGGCGTCGGCCTGGTCAACGCCAAACTGCCGGGTGGCTATGCCTACCCGCCGGCGTTCATCACCGCCCAGGATTGGTTCAACAACTCGCTGCTGGCCCCGCACTTCTACGCCTTCGAGCCGTTGACGCGCGCGGTCTTCTCACTCGTGCTGCCGAGCAGCATCAGCAGCTACTTCACCCAGCTTCTCAGCCACTAGCCACAAATCTGCTAAGCACGTAGACGTGGCTCTGACCACGCCGCGCCTTCGGCGCCAGTTCTTTGTTCGAGACCCGGTGGCCCTCGCCCGCGACTTACTCGGCCGGGTGCTCTTTTACAGGACGCCGGATGGCCTGCTGGCCGGGCGCATCGTGGAGACCGAGGCCTACACGGGCGAGGCCGACCCGGCATCGCACGCGTTCCGTGGGCGCACCGCGCGGAATGCCGTGATGTTCGGCCCGGCCGGTCACGCTTACGTCTACTTCGCCTACGGGATGCACCACTGTCTCAATGTCACGGCGGAAGCTCCGGGCACGGCGGGCGCGGTACTGCTACGGGCGCTTGAGCCTCTGGCCGGCCTCGAGCTCATGCGCGCCCGCGGCGACCTGGGCCCGGAGAGCCGGCTGCTGAGCGGTCCCGGCAAGATCGGCCGCGCTTTCGGGCTGACCCTTAACGACAACGGGCGCGACTTCACGCGTGGACCACTCGGTCTCGCTGCGGGATCGCCTGTCCCGGATCGTGAGGTGGCGACATCACGGCGGATCGGCATCTCGCGCGCGGTCGATCTGCCCTATCGCTTTGCGGTGGTTGGGAGCCGTTCAGTGTCGAAGTGAGGCCTACGGCAGCGTGACAGTGATCGTTTGCGTCGCGGGCGCGTTGGCCGGGTTGTAGTCATACGCCTGCACGTTCAACGTGTGGGTGCTGCCCGAGGAGCCCTTGACGACAAAGGTGTAGGGGGTATGGGTCAAGCGTACTGGCGTGCTGGCACCATCGAGGAAGACGTCGACCTCTTTGATCGCTTCGTCGTCGGTCGCGGTGGCCGTGACCAGCACGGTGCCGTCCGCCTGGGGCGATTGCGCCAGCGACAGTGTCGGCGGCGTGGTTTCGGTTAGCAACTTGCAGTCGAACGTCGGGACGTCGCCGAAGTTAGGGTCCTTCCACTCCTGCGGATATCCCGGCGGATAGTAGATAAAGGTCTTGACGGCTGTCAGGCTGGGCGGCGTATCCGGGGTTGCCAGAAGGCCATCGCTCGTGCAGAGGCGGACCTGGTGATACCAGTCGTCGTCACGCGTCGGCGCCAGGCCGGAGATGAACCAATCGGTGACCGTTTGTCCGGCGCAGCTGGCGGTGGCGCGGAGGCCGCTCTGGCGGCAGACCGTGACTTTCTTCAAACCGTCCGGTACGACGAAGTCTTGAACCGGGCGGGGGGCCTCAACGGCATTGAAGATGTCGCGGAAGATCAGGCCGGCTCCCTGGACGCCCCACACCACGCTGAGGTTGGAGTTCACGTTCGCCGGACAACCCCCGGCGCAGGTATGGCCCATCCAGGCGCCGACCACGATGTCGGGGCTGTAGCCGATCAGCCAGGAGTCGTGCCAGTTTTCGGTAGTACCGGTCTTTGCCGCGAAGGGGCGTCGGATGTTCAAGGCGGAGCCAACCGGCCGGAGGATGTCGCTGATCATGTAGGCGATCTGCGCCGGCAGCACCCGCGCGCCGGCATCGGGCTTCCACTCCTGCAACGTCCGGCCCTGGCTGTCGACGACCTTGAGGATGGTGACCGGCGCGTGGTAGATGCCGCCCGAGGCCAGGACGCCGTAGGCGTTGAAGTGCTGCATCGGGAGCACTTCGCTGGCGCCGATCGCCTGCGCGAGCCCTCGCTCGGGTGTCAGGTTCGAGCTCGTCAGGCCCATCATGCGCGCCGTCTGGAAGACGCGGTCATAGCCGAGGTTCTTCAGCAGGCTCAGCGCGGGGATGTTGCGCGACTCCTCCAGCGCCTTGCGGATCGTGATCATCCCCTCGTCGCGGTGGTCCCAGTTCACGAATGCATGGCCGTCGATCTTGCCCTGCTTGTCGAGGATCAGGTTCGACGGGGCGAAGCCGTTGGCCAGCGCGGTCGCGTAGACGTAGATCTTGAAGGAAGAGCCGGGCTGGCGCCCCTGGCCGTCGGTGATGACGTTGTACTGCCCACCGATCGCCTGGTCGTAGTAGTTCGCGCTGCCAACCATGGCAAGCACCTGGCCCGTATTGGGGTCGATGACCTCGGCGGCGCCGTTGTTGACATTGCGCGCCTTTAAGTCAGCCCGGTTGACGTTGCTGCTGACTGCCTGCTCGGCGACCCGTTGCAGGTTGAAGTCGAGGGTGGTCGTGACCCGCAGCCCGCCGCCCGCGACCACGGCATCCCCGTACTGCTGGCTCAGCTGCCGGAGCACGTAGTCGACGAACCAGGGCGCCTTCAGGTCTCGCTGGATGCTGCCGTCCTTGTAGGCGAGCGTCTCTTTGACGGCCTTGTCGTACTCCAGCTGGCTGATGTAGTGGTCGCGGAGCATGTCGTGCAGGACGAGCTCCTGACGACTCTTCGCCTGGGCGGCAGTCGCCGGGTTGTAGGGGTCGAATTGCGAGGGCGCATTCGGGATGCCGGCGATCATGGCGGCCTCGGCGATGTCAAGGCTCCTGGCCGACTTGGCGAAATAGGTCTGCGCCGCGGCCTCCACGCCGTAGGCCTCGTGCCCGTAAAAGATCTGGTTGAGGTAGAGCGTCAGAATTTCGTTCTTGGAGAAACGACGCTCGATCTCCAGCGCCAGGGTCGCCTCCCGGACCTTGCGTTCCAGGGAGTTCGCGCTCCCCACGTACATGCGCTTGACGAGCTGCTGGGTGATCGTGCTGGCGCCCTGCTGCACGCCCTGGTGGGTCAGGTCGGCGATCGCCGCCGCGACGATGCGGGGGAAGTCGATCCCCTGATGGGTGTAGAACTGCCGGTCCTCGAGGGCGATGGTGGCGTCGATCAGGTGCGGGGAGATCGCCGACAACGAGATCACGGTGCGGACGACACCGTCGGTGTGCTTGACGTAGAGCAGCACGCCGTTGCGGTCGTAGATGTTGGTCGCCTGGGCGAGCTCCTTGGGGTTCAGCGAGCTGGGATTCGGCAGGTCGCGAGTGTAGGTCTGGTACTTGTCGACGGCCTCGGCGCCGCCGCCCAGGCCGAGCATGCCGAACAACGTGAAGCCCACGATGAAGATCTTGGCTCCGTTGCCACGGCGCCGCCGGTGTTTGATCCGGCTGATGGTGAGCACACGGATCGCGGCGAGTCGGGCAAACCGGTGCTTCTCAGGCGACACCGGGTCTATAACGGTTGAGATCGTTAAAAAAGCACAGGCAATTTCGTCAACCGCGTATATACTCGGCGTCTAGAACGCGTGACGAACCGATGAAGAAGCGACAAAACCCTGATCACGGCGTCTGGGACGCGGTGAGCGCGGGCGCGGTGGAGATCGTCGACCGCGAGCATTTGAAGAGTCGCACCGAGCGCGGCGACCGGTTGCGCGTCAAGCTGGGCCTCGACCCCACCCGGCCCGATATTCACCTCGGCCACACCGTCGTCCTGCGGGCGTTGGGCCGCTACCAGCAGCATGGCCACAAGGCTGTTCTCATCATCGGCGACTGGACGGCGCGGATCGGCGATCCCTCCGGCCAGAACGTCACCCGCCCGCAACTGACCAAGGATGAGGTCACGGCCGCGGCGACGACCTACCTCGACCAGGCCTGGAAGATTCTCGACCAGGCGGAGACCGAGGTCCGTTACCAGTCGGAGTGGTTCGACCGGATGCGTCTCGAGGATGTGGTGCAGTTGATGAGCCGGTACACCGTCGCGCGCATGCTGGCGCGCGACGATTTCGCCAAGCGCACCAAGGAGGGCCGGCCGGTCGGCATGCACGAGTTGCTCTACCCGCTGCTGCAGGCCT
Organism: Chloroflexota bacterium; assembly: GCA_005889345.1. Lineage (GTDB taxonomy): Bacteria > Chloroflexota > Dormibacteria > CF-121 > CF-121 > CF-13. The sequence continues at coordinate 4,370 of VBFR01000078.1, forward strand.
ACGACTCGGTCGCTGTCCGATCTGACCTCGAGCTGGGTGGCACCGATCAAACCTTCAACTTGCTGGTCGGACGCGACATCCAGGAGGCGTATGGCCAGCTGCCGCAGGACATCCAGACGATGCCGCTGCTCGAAGGGCTCGACGGCGTCCAGAAAATGAGCAAGAGCCTGGACAACTACATCGGCATCGACGAGCCGCCCGAGGTGATCTACCGGAAAGCGATGGCCGTGCCGGACAATCTCATCCTTCGCTACCTGCAGCTGACGAC
>VBFR01000079.1 GCA_005889345.1 Chloroflexota bacterium
ACATGGTCGAACACCCGCAGCACATCGGCCATGCGAAAGAACAGGATCAAGAGGAACAGCGGGCGCAGGTAGTGCAGCTCGATGTAGCGGAATTGCGTCCACCAGGTGGCACCGTCGACCTGCGCCGCCTCGACCGACTCCTTGGGGACCGTCTGCAGTCCGGCGAAGAGCACGAGGTACACGAACGGCGTCCACTGCCAGATGTCGACACTTGCCACAGAGCCCATGGCGAGGATGGGGACGCCGAGCCACTGGATGTCCGACTGCGTGATGCCAAGCGAATGCAACACGTAGTTCAGTACGCCATAGCCGGGCGCGTAGATCAGCCGGGCCACCACGCCCACCGCTACGGGCGGGACGACCAGCGGCACAACGGCCAGCACGTAGAGCGTCGCCCGCAGCCCGGCGCTCCTGACGGCGCGATGAACCAGCAGCGCGAAACCGAGACCGAGGATGATCTCGGTGGGGAGAACGATCAAGGCGTACAGCCCGGTGGCCCGTAGCGCATCGAAGAAGAGCGGATTGCCGAGGGCCCTCGCGTAGTTGCGGAAGCCGACCACCGTGCCGTCGTCCAGCGTGATCGATTGCCAGACCGCGATCACAAAGGGGATCGTCACGATGACGAACACGACGCCGAGCGACGGCAGGAGGATGGTATAAGCCAGCCGCTCCTGGCGGCTGCGCCGTCGCCGCCCGGCCCGGACCGGCTCGGTGCCGGTCGGAACCGGGAGTTCGGCGACCAGGCGGCTCACATCGTCAAATGTAGGACGGCTCGATCAGGAGGGGTAGTTCGCGGCCTTCATCACCGTGCGGATTTCGCTAGCCGCCTTTTGCATCGCGGCTTGCGGCGTCATCTGGCCGGCCACCGCGGCATTCATCGCCGTGCCATAGGAGGTTTCGACGGCGCCCCACTGATCGGTGCGGGGCCGCCAGTTGGGAACGGCATCAAAGGACGCCGCGAGGGCCTTGAAGTAAGGGTTCGCGGACGCCAGCGAGGCGTCGTTGAGGATGCTCTTGCGGATCGGGATGCCGCCTTGCGCGACATAGTTGCGCATGTTCTCGGTCTTGAGCATCCACTTGATGAAGTCGGCCGCCGCGGACCCGTTCTTCGAGCCCTTGGGAATCCCGAGCAGCCAGTTGCCCATCATCCCCAGGCCTTTACCGCTGGGGCCCTGCGGAATCGGGATGTAGGCGACCTTGCCCTTGACCTGGCTGACGCTCGGGTCCTCGACGATACCGGTGATCTCGCCGGGCCAGACCGTCGACTGATAGGCCTTTCCGGTGGCCATCGCCTGCGAGCGCTCGGCAGCGTCGTAACTTTCGGCACCCGGTTCGGCGTACTGCTTGAGCTTCCTGGTCAGGAAGTCCACCGCGGTAATGGAATCGGCCGAGTCGAGCTGGACCTTCCAGGTGTCGTCGAAGATGTTGCCACCGAAGGACCACAGGATCGGCAGCGAGTCGCTGCTCACCGGGTTGGTCGCCTTGCCGCGGATGACGTAGCCGTAGAAGTTGGGGGCGTTGTACGTCTTCGCGTTCGCGAGCACGTCGTTCCAACTCGCCGGTGCGCTGGACTTGTCGCTCCGGTACATGAACATCTCGACGTTGCCGACGATCGTGATGCCGTAGAGATGCTGCGCCTTGCTTTGCTCGGTGGGCGGCACCGGGCCATGCGGCGGCGGCCAGGTGCCGACGTCGTAGACGACCGTCGGAATGTCCGAGTCGCGCGTGAATCCAAAGTTCGAGTCGAGTGGCTGGAGCGCGCCCATGGTGCCGAACTTCGGCATCCACGGGTCGTCCATCATGCACAGGTCGTACGACGAGTCGTTCGCCTGGAAGGTGGTGACCAGTTTCGTGAAGAGGTCCGCGTAGGGGAATTCGACGACCTGCACTTCGATGCCGGTCTGGCTCTTGTAATTTCCAACGACCTTCTTCAGCGGCCCGTCCTCGTTGCCCTGGACGGCGGCGACGACGAGTTTGGATACCTTGTTCGCTCCGGTGCTCTCCCCGCAGGCGGCCAGCAGAGCCGGAAACGAGGTGAACGCGGCACCCGTGACCGCAGTCCGTTTGACGAATTCCCGCCGGCTAATTCGCTGCATTCCCTTCTCCTCCTATGAGGCTGTCGAAGCCCACTCTTGCGACGAACCACTCTATAGTATTGAGGTTAGGTTGTCATGACAACCGGTTTCTGTGGCCGTGGCCGCAGTAGGTGAGGGAAATGGGGGCCCGGAGGGGACGTACCGACGCCGTGCTGGACCGGGCAAGCCCGGTCCCGCTCTATTACCAATTGGCCGAGAACATGGAAACGGCCATCCGTTCGGGCCGGCTGTCGTCAGGCTCTCACCTGGAGAACGAAATCGAGCTCGCTCGGCAACTGCGCGTGAGCCGGCCCACCGTGCGTCGCGCCATCGCGCTCCTCGCGAACAGAGGTTTGGTGATCCGCCGGCATGGCATCGGGACGCTGGTGGTCCCAGTGCGCGTCCGGCGGCCGGTGCGGCTCAGCAGCCTCTACGATGACCTGAAAGAGGCAGGGCAGGTTCCGTCGACCCGTCTACTGGCTCACGAAATCGTGCCGGCGCCCGCGGAAGTCGCGAGCAGCCTGCAACTCTCCAGGGGGACACGCGTGCTGCATTTCGAACGCCTGCGCCTGGCCAGCGACCAGCCGATTGCCCTGATGCGCAACTTCGTGCCGCCGTCGCTCGAGGAGGTGGTGACCGAGGAAGGCTTGAAGTCCGCCGGTCTCTACCAGCTGCTGCGGCAGAACGGGATCCACTTGCGCCTGGCGTCGCAGACGATCGGGGCGCGGAGCGCGCAGCGGCGCGAAGCCCGCTTGCTGAAGGTGCCCGCGGGGGCGCCGCTCCTGACCATGCGTCGGATCAGCTACGACGACGCCGGCCAGCCGGTGGAATACGGCTCGCACGTCTACCCGGCCGAACGCTATTCCTTCGAGATGTCCGTCGTGGCAGACTCGAGGACGTGACCGTCGCCGCCAACGAGCTACTGGCACAGCTGACCGAGATTCGAGCGACCGACCCGGCCGCCGTGCAGAAGGCGCTGGCCAGGCGTAAGCGCCGGCCCCTGCTGCAGCGTGGCTCCCTCTTTCTGGTGGCCGCCGACCATCCCGCGCGCGGAGTCCTCAAGGCCGGATCGGACCCGATGGCGATGGCCGACCGTGGCGAATTGCTGCGCCGCCTGCTGATCGCGCTGGAGCGGCCCGGAGTCGATGGCATCCTGGGCACGGCCGACATCATCGACGATCTCGCGCTGCTCGGCGCCCTGGACAACAAGGTCGTCTTTGGCTCGATGAACCGGGGCGGATTGACCGGCTTTCGCTTCGAGCTCGACGACCGGTTCACGGCCTACACCGCGGACGGCATCGCGGCCGCGGGATTAGACGGCGGCAAGATGATGGTGCGTGTCGCCGACGAGCCCGAGGCGTTGCGCACGCTGGCCTCCTGCGCGCACGCCATCGATGAGCTCTCCGCCCGCAAGCTGCCGGCCATGGTGGAAGTCTTCGCCAGCCAGCTCGATGAGGGACGGGTCCGCAACCGCGACGACGCCGACTCGCTGATCCGGGCGATCGCGATCGTCTCGGGACTGGGAACCAGCTCGGC
>VBFR01000080.1 GCA_005889345.1 Chloroflexota bacterium
GCGCAGGCGCTGGTGCGCTTCCTCGCGGCGCAATACTCCGAGCGCGACGGCGTGGAACAGCGGTTCATCGAGGGCTGCTTCGGCATCTTCGGCCACGGCAACGTGGCGGGCGTGGGCGAGGCGCTCTTCGAGCAGCCGGACCTGCTGACCTATTACCAGGCGCGCAACGAGCAGGCGATGGTGCACGCCGCCGTCGGCTACGCGCGCATGCGCAACCGGCTGTCGACGATGGCCTGCACCAGCTCGATCGGGC
>VBFR01000081.1 GCA_005889345.1 Chloroflexota bacterium
ACCGACGAAACCGAACTCCGCCAGCGGGCGGCCGAGCGCGGCATGCGTGGCCAGGTTCACCATCGGTACGCCGGTCACTTTGCTGAGGAAGGGCACCGTCCGGCTGGCTCGGGGGTTCACTTCGAGCACGTGCGGGATGCCGTCCTGGATGACGAACTGGATGTTGATCAAGCCCACCGCCTTGAGCAGGCGGGCAATAACGGTGGTCGCCTCGACCACACGATCGGTCTCGGCCGGCGTCAGCGTGATCGGTGGGTACACCGCAAAAGAGTCACCCGAGTGAATGCCCGCCCGCTCGATGTGTTCGAGGATGCCCGGAATCACGACCGTCTCGCCGTCGCAGACCGCATCGACGTCGAGCTCGCGACCGAGCAGGTACTTGTCGACGAGGACGGGCCCGCGGACCCCGAAGGCGATGGCCGCCTCGACGTAGCGTCGAAGATCCGTCGCCGAGTGGACGATCTCCATGCCGCGCCCGCCCAGCACATAGGAAGGCCGCACGAGCACCGGATAGCCCACCCTGGCGGCGATGGCCAGCGCGCCGTCGGCATTCGTGGCCGACCCGCCCGGTGACTGCGGGATGCCGTGGTCGCGCAACAGAGCTTCGCATCGACGGCGGTCCTCCGCCAGGTCGATGGTGTCGACCGTAGAGCCCAGGATGCGGGTGCCGCCGGCCGCCAGCGCGTCCGCGAGGTTGAGACCGGTCTGCCCGCCGAACTGGACCATCACGCCAAGCACCGGGTCGCGACGGAGCACGTTGCGCACGCCTTCCAGGTCGAGGGGCTCGAAGTAGAGACGGGTCGAGACATCGAAGTCGGTACTGACTGTTTCGGGATTGCTATTGATGAGCACGCTGTCGAGGCCCGCGTCCTGCAGGGCAGCAGAGGCGTGCACGCTGCAGTAATCGAACTCGATCCCCTGGCCGATGCGGATTGGGCCCGAGCCGATCACCGCCACCGCCGTGTTCCCGCTGCGGATGATCTCGTCTTCGTCCTCATAGGTCGAGTAGTAATAGGGCGTCACCGCCTCGAATTCGGCGGCACAGGTGTCGACCTGGCGGAAGGTCGGCTCGAGCGCCGCAACCGGCACGCGGCCGCCGCTGAGCTCCGCGATCCGGGCGTCGTCGAAGCCGGCGCGTTTGGCCCGCAGCCCGAGATCCTCGGAAGGCCCCCACCCTGACCCTCCCCCGCGAGCGGGGGAGGGAATTTTCGAAATTTCGCTTTCCAGCCCGGTGATGTAGGCGAGCCGGTCGACAAACCACGGCGCGTACCTGGTTGCCGCGCCGACCTCGTCAGGACCTGCACCGTCTCGCAGCGCCTGCATCGCGGCCATCAGCCGCCGATCGTTCGGCTGGTGCAAGAGATCCGGACGGCCTCGCAACTGCGAGGCATCGGGAAGGCGCTGCTCCAGCGCCCGCAGCGCCTTGTTCAGCGCGGCTTCAAACGTCCGCTCGATCGCCATCACCTCGCCGGTGGACTTCATTTGCGTGCCCAGCGTCCGGTCCGCCGCCGGGAACTTGTCGAACGGCCAGCGCGGGATCTTGACGACGCAGTAGTCGAGCGCCGGCTCGAAGGCCGCGCTCGTCTGCCCGGTGACCGCATTCGGGATTTCGTGCAGGCCACGCCCCGCTGCGATTTTGGCGGCGACCCGCGCGATCGGATAGCCCGTGGCCTTCGACGCCAGCGCCGACGAGCGGCTCACGCGGGGATTCACCTCGATGACGTAGTACTGATCCGATGCCGGATCGAGTGCGAACTGGACGTTGCAGCCGCCCTCGATGCGCAGCGCACGGATGATGCGTAGCGCCGCGGATCGGAGCATCTGGTACTGGCGATCGGAGAGCGTCTGACTCGGCGCCACCACGATGCTGTCACCGGTGTGCACGCCCATCGGGTCGAGGTTCTCCATGTTGCAAATGGCGATGCAGGTGTCGTTCGCGTCCCGCATGACCTCGTACTCGATCTCTTTCCACCCGGAGAGCGAGCGCTCCACCAGGACCTGACGGATGGGGCTCGCGGCCAGGCCCTCGCGAACGATAGCCTCGAGCTCGAGCGGGCTTTCCGCCATCCCGCCGCCGGTCCCGCCGAGCGTGTAGGCCGGCCGGACCACCAGCGGCAGCCCGATCGCTGCCGCGTATTCCTGGGCGCCCTCGACGGTCGTCACGGTGCGGCTGTCCGGCACCGGCTCGCCGATGCGTAGCAACACCGCCTTGAAGGCTTCCCGATCTTCCGCCTCGCGAATCGCCGCGAGCGGCGTCCCGAGGACACGCACCTCGCAGCGGTCGAGCACCCCGGCATCGGCCAGCGCCACCGCCAGGTTGAGGCCGGTCTGGCCCCCTAGCGTCGGCAGCAGCCCGTCGGGCCGTTCGCGTTCGATGATCGCGGTCAGGGCCTCGACCGTCAGGGGCTCGATGTAGACACGGTCGGCAATGCCCTCGTCGGTCATGATGGTCGCCGGGTTCGAATTCACGAGGATGGTCCGCACGCCTTCTTCGCGCAGTGCCTTGCACGCCTGGGTTCCCGCGTAATCGAACTCGGCCGCCTGACCGATGACGATCGGCCCGGAGCCGATGACCAGGACGCTCGCAGGACGGCGCACCGGCTCGAGCACGGTGATCGGCGCCGCTTGGCGGCCGGCCACCAGGTCTAGGAACTCATCGAAGATCACCTGGTTGTCCTGCGGTCCCGGCGCCCCTTCGGGGTGAAACTGCACCGAGCGCACCGGCAGGTGGTCATGGACGAGGCCCTCGACCGAGCCATCGTGCAGGTTGCGATGACTGACGCGGAAGCCACTGCTCGCCGGCAAGCTCTCGGCATCGACCTCGAACTCGTGGTTCTGCGAGGTCATGGTCACCCGCCCCGTCCGCAGGTCGAGCACCGGATGATTGCCGCCGTGGTGACCGAATCGCAGCCGCGACGTGCGCGCACCGGCGGCCTGACCCAGCAATTGATGGCCGAGGCAGATGCCCAGCACGGGCACGCGCTTGATCAGCTGGCGCGTCATTGCCACCGCGGGCTGCAGCTGCGCTGGATCACCAGGACCATTCGAGAGCACGACCGCGTCGGGATGGCGCGCGAGGATGGCATCGAGGTCACTGTCGTAAGGCATCACCTCAACCTCCACGCCCCGGGCGCGGAGCGAGCGCAAGATGTTGCGCTTCACGCCATAATCGACGAGGACGAGCCGCAAGCCGTGCCACTGGCGCAACGAGCGGCCCGCCAGCACGGGATCGAGCGGATCCAGAACATCGCTGAATCCCTCAGAGACCTGGCGGACCAGGTCCTGTTCCTCGAGCGGGGTCACGCGCTGGACACGCTCGAGCAGAGCCGGGAGTTCGTCGCGCGGCCCGATGATTGCCCGTTGCGCGCCGGTGCCCCGCAGGTGCCGGGCGAGCCGCCGGGTATCGCAGCCGGTCAGGATCGGGACGCCGTAGCCGTCGAGCCACTCCGTGACCGACTGCTGGGTGCGCCAGTGTTGATGGAACGCGCTGAGCTGACGGGTGATCAACGCCCGAGCCCACGGGCGCCCCGATTCCTGGAAGTCGGGCGTCGCGCCGTAATTGCCGATCAGCGGATAGGTCATGACCACCATCTGCCCCGCGTAGGAGGGGTCGGAGAGCACCTCCTGGTAGCCCGCCATACACGTGTTGATCACGACCTCGCCACTGGCCTGGGTCGCCTGCCCGCCGCGCTCGCCGAAGACGGTGAAGCCGTCCTCGAGGACGAGGACCATCGGGTCAGACATGCTGCATCACGCGCTCGGTGACCACCTGGCCGCGACAGACGGTCATGATCACCCGTCCGCGTAATCGCCGGCCCTGAAAGGGCGTGTTCTTGCCGCGGCTCTTAAAGGACGCCCCATCGACCCGCCACTCGGCATCCGGGTCGATCAGGATCCATTCGTCCTCGAGAGATTGGCCGACGATCTCTCGAGGTCGTGACACACAGGCGCGGTAGACGGTGCCGCCATCGAGGCCAAGACCCAGGACGACACCAACCGCGGTCTCGAAGCCGTGGAAGCCGTTCGCGCCGGCCTGCTTGGCCGCCAGCTCATGCGGCGCGTGGTCGGTCGCGATCACGTCGATCACGCCATCGATCAGGGCCTCGCAAAGGGCATCACGGTCGTCCGGGTCTCTCAGGGGCGGATTGACATTGCCGTGTGGACCCATGGCGACGACGTCACGCGAGCTCAGTGCCAGGTGATGCGGCGTGGCTTCGGCCGTGACCGGCAAGCCGTGCGACTTCGCGGCACGAATCAGGTCGACCGCCACCCGCGTGCTCACGTGCTGAATGTGGAGACGAGCGCCGCTGACGTGGCGAAGGGCCTCGAGCGCCTCGGTCACGGCGACTGCCTCCGCATGCGGGACGTCGCCCAGCCGCTCCGCCTGGGCGTGGACGAGGACCGGCAGCCCGGCCGCGGCCGCTGCTTCGAGGGCACGCCCGAGCATGGCGCGGTCGATCGCGTGGCGCCCGTCGTCGGAGAGGGCCACCGCTCCGGCAGTCTTCAGCGCGATGGCATCGGTCAGCTGCCGGCCTTCGAGGCCGATCGTGACCGCTCCCACGAAACTGATGCGGATCGGCAACGCCTCGCTCCGCGTCAGCAGGCTCTGCAGCCGGTCGGCGCGATCCGTCACCGGCTCGGTATTCGCCATGGCCAGCACGTGCGTGAACCCGCCGACCGCGGCACTGGTCGCGCCCGACAGCAAGGTCTCCTTCTGCGGAAAGCCGGGCTCGCGCAGATGCGCGTGCAGGTCCATCCAGCCGGGAGAGAGGATGAGCCCGGTGGCGTCGCGATCCTCGGCACCCTCGGCGTTGACCTCGACCGTTTGCGGCGCCGAGAGACCTGTGGGACCCAGCACGCGGACGTGGAGCAGGCGCATCAGGAGTCCGCCCGTTCGACAATGCGAACCGCGTCCTCGCCATCCGTTTCGCGAAGATGGACGTCGACCCACTCCTGGCGCGAGGTGGGAACGTTCTTGCCGATGTAGTCCGGGCGGATCGGCAGCTCGCGGTGACCGCGATCGACGAGCACCGCGAGCTGGATCTGTGCGGGCCGCCCGGCGGCCATCACCGCGTCGATGGCCGCGCGCACCGTACGCCCGTTGAAGAGGACATCATCGACGAGCAAGACCGGCCGGCCATCGACCGCGACGGCCGGCAGGATGGGCAACGGGGCGGCCGCCGCGCGAGGCAGGTCATCCCGATAGGCGCGGACGTCGAGCGGGATCACGGAAAGCCGGACCCCTTCGAGCTCCTCGAGGGTGGCCGCCAGCCGCTGCGCCAGCGGTAGTCCGCGGGTGACGATGCCGAGCAGGCTCAGCTGCGCGAGGTCCGGCTGCCGCTCGATGACCTCGTGCGCAATCCGGCGCCAGGCGCGGCGCAGCGCGTCGGCGTCGAGGATGACGGCCTTGGCTTGTGGCGTCTGCAACATCAGCGCTCCATCGCCCAGTCGAGCACCGCCATCCGAACCCACAAGCCGTGGCGCGCCTGACGGAAGTAGGCAGCGCGCGGGTCGGCGTCGACCTGCGGATCGATCTCCTCGAGCCTCGGTAGCGGGTGCATCAGGATGGCGCGCTCGGGCAGCCGGCGCATCAGCGCGGCGGTCACGACGTAGACGCCGCGATACCGCTCGTATTCTTCGGGGGACTCGAAGCGTTCGGCCTGGATACGCGTCTGGTAAAGCACGTCGAGGTCGGCGACGGCGCCGCCGAGGTCGGTGGTCTCTTCCGCGTCCTGCTGCGCCTCTCTCAGCGCGTCGATGACATCCGCGCCCATGCGCAACCCCGGCGGCGAGATCAACACCAGCTGATTCCCGGGGAAGCGCGACAGCAGGATGGCCAGCGACCGAACCGTGCGACCGTTGCGCAAGTCGCCAGCCAGCCCGACCCGCAGGTGGTCGAGGCGGCCCAGTTCCTTCTTGATGGTGTAGAGATCGAGCAGCGCCTGCGTTGGATGGTCCCCGGGCCCGTCTCCGGCGTTGATGACCGGTACAGGTGCGACCCGCGCCGCCCGCTCGGCGGCGCCGACGTCGGGATGGCGAAGGACGATCCCGTCAACGTAGCCACCGATGACGTGGATGGCGTCCTCCAGCGATTCGCCCTTCGCCGCTGACGAGTCTCGGATCGCGTTCTCGGCACTCAGCACCTGCCCGCCGAGCCGGAACATGGCGGCCTCGAAGGAAAAGCGCGTCCTGGTGCTCGGCTCGTAGAAGACGGTCGCGAGCAGCCGACCCGATAGGGGCGTGGCCTGGTTCGCCGCTCCCTGTTCAAAGGCGGCCGCACGCGCGAGCAGAGATTCGATCAGACCGCGGTCGAGGGCGCGGGGACCGGTCAGATGCCGGATGGGAACATGCGTCCGCGTGGGCGGAGCGGTCAGGGTGTCTCGCACCGAATTCTCCTTTCGGTCTCGCTGGACCGGGTTAAAGGACGAAGTTCCCGGTTAGTCTACGGGCCGCCGCCCGGGCTGTCAAACGCTGCCAGCCCGCCAAGCCTGGGAGCTAGCGTTTCGGAGGGGATACTGTTGCCACTACCTGCTGCTGGTAGTGCTGTCGGTTACCGCCGTCGTCGTACGTGCTCACGAAGGTGGAATAGTCGATCGTGCCGGCAAAGTCGTTGCCGAAATAATCGCCGATGAAGGTGTCCGTCGGATCGCACGGACAGCGGCGATCGGGGCTGTTGAGCTGGGGATCCCAGTTGTGCGCCGTCAGCCGGATATTGTGCGCGATCGGCTTGAGCACCGGGGTATAGAACTGGATGCTCGAGTTGATGCAGTAATCGCTCGCGCCGTACGGCGGAAGCGCGCCGGTGTAGTTGGGGTTTCTTTGGTCGAGCTGAAGCCCGGCGGCGGTCGCGTCCGCCGTGCCCGCGGCCGGACAGGCGAGCCGCCGGTCATAGAAATTGACGCTCACCGTGCCGTTGGGTGCCACCGCCAGGTTCGGCTGGAACTCGTCGACGGTGCTCACGATGTTGTCGTTGACCTGGATTGGCGTGGTCCAGCTGCGGCCCTGATCGTACGACGCGGTGAGCAGGATGTTGCCGAAGCCGGTGCTCTTCGACTCGTAGGCGACATAGATTGGATAGTGACCCGTGCTGGCCGGATGATTTCCAACCGCAAATGTTTCCTCGATCCCGTCTTCAAACGTCGTGTTGGCATACCCCGCACCGGTCAAGGGCGGGACATGGATGTTGCTGGCGGCGACCGACGGTCCGATCCAGCTGAGGCCACCATCGGTCGAATAATCCATCAGCACGTCGACGCAGCAACCGCCCTGCCCGCTGGTGTAGTTGATCACCGACGTGTACACGACCCCGGCCGGGTCGATGTGCGGCAGGAGATAGGTGTTGTTGTCCGTGGAATTCTGCCTGGGCAATTCCACCGCGGGCGTCCAGTCGCTGTGGGTTCCGTCCCGGAAGGCGATGGCCGTCTGGACGTATGGCTTGCTGCCGTTGCCGTTGAAGTTGACGTACATCATGTAGATACGGTTGTAGTTGGGGTTGGGCGATCCGTCGGGCCGTAGGGGATTGCGGTCAATCGCGATCCACTCCTTGTCTGGTTCCTGACCAAGGCCGGCGTTGGTGGTGAAGACGTAATCGGGATGACCGTTGTGGCTCGTAATCCAATCGTTCGGCCCGCTCGCCCCGCGCGGACGGACCGCGACCGCGACGGCCTCGTTGGGAATCGTTCGGTTGGGCTCGTTGCCGACTTCGTATTTCTTGTGGCCTGTGCTGTCGTAGAAGAATTGATACGGCAGGAGCGCCTGGTAATAGTTGCCGAAGGCGTCGAACGCGCCGACCGGATCGGTGTTGTCGGTAAAGCCCTCGTAACCCGGGACGTGGCCCATCGTCGGCCAGGTCTTGCCGCCATCGAAGGACTCGTAGAAGCCCAGCAAGTGGTTATAGCCCTCGGGGCTGGCAAACCACTTTGTCGAGCCGATCAAATGGTTGGGATTGAGCGGATCCACCCGGATATCCGATTCGGAGTGATCCGTCACCAGCTTCGACTCGCCCGCCGGGTAGGGCGGCTGACTCCCGACCTGCGTCGGATAGGGGGCGGTGCCGCCGCTATTTTCGCCAGTGGTGGCGCCGGGGCAGGATCGCTCGCCCGTGTAGCCGTCGTTCGGTCCGTTGTTGGCCGACAAGGGCACCTCGGGACGATAGCAACTGACCTGCTGGCTGGTCACAACGACGTTCGTGACGCCGTTGGCCGCGAAGCTGTCGCTGTAAACCTGATCGGACTGCGTGCCCTGCGGGACCTTCCCTATGCCAGGGTCGAGGCTGACGGACCCGGAACTGACGAAGCCCGGGGTCAGGCTGAGGCAAACCGGAATCACGATCCCGATCACCAGAGCAAACGCACGGCACCTCGTTGCCAACGTCCCTCTCCTCCCTCCGCCCCGGGCTTGAGCATACCGGACCCCGTCGAGGATGGATCGAATGCCGATTGTGATATCAACAAGGCTGATCGAAAGCATCGGAGAAATGAATTGGACAAATGGCAGGTCACTTGATAGTGTTGATGCAGCCTTTGTATAGGCGCGATATCAAGTTGTGTGTCAGCCCGGGGCGAACGGGAGCACACGGAGGCAAAGGGCGAGATGGAAGTCATTGTTTACACCCGACCCGACTGCGAGAGCAGCCGCCGGATCAAGGAGATCCTGGAGAATCGAGGCGTCGCGTTCCAGGAACACGTCTGCGCCGATGGCAAGCTCGACGGCAAGGACCTGCGCAACCTCGACATCGAGGTCCGTCAGGTGCCCCTGACCGTGATCGACGGCGTGCCGATTGCCGGCCTGCAGCAGGCCAAGATCGAGCAAGCGATCGGCTGGATCGGCTTCTAACCGACTCGCGACCCCGCCGCTAGATCGGGGCGTTCGGCGGCCGCTACGATGGATGCATGCCCGAGATCGGCAAGCTGCTCGTCATCGTCGGCGGCTTCATCCTCGTGGTCGGCCTCTTCCTCAGCCTGGGCCTTCGGATCCCGTATCTCGGCAAGTTGCCAGGTGACATCTCCGTCGACCGTGGCAACGTTCACTTCTACTTTCCGATCGTCACCTGCCTGCTGCTGAGCCTGGTGCTCACGGTTCTGCTGAACGCTTTCTTCCGCCGCTGATTCAGCTGGTCCGGGCTTTGCGGATTCCCTCGTAGAGGTCGTGCAGCGCCGGCGTGATCGACTCAGGGATCCGGATTTCGAGCGTGGCGTAGAGGTCGCCGGGCAGACCGTCTTTCAGTGCCGGCAAGCCCTTGCCCTTCAAACGGAAGACCTTGCCGGCCTGGCTCGCGGCCGGGATGCGCAGCTGGAGCTGGCCTCCGGTCAGTGATTGAATGGTGACCTCGTCCCCTAACGCCGCCTGGTCGTCCATCACCAGCAAGGGCGTGTAGAGATCGCGGCCCTTGGCCGCGAAGAGTGGGTGCGGTAGCAGGTGGACCCGCAGATAGAGATCGCCGGCCTCCGCGGCGCGCTGCCCTTCGCCCTTGACCCGGATGCGCGAGCCTTCGATGACGCCCGCCGGGATCCTCACCTGGATCTGCCGGCGGGTCGCGCGCACCCCGGCGCCGCCGCAGGTCGGACAGGTCACGCTCTCCATCACGGTGCGGTTGCCCACCTTGCGCCGCTCGGCCGTGAACCCCGAGCCGCCGCAGGTGGGACAGGTCTCGGGCACCTCCGTCTGGATCGTCCGCTCGCCACCTCGGGCCGCCTCCTCGAGCGTGATCTCGATCGGATGCTCGATGTCCTCGCCGCGCTGCTGCGTCGCGGTCCGTCCGCGCGTCCCCTCGAACCCGAAACCGGAAAAGCCACCGCCCTCGCCCGAAAAGTAGGTGTTGAAGAAGTCGCTGAAATCACCGAACCCGGCGGCCTGGCCGGCGCCACGGCTGGGCTGCGACTGGTACTGACGACCAAACTCTTGCTCGCGCTCGATCCGTTCCCAGTCGGCGCCGAGCTGATCGTACTTCGTGCGCTTCTTGGGATCACTGAGCACTTCGTAGGCTTCGTTGATCAGCTTGAAGCGTTCGGTAGCCTTGGGATCCTTGTTCACGTCCGGGTGATACTGGCGAGCCAGCCGGCGGTAGGCGGACTTGATGTCCTTCTCGGTCGCGGTCCGCGCGACGCCGAGCGTCTGGTAATAGTCTTTGTACTGAGGCGTGGCCATGCGTTGACTCAGTGATGCCCGAAATTGCCCGTCCTAAAACCGGAGGTCAGGGGGCGCTACGGACGGCCGTGTACTCGCGGCAATGCTGGACGAACTTGTCGACCAGCACCGGGTTCTGCCCGAAGTGCAGATGGACGTAGCTCGCCAGCAGGTTGGGCGCCACGAAACCCTCGTAGCCGATCACATCGCCCTCGGCGTTCTGCATCTGGTAGGCGGGCTTCAGGTCGCCGTTGTGCCCGGTGATGCGGCTCCAGTGGAACTCGTGTCCGCGATAGAACTGGCCGCGCGGCGACAGAATGCTGTCCTCCAGCGTGAGGAGCTGGCGGTAGCCGAAGCGATGGATCTGACCATCCATCTCGACATCGACCGGGATCACGCCGGCCATGCGCTCGGTCGTCCCCGAGTCGGTTCGGAGCGAGCGTCCCAGGTACATCAATCCCCCGCACTCGGCATAGATCGGGATGCCGCTTCGGTAGGCCCGCTGGATGGACTCGGCCATCGAGCGATTCTTCGCTAGGGGCGCGACAAAGACCTCGGGAAAACCACCGCCGAGATAAATGCCGGCCGCGTCTTGCGGCAGCTGCTCGTCCTCAAGCGGACTGAAGGGGACGACCTGCGCGCCGTGCTCCTCGAGCAGCTCCAGGTTCTCCGGGTAATAGAAGTTGAAGGCGTCATCGTAGGCGACGGCCAGGCGCACCGTCCGCCCAGCGTCGGGCTTCCCCTGGAAGATCTTTTTCGGGACCAGCGGCACGAGTTCCGCCTTGTTGGCGATTCGGAGCAGCAGGTCGAGGTCGACATCGCGGTCGATCGTTTCGGCGAGCAGGCCGATCATCCGATCCCATTCCTTGTTCTCGGTCACCGGCAACAAGCC
>VBFR01000242.1 GCA_005889345.1 Chloroflexota bacterium
TCGATGGCCCAGATGCCGGCCGGTATCCCGGTTGCGACGGTCGCCATCGGTGAGGCCGGCGCGAGAAACGCGGCGCACCTCGCCACCGGCATCCTGGCGCTCAATGACGAGGTCGCGCGCGAGAAGCTGATCAAGCGGCGAGAGGAGAACCGGACCAAAAAACCGGCCTGAAAACCGGGCATACAATAGCGGCGATGCCCAGGGTCTTGATCACCGAGACTGTGTTGCGCGACGCCCAGCAAAGCTTGGTGCAGGGACGCCTCAAGTTGCAGCACGTGCTGCCGATCGCGAAAACCCTCGACGACATCGGGTACCACGCCCTCGACGCCTGGGGTGGCTGGACGTTCGCGGCGCAGGTGCGTGCCCTCAAAGAAGATCCCTGGCAGCGGCTGCGCGCCATGCGCGCCGTCATCGTGAAGACCCCGTTGCAGATGCTGATCCGCGGGCAGACGTTGCTCGGACAGTCGCACCAGCCGGACGACGTGGTGCGCGCCTTCATCGAGCAGGCGGTCGAAGACGGCATTCGCGTGATCAAGATGTTCGACCCGCTCAATGACCTGCGAAACCTCGAGGTGCCGGTCGAGGTTGCGCGCAAAGCCAGGGTGCGGGTGATCGGCGCCCTCGTCTACAGCCCGAGCCCGGCGGCGGACGAGGCCCGCGTGGTCAAGTCCGCCAGCCGCCTCAAGGCCATGGGCGTGGACTGGATCGGCATCGAGGACGTCGCCGGCATCCTGGCGCCGGCCGATGCCCGCGGCCTGGTGACCGCGATCACCAGCGCGACCCGGTTGCCGGTCAGTATCCACTCCCATTCCACGACAGCGCTCGCTCCCATTTCGTATTTCGCGGCGGTCGAAGCCGGGGCGACCGGCATCGATACCGCCCTCTCCGCACTCGCCTGGGGCGCCTCACAACCGGCGACCGAGACGATGGTCGCCAGCCTGCGCGACGGACCCTACGACACCGGGCTCGACCTCAATGTGATCGGCCAGGCGAGCCGCTACTTCGATGAGATTCACGACGAGTACCTCGAGTTCCAGGACCCCATCGCCTTTCGGAACGATGTCCTCGTGCTGCAACATCAGCTGCCAGCCCCGGTGCTGGCGGTCCTGATCCGCAACCTGCGAGAACGCAATGCCATCGACCGCTACGACCGGCTGCTCCAAGAACTTCTCCTGGTGCGCCAGGAGATGGGCTATCCCCCGATGGCGGCGCCCATCAACCGGATCGCGGCGAACCAGGCGCTGGCCAATACGCTGAGCGAGAAGCGCTACCAGCACATCGAGCAGCCCTTTCGCGACTACGTCAAGGGGTTGTTCGGCGAGCCGCCCGGCCCCATCGACCCAGAGGTCCGCAAACGCGCGCTGGGCTCATCGAATGCGATCACACTTCGGCCCGCCGACCTGCTGCAGCCGGGCCTCGATCGCGCGCGGCGCGAGATGCGCAAGCAAGGGCTGAATCCGTCCGGCGTGGACCAGGTGCTCACTTACATCCTGTTCCCGGAAGATGCGCCCAACATCCTTCGGCCCGCCGGGCACCGCGCCGAGACGCCCGCCGCGGCCGCGCCGGGCCCGGCACCCGAGCCGCAACCGGTGCCCCAGCCACCTGCGGTCGCTCCCGGACCAACTGCCCCAACCGAGTCGGCGGTCCGCGAGTTCACGGTCGAGGTCGACGGCGAACCCTATCGCGTTCGGATCCTCGGCGACGGCGCGGCGCTGGCCGCCACGCCGGCGGCCGTGTCGGGCCCAACCGCGGCGCAACGTGCCGGTGGTGACGGGGCCATCCAGGCGCCGATGCAGGGCATGGTGGTCAAGATCAAGGTCAAATCCGGCGACCGCGTCCGGCTGGGTGACGTGGTCGTCGTGCTCGAGGCGATGAAGATGCAGAACGACATCGTGGCGACCATCGGCGGGACGGTTCGCGAGGTCTTCGCGAAGGAAGGGGCGATCGTCGCGCCCAACGAAGTGTTGATGACGATTGGCTAGCATCACCAAGGTCCTGGTCGCGAACCGCGGGGAGATCGCGCTGCGCGTCATGCGAACCTGCCGCGAAATGGGCATCCCCACCGTCGCGGTCTACGCGGAGCCGGACGCGCGGGCTCCGCACGCCGTCTTCGCCGACGAGCGCATCGCGCTGAGCGGCCCGGCGCCGCGACAGGCTTACCTCGACATCGAGCAACTCGTGCGGGTGGCACGCGAGCACGGTGCCGACGCGATCCATCCGGGATATGGATTTCTGTCCGAGAACCCGGCCTTCGCGGAGGCCTGCGCCAAAAACGGGCTGACCTTCATCGGCCCGCCGGCGACCAGTATGCGGGCGATGGGCGACAAGGTCGAAGCCCGCCGACGGATGATCGCCGCCGGCGTCCCGGTGGTGCCCGGAACGGCCGCGCTCGCCGACGAAGCGGCCGCGGTCTCCGAGGCGAAACGGATCGGCTACCCGGTGATGGTCAAGGCGGCCGCGGGCGGGGGCGGCATCGGCATGCGGGTCGCCAAGGGGCCCGACGACCTCCCGGCGGCGTTCGAAGCCTGCCGCCGCGCGGCACAAAGCTCATTCGGCAGCCCCGACGTCTACCTGGAGCGGTATCTCGAGCATCCGCGCCACATCGAGATGCAGGTGCTCGCCGATGACCACGGAACAACCGTGGCGCTGGGCGAGCGCGAGTGCTCGATCCAGCGGCGGCACCAGAAGTTGCTCGAGGAGACGCCGGCGGTCGGCCTGAGCGCGTCGCGCCGGCGAGCCATGGCCGAGGCAGCCGTCAAAGCCGCGGCCGCCGTCGACTACCGCAACGCCGGCACGATCGAGTTCATCGTCTCGGGCGAGGAGTTCTACTTTCTCGAGATGAATACCCGCCTCCAGGTCGAGCATCCGGTGACGGAGTCGGTGCTGGGCATCGACCTGGTGCGCGAGCAGATCCGCATCGCTCGTGGCGAGCGCATTCCGGAAGCCGGCTATCCGCAGCCGCGAGGGCACGCCATCGAGTTTCGGATCAACGCCGAAGACCCCTTGCGCAACTTCATGCCGACGCCGCGCCGCGTCCATCGCTACGCGCCACCGAGCGGGCCTGGCGTGCGGGTCGACAGTGGCATCAGGCCGCACCAGGACATCTCGCCGCACTTCGACTCGCTGTTGTTGAAGCTCATCGTGTGGGCCGATGACCGCGAGGCGGCGATCGGTCGCGGCCGGCGTGCCTTGCAGGAGTTCGTGCTCACCGGCCCGAAATCCACGATCCCGTTTCACCGCGCGCTCTTGGAAGAACCGGACTTCCACGCCGGGCGGATTTCCACGAGCTTCATCCAGGACCATCCGAGCCTGCTGGAAAAGACCCGGGAGTTCGAGGCGCAACATTCACCCTTCGAGGCACTCTACGGTGCGGGTGAGGTGGCCGCGGCGATTGCCGCCAGCGTCGTTATGACGACCGAGGGCTAGCAAGCGACGTCCCGGACTCGCAACTCCACGTGCCTTTGAGGTGGACTGTTTGCTCGGCGGGCGGAGCCGTCGGCCCAGGGCCCGTGGTGTTCGGATTGCGCGCCTCCAGGTCGACGCCGTCGACGACGACAACAGGGTCACGCCATGGCTTGGCCGGATCGATAACGGTTGCAAGGCTAACCGCTTTTGGATGAGACCCGATGGTGATGACGGCGTTGTTGTTGCCACCCCAGGCGTGGTCACCGAGTGCCATGCCTCCCGGACCGACAAGTTGTTCATCGAGGAGGGCGACGCCCCGATACTTTCCGGGCACATTTGGCGCCTTCGGGCTGGGCGTTACGAATGGCAGCACCGGGTCACCACTGGTGAGGACGGTAAGGCGATACCACTGGTCCCCAATCTGAAATAGCACGCCCGAGCGGAAGGACTCGGCAATACCAGCCGGGTACACCTTACAGTCGAGGAGCCGGACGCGGCTGACGTGACCGTCGACCGGGCCAGAAAGTGAGAGATCCGCGGCGACAAGCGGCAGGTCGAGCGGGCTCTTCGGCATTGCATCCGGGTTAGGGGTGGGCTTGCTATCGAGCACCGTGCAGCCACTGACGAGCGTGATCACCAGGAGCAGGACGCCGGCCGAGCGCGACATGGATGCTTGAGAAACGCCGGGATTGTCCGTGACTTGTCGGAATCGGACGTCGAGGCTGGTGCTGCGCTTTAGCCGCTGATCACGAGCGAGGCGTGGTACTCGTCCGCCATGGTGACGCCGTTGACGTCGGTCACACCCGTCGTGACCACCAGCTGGTAGGTACTTCCCGGCCGCAGGGTCAGCGTCAGAGTCGCTGTGTGATTGTCAGGATCGAATGCGATCTGGGAGATCACCAGCTTGCCGTCGGAATCCCGCACCTTGATGGTGTCAGTCGTCACCGTCTCCGGCCGCAGGTCGGCGTCGAACTTGACTCGAACCTGATAGCCCGGTGCCGTCGGAACGACGTCGAACGAGAGCACCGTCGGGCCGTGACCCAGCAGCACGG
>VBFR01000243.1 GCA_005889345.1 Chloroflexota bacterium
CATCACCGGGCCAGAGGTCGTTCGCGTGACGACCGGCGAGCAGGTCGGCTTCGACGAGCTCGGCGGCGCCGAGGTCCACAACATCCGCAGCGGCGTCGCCCACTTCCTCAGTGACTCCGAAGCCGAGGCCTTCGGCGGCGTGCGCCGGCTCCTCTCCTACCTGCCGGGAAGCAATCGGGAGCGACCGCCCGCGGTCAGGCCGATTGACGACCCGCAGCGTCGGGATCGGATGCTGCAGTCGCTCATCCCGGAAAACCCGAACCAGCCGTACGACATGAAGGCGGCCATCGGCGCCGTGGTCGACGAGGGCAGCTTCATGGAAGTCCAGGAGCACTTCGCCCAGAACCTCGTCGTCGGCTTTGCCCGGCTCGACGGCGAGGTGGTCGGGATCGTCGGCAACCAGCCACGCATCCTCGCCGGGGCGCTCGACATCAATGCCTCGGTCAAGGGCGCGCGATTCGTTCGATTCTGCGACGCCTTCAACATTCCGCTCGTCACCTTCGTCGACGTGCCCGGCTTCCTACCGGGGACGGCCCAGGAGTACAACGGCATCATCCGCCACGGCGCCAAGCTGCTCTACGCCTTCGCCGAGGCGACCGTGCCGAAGCTCACCGTCATCACGCGCAAGGCCTACGGTGGCGCCTACGACGTCATGTCGTCGAAGCACATCGGCGGTGACTTCAACTACGCCTGGCCGGCGGCGGAGATTGCCGTGATGGGACCGCAGGCCGCGGTCAACATCATCTTCAAGCGCGAGATCGCGGCCGCCAAAGAGCCGGCGAAGAAGGCCGAGCAATTGGTCGAGGACTACAAGGAAAAGTTCGCCAATCCCTACGTCGCGGCCGAGCGCGGCTTCCTGGACGACGTCATCGAGCCGCAGGACACGCGTCCGACATTGATCCGGTCGCTGCACCTGCTCAAAGAGAAGCAGGTCGAGCGGCCGCATCGCCGCCACGGCAACATCCCCTTATGAAGTTTCTCGAGTACCAGGTGAAGGAGCGCTTCCGGGCGGCCGGGGTTCCCGTGCCCGACGGGCGGCTGGCGCATACCCCGGACGAGGCGGCGCTCGCCGCCGGGGCCCTCGGCGCGATCGCCGTCAAGGCGCAGGTCCCCGTCGGGGGACGCGGCAAGGCGGGAGGCATCAAGCTCGCCCAGACCGCCGCCGATGCCAAGCGCGTGGCCGGCGAGATCCTGGGCATGACGATCAAGGGCTATGTCGTTAAGGAAGTCCTCTGTGAGACAGCGCAGGAGATCACGCGCGAGCTCTACCTGGGGCTCACCCTCGACCGCGATGCGCGCAAGCCGGTGCTGATCCTCAGCGCGCAGGGCGGCATGGAGATCGAGGAGGTGGCGGAAACGCATCCGCAGGCGATCGCCAAGCTCCATCCCGATCCGTGGCGAGGACCCCTGCCCTTCGAGGTGCGCGATCTCATCTTCCGAGCGGGGCTCGGTCCGCTGCAGGCGCAGCTGACGCCACTCGTCGTCAAGCTGTACTCCCTGGCCCGAACCTATGACGCGCTCACGATCGAGATCAACCCATTGGCGCTCACGCGCGACGGTGGCCTGGTCGCCGCCGACGGCAAGCTCGAGATCGACGAAAACGCCATGTTTCGCCACAAGGACCTGCACGGGGCCGACGACTCGGAAGAGGATCCGCTCGAAGCCGAGGCCAAGCGCCGCAGGCTCACCTATGTCCGCCTCGACGGCTCGATCGGCGTCATCGGCAACGGCGCCGGGTTGGTGATGAACACGCTCGATCTGGTCCAGCGCGAAGGCGGCCGGGCCGCGAACTTCCTCGATATCGGCGGCGGCGCGAAGGCCGAGGTGGTGCACAGCGCGCTCGAGCTGCTGGCGAGCGATCCCCAGGTCAAGGGCATCCTGATCAACATCTTCGGCGGCATCACCCGTGGCGACGAGGTGGCCCACGGCATCATCGATGCCACGCGCGATCTCCACCTCACCCTGCCATTGGTGGTGCGAATGACCGGCACGCGCGAGGAGGAGGGACGGCGGCTGCTCCAGGAAGCAGGCATCACCCCGGAAGCGAGCGCGACGGCCGCCGCCCGGCGGATCGTCGAGCTGTCAAACAGCGGCGCACGATGAGCATCCTCCTGACGCGCGAGAGCCGCGTCCTGGTGCAGGGCTTGACCGGGCGCGAGGGCAGCTTCCACACCGAGCAGATGAAGGCCTACGGGACCAATGTCGTCGCCGGCGTCAGCCCGGGCAAGGGCGGTACCACCCACCTCGGCATCCCGGTCTTCGACACCGTCGCCGATGCCAGGCGCGAGACCGGCGCTGACGTCAGCGGCATCTTCGTCCCGGCGCCCTTCGCCGCCGACGCCATCATGGAGGCCGCCGCGGCCGGCATCGGGCTGATCGTCTGCATCACGGAGGGCATCCCGCTCTACGACATGGTCCGCGCGCGGGCCTTCGTCGTCGATGCCAGGGTCAAGCTGATCGGGCCGAACTGCCCGGGATTGACGACCGCAGGGGAGGCGAAGGTCGGTATCATCCCCAACCACATCACCACACCGGGGTCCGTCGGCATCGTCTCGCGCAGCGGCACCCTCACCTACGAGGTCATCCAGGGATTGAGCCAGGCGGGTGTGGGCCAGACCACGTCGGTCGGGATTGGCGGCGATCCGATCCTCGGCCTTTCCTTCAGTGAGGTGCTGCGGCTCTTCAAGGATGATCCCGCCACTCGCGCCGTGGTGATGATCGGCGAGATCGGCGGCAGCGACGAGGAAACCGCCGCCGAGCAGGTGATCGGCCGGGGGATGGGCAAGCCGGTCATCGGCTTCATCAGCGGACGCACCGCTCCGCCCGGAAAGCGGATGGGCCACGCCGGCGCCATCATCTCGGGAAACACCGGCACCGCCGCGTCGAAGCTGCAGGCGTTGAAGCGGGCGGGTGCGCAGGTCTGCGACACCATCGAGGAGGTGGTGGCGGCCGCGGGGGCCGCCCTGGGCCAGCCGTCAGGCGCCGCGCACCGCTAGGCCGCCGCCGAGAACGGCAAGCCCGGCCTCAGCCGGCGCCTCGCACGCGCCGACGGCGCTTTCCCCGGTTACGGCGCGCCGGCCTCGTGCTCTTGCTCATCGTCGTCGTGCTGACGGTCGTCGCCTACTTGCCGGCGGGCAGCATGACCGCCTCCGTCCCCCCGCCGCGCTATGGCGAGTTCCCGCTTGCCTGGCTGCGAACAAGCAACGGCCAGATCGTCGATGGCTACGGGCGCAAGCTGTTGCTCCGCGGTTTCAATGACGCCGCGCTCGTGTCCTATCCCAACGACCAACCCCCGCCGCTCGACGAGATGGATGCGACGCTGATGCAGCAGGCCGGCTTCGACGTCGTCCGTCTCGGGATCGACTGGTCGCAGCTCGAGCCGGAACGCGGCCGGATCAACCAGGCCTATCTCGACCGCGTCGCGGAAGCGGTCACCATGCTGAACCGGCACGGCCTTTATGTGATCCTCGACATGCATTTCCGTCTCGGATGGAGCCCGCGCTTCGGCTACTCCGGCGCACCGGGTTGGGCGACCATCGGTGTTCCGAACTGGAATCCCTTGCACGAGTCCTGGAGCCCAGCGCTCTCGCCCGCCGCATTTACCTCCGACACCTATTTCTGGCTGTCGTCCGACTGGAAAAAGGACTTCTACCTGACCTGGCAGGCGGTCGCGACGCGCTTCAAGGACAACGCCGGGTTGGCCGGTTACGACATCTTCAACGAGGCGCATCCGCTGCCGATCCCACCCCGCATCTTCGAGAAGTTCTACCTCTTTCCGATGTTCAAAGAGGCGATCGAGGCGATCGGCCGCGTCGACTCGAATCACCTGTTCTTCATCGAGGGCATCCTCTTGCTCACCATGAACACGGCGGTGGTGCACCTCAAAGCGCCGAACCTCGTCTACGGCAAACACGTCTACGAGGGCTCCCTGATCCCGCCCCACTGGACCGGCGATCCCACCCTTCTCCGGTCGCGATTTCAGCAGCGCGCCAGGGAGGCCGCCGAGGTGCCGGCGCCGCTCTGGGTGGGGGAGCTTGGCTACGATCTGGGCGCGCCGGGGGCGACGAGCTACATCGACGCGGCGCTCGATGAGGCCGACGATCTCGGGATCGGCTGGGCCTGGTGGCAATGGCGCGAGAGCCGCTGGTGGGGCATGGTCGA
>VBFR01000244.1 GCA_005889345.1 Chloroflexota bacterium
TGAATACGACAGCCGTCGAGGTCGATGGCATCTCGAAGCGCTTCGGAGACGCCCGGCGTTCGAATCGGCTGATGCCCTGGCGCAAGGCCAAGAAGCCGAAGCTGGCGCTCGACCAGGTGTCACTGCACGTCCCGGCCGGCCGGATCACCGGGATCCTGGGGGCCAACGGCAGCGGCAAGTCGACGCTGATCCGCATCCTGGCGACCTTGCTCACACCCGATGAGGGCACCGCATCGGTCTTCGGCTACGACGTCGTGTCACAGGCCGACGACGTGCGTCGGCACATCAACCGCGTCTCGGTGGAGGCCTCGTTCTTCAAAGAGATGAGCCCCTGGGAGAACATGCTCTACGCCGCGCGGCTCTACGGCAGCGGCGGTGCCGGCACGCGGGATCGGGTGGAGGCAATGCTGGAGCGCCTCGGCCTGCCGCTCGACACCCTCGATAAGCCGATGAAGCAGCTGTCCCGTGGCCAGCAGCAGAAAGTCGCCATCGCCCGCAGCTTTCTGACATCGCCATCGCTGCTGTTGATGGACGAGCCGACCACGGGTCTGGATCCGCGCTCCAAGCGCGAGGTCCAGGAGTTGGTGCGATCGATCCGGCGGGACCGCGCGGCCACCGTGCTGCTCTGCACGCACGACCTGCAGGAGGCCGAGGTGCTGTGCGACCGCGTCGTCGTCATCGATCAGGGCCGGGTGCTCGCGGACGGCACGCCCGTCGAGCTGATCCGCATGCATGCCGGCGAGGCCGAGGGCAGCCTGGAGGACGCCTTCATGGCACTCACCGGCAAGCGGCTCGAGGAAGACGAAGAGGAGAAAGAGGAATGACCGGAAATATGCTCCGCTGGGAGCTAAACGCGTTCGTCGGCTTCATCGAGCGGCAGAAGAATCTCTACCGGCGCTACTGGGCGTGGGAGTTGGTCTGGCTGCTCTACAACCTGGTCAGCGTGCTGAGCATCGGCTACCTCGCGGCGGGGTTGTCGACGCTGGGCCTCGAGCAGGGCCAGGCCGCCCTGCACCAGACACAGCTCTACCTGCTGGTGGGAGCGCTGCTCTGGACCTACCTGTCGCTGGTGTTCTTCGAGATCTCCTTCGCCATCACATGGGAGCGGTGGGAGGGGACGATCGAGTACACCTTCATGGCGCCCATTAAGCGGCTGACTCATCTGCTGGGCGTGTCGGCGGCCTCGTTGCTCTACGGGATGGCGCGCACGGCGATCATCGGCATCGGCGTGATCCTGCTGTTCAGGATCGATTTGTCGCACGCCAACTGGCTGACGGCGCTGGCAATCTTTGCCGCCGCCACGCTGCCGCTGCTGGGCCTGGGGATCTTCACCTCGATCCTGCCGCTGCTGTCGCCGGAGAAGGGTGAGCAGATGGCGTTCGCGGTTCAGGGCGTCCTGCTGCTCATCTCCGGTGTCTACTACCCGATCAGCGTCCTGCCCGCTCCCCTGCGCCTGGGCGGCATCCTCTCGCCGCTGACTTACACGCTCGACGGAGTCCGGGAGGCGCTGTTGCATGGGCTCTCGCTGGCCGGCGCACTGCCCGACATCGGCATCCTGCTGTTGATGGGTGTAGTTTTGGTGCCCGCATCCGTTTTTTTCTTCAGACGCGCAGAAGTCCGCGCCAAGCGTCTGGGGCTACTCAAGCGAAGCGGATAACCAAATGTTGTTGACGATCACCACCACGCACCAACCGGCGACCGATCTGGGGTACCTGCTGCACAAGAACCCAGCTCGGCTGCAGACCACCGAGCTGTCAATGGGTAAAGCCCACGTCTTCTACCCGGAAGCGGGCCCGCAACGGTGCACGGCGGCGTTGCTGCTCGAGGTTGATCCGGTCGCGCTGGTGCGGAATCGCAAAGGGCCGGGAGGCGACGCCGGCACGCTCAAGGAGTACGTCAACGACCGGCCCTACGTTGCCTCGTCGTTCCTCAGCGTGGCGATCGCCAAGGTCTTCGGCAGCGCGATGGGTGGCCGCAGCAAGGACCGCCCCGAACTCGCCGAGACTGCGATCCCGCTGGTCGCGAAGATCTCGGTGCTTCCCTGCCGGGGCGGCGAGGCCCTCCTGCGTCGCATCTTCGAGCCGGTTGGCTACCGCGTGACCGCGCAAGGCTATCCGCTCGACCCGACCTTCCCCGAATGGGGTGAAAGTCCGTACTTTTCGGTGACACTCGAAGCCACCTGCCGCCTCAGCCAGCTGTTGCGGCATCTCTACGTGCTGATTCCGGTCATGGATCGAGAGAAGCACTACTGGATCACCGAGGACGAGGTAGAGAAACTCCTTCGGCTGGGCGGCGACTGGCTGGGGTCCCATCCCGAACGCGAGTTGATCGTTGACCGCTACCTCAAGCATCAGCGCCGGCTGGCCCAGGCGGCGCTCGAGCGGCTGATCGAAGAGGACGAGGAAGACCCGGAGGTCGTCATCGCCGCGCGCGATGCTGACGACGACGAGGGCGACATGACGCTTCGCGAGCAGCGGCTCGGTTCCGTGCTCGCTGTCCTCAAGGGAACGGGGGCCACGCGCGTCCTCGACCTCGGCTGTGGCGAAGGCGCGCTGCTGAAGACGATGCTCGCCGAGCCGCAGTTCCAGGAGATGGTCGGGATGGACGTGTCGGCCAGAGCTCTCGACATCGCCGGTCACCGGCTGAACCTCGAGCGGCTCCCCGAGCGGCAGGCCCAGCGGATCAAGCTTCTGCAGGGCTCTCTGATGTACCGCGACGACCGGCTGCAGGGCTATGAGGCGGCGGCGGTCATGGAGGTCGTCGAACACCTTGACCCGCCCAGGCTGGCGGCCTTCGAGCGGGTCGTCTTCCACTTCGCCCGCCCTGCGACGGTCGTCGTGACCACGCCGAACATCGAGTACAACGTCAAGTACCCGATGCTGGCGGCCGGCCACCTGCGACATGAGGACCACCGCTTCGAGTGGACCCGACTTGAATTCGACGCCTGGGCGAAACGGGTCGGGGCTGACCATGGCTATGCCGTGCGGTTTCTGCCTGTTGGCCCCGAGGATCCGGTGCTCGGACCCCCGACGCAGATGGCGGTGTTCAGCCGGTGACGTTCGAGCTTCCTGAGTTGGCGCTGGTTGTGCTGATCGGTCCCTCCGGGTCAGGCAAATCAACCTTTGCCCGCAAACACTTCAAGACGACGGAGATCATCACCTCCGATATGTGTCGCGCCCTGGTAGCCGATGACGAGAATGCGCAGGACGCCACAGCGGCGGCCTTCGAGGTGTTGCATCTGATCGCCGCCAAACGCTTGGAAGCCGGTCGGCTGACGGTCATCGACGCCACCAACGTCCAGCCGGAGTCGCGAAAGTCGCTGCTCGAGCTCGCCAAGAAATATCACTGCCTGGTCGTCGGGTTCGTGTTCGATATCCCCGAGCGGGTGATGATCGAACGCAACAAGCAGCGAACCGATCGCAACGTTCGGCCGGACGTGATTCACCGACAGCGGGACCAGATGAGCCGGTCATTGCGCTTCCTCAAGCGCGAAGGCTTCCGCTACGTCTTCACGCTGGACTCCGAGGATGCGGTCAACGCGGCGGCGCTTGAACGCAAGCCCCTCTGGGTCAACCGGCGCCAGGAGCACGGGCCCTTCGACATCATCGGTGATGTCCACGGCTGCCTTTATGAGCTAACCGCCCTGCTCGACAGCCTCGGCTACCAGGTCGACCGGCAGCCCGACGGCTCGCCGGGGCCCGCCTATCGGATCACGCCGCCATTGGGTCGCCGATTGATTTTCCTTGGCGACCTGGTGGACCGTGGCCCCGATACTCCGGGCGTCCTGCGCCTCGTCATGGACGCGGTGGCATCAGGCTCGGCGCTTTGCGTCCCCGGAAATCATGAGCAGAAGCTCGTGCGGGCTCTGCAGGGACGGAACGTCCAGGTAACGCACGGACTTGCCGAGTCGCTGGGGCAACTCAGCGAGCAACCCGCCGGCTTCAAAGAGAAGGTGGTCGAGTTTCTGGACGGGCTCATCAGCCACTACGTGCTCGACGATGGCAAGCTCGTAGTGGCGCACGCCGGTCTTCGTCCCGAGATGCAGGGCTGGGCATCCGGGCGGGTTCGGGACTTCGCCCTCTACGGCGAAACTACCGGCGAGACCGACGAATTCGGCTTGCCGGTGCGCTACAACTGGGCTGCGGAATATCGCGGCCGGGCGATGGTCGTTTATGGCCATACGCCGGTTCACGAGCCCGCATGGGTGAACGGGACGATCAACATCGATACGGGTTGCGTCTTTGGTGGCCGCCTGACGGCGTTGCGTTATCCGGAGAAGGAGCTTGTCTCCGTGCCGGCGGCACGAACCTACTACGAACCGGCCCGGCCGTTCCTGCCAGAGGGTGCACAGGCTTCCCCGGCGCCGGGACCTGGCGA
>VBFR01000245.1 GCA_005889345.1 Chloroflexota bacterium
TCGGCGACCGCCTCAAGGTAGCCGTCGAGCTCGTGCCAGCTGTCGACGAAGTCCAGGGTAGGGGCCGGCGCACCGTCCCGGGCCGCCATTAGCGCCGCGTCCACCTGGCGTCGGTAGCCGCCGGTGCTGATCGTCGAGTAATGGGGCGCCAGCACGATCGCGATCACGTGGTCCGCGCCACTGTCGACGATCTCGTCGATCGCCGACGCGATGCGCGGCGTCCAGTGCTTCATCCCGAGGTGGACCGTGTATATGCGGTCGTCCGGCGGATCGATGTTCAGCAGTCGTTCGAGCTCCCGGCCGAGTTCCATGGAGACGGCCAGCAGCGGGGTCGGAACGCCGACACGACGGTAGCGAGCGGTCAGCTCCTCAACGGCTTCGCGGGAGGGCCTCCGACCGCCGCGGATATCGGTGAAGTAGGCTTCGACATCCTGCAGGCGGTTCGGGCTGCCGTACGCCATCAGCAGGACGGCGGTATGGCTAGCTGCCATGGACGAACTCCACCAATCGTTGCAGGTGCTCAACCGGACTGTCGGGCAGCACGCCGTGGCCGAGGTTGAAGATATGCCCCGGTCGGCCACCCGCTGCCTCGATCACGCGCCGGGCACCGTCCTCGATCACGGGCCACGGCCCCAGTAACAGGGCGGGGTCGAGGTTGCCCTGGATGCCGCAGTCGTATCCGATCACCCGCCAGGCGTCGCCCAGGTCGACGCGCCAGTCGACGCCGATAACGTCACCTCCGGCTTCCCGCATCAATGAAACGATGCCGGTCGTGCCGGTGCCGAAATGGATCGACGGCGCCCCGCCCCGCCGCAGCCCGCTGAAGATGCCGGCCATGTGCGGCAGCACGTAACGGCGATAGTCGGCCGGGGAGAGGCTACCGACCCAGCTGTCGAAGACCTGCACGATCTGGGCGCCGGCCTCCACCTGCGCCAGCAAGTAGTCGAGGACCAACCCGGAGAGACGCGTCATCAGCGCATCCCACAGGGCAGGCTCGGCATACATCATGGTCTTGGTGGCGAGAAATTCTCGCGAAGGCTTCCCCTCAATCAGGTAGCCGGCCAGCGTGAACGGGGCGCCTGAGAACCCGATCACCGCGATAGAGGGATCGAGCTCGCGGCGGAGAAGCTTGATCGTCTCCAGCACGAAGGGGACGGCTTCGCCGGCGGGTCGCGCCTGCAACCTATCTATATCTGCCTGCGCGCGAATCGGGTGATCGACGACGGGCCCGACGCCGTCCACGAGCTTTAGATCGACGCCCAGCCCGAAGGCGACCGGCAGCATTATGTCGGCGAAAAGGACTGCGCCGTCAACGCCGAGCCGGCGCACCGGCTGCAGGGTCACTTCAGTGCACAGCTCCGGGTTCTGGCAGATGGTGAACAGGTCGTACGACTCGCGGATCTTTCGATACTCGGGCAGCGAGCGCCCCGCCTGGCGCATGAACCAGACCGGCCGGCGATCGACGACTTCCCGGCGGGCGGCGCGCACCAGGCGGGGCGCCAGGCGATCGGCCGCCGGACGGCCGACTTCGCTGGCCTCGATCGTCCTCATCCGCCCGAGATTAGGCTGACCTGTCGCCGCAGGTCGTCCGCCTCGGCCGACTCCGGCGCGCTCAGGCCGAGCGCGAGTTGCAGGGCATCGGCCGGGGGCATCAGCACGCAGGTGAAGATCGGCGTCTCGCGTTCCGTGTAGCGGCTGGCCTGCGACTCCCGCAGTTCCATCACCAGGTCGAGGAAGGCAGCGGGCTCGTCGCACTCGAACGCAACAACGAATTCCTGGTCGTCGAGGCCGAAGGAGTAGGCCGTATTGATCTTGACCTGCGGGTAGCGATGCCCGATCGCAAAGTGCTCGATCATCATCGCCTTCCGCCGTTCGTACGGGAGGCGGTACCAGATGCGCTTCTTCACCATGGGATAGACGAAGAGGTAGCGCCCGCCGGCCGGTTTCAGCCGGGTCCGGCGTCCCTCCTGGTCCGGGTGCTTGTGGCGCCCGAGGTACGGGGACGGCTTCATCATCGCGAGGAATGAGTGCGCCACTCGCAAATAGGGCCCCAGCCGGGTGGACCGCCACTGCGATTCCGCTCGTTGGATGGCGTCGACGGTGTCGGCGGCCTGCCAGATGAGGACATCGCAATCGCCGCGGAGGCCGACCGTCGAGTAGGCGAGCAACGTCTCCCCCGTCGGACCGGCCTCGAGCAGCTCGGTGAACTCGCGCACCGCGGCTTCCCGCTCCTCGGCGGGCCAGCTGAGGACGGGCGCCTCGACTTTGAGGAACGTGTACTTGACGACCTGCCGGGCCTCTGCCATCCGCTACAAGGTTATCGCACTAATCTTGATTTATGGCCCGCCTCTCCATCCAGAAGATCCACGTCGGCCAGAAGGACACCAACTGCTACGTCGTCGCCTGCGCGGAAACGAAAGAGGCGGTCGTGATCGACGCGGGCGATGACGCGCCGAAAATCCTCTCCCAACTCGACGGTCTCAGCGTGAAATGGATCGTCTTCACGCACGCCCATCCGGGCCACACCGGCGCAAAAGACGAGGTCAAGACGGCGACTCAGGCAACCACCGGGATGCACCTGGCCGACGCGACTGCGTATCTCAAGTCGGCAGATCGTTACTTGCTCTCAACGGATGTTCTACCGTTCGGCGAGTTCGCCCTCGAGGTCTTGATAACACCAGGCCATACGCCCGGCGGTCTCTCATTTCGAGTCGGCAACCATGTCTTCACCGGCGACACCCTGCTCGCGGGAAAGATCGGCCGCGTCGACCTACCCGGGTCGAGTCCGCAGCAAATGCTGCTGAGCCTGCACGGTCAGCTCCTGACCCTGCCCGACAACACCGTTGTCTACCCGGGCCACGGCCCGAACTCGACGATCGGCGCCGAACGACTCGGCAATCCCTACCTGCGAATCCGCTAAGAGTCAATCCACCGCGATTCGTCTTCGCGGATAGTCGCTGCGGGACGACGTACGAGACGGCGAGACGCTACTGCGAAGGCGATGACTATTAGCGCGGTCAGGAGCACACTTGCCGTCAGCACGACGGGTGCGTACCCAGACCGTGAGGACGTTCCGGACATGGGGGAAAAGATCCAGGCCGTTGTCGGCGAGCCAACGCCGTAGCCCCCGGCAACGAGAACGCGACCATCGGCCAGCGTGGTGGCTGTGTGCAGATAGCGGTCCATCCTCAAGCCGGTTGACGCCCACTGCTCGGTGTTCTTGGGGTCAAAGATCTGCGAGTCGGCGTTGCTGGCATAGGCGCTGCCCACCACCAGCACGGTTCCGTTCCGAAGCAACGTCGCGCTGTGTTCGAATCGCGGGATCGTCGAGTAGGCGACTGCGACCCAGGTATTTCCTCGTAAGTCAAAGATCTCTGACGTTGTCAGCAGCTCGCTCGATGGATAGACGAAACCGCCAGCAGACTGTGGCTTGGTCGTATAGCCGCCCATGAGGAGCACCTTTCCATCTGGCAGCAGAGTGGCGGTATGACCGTAGCGCGGGGTCGCCATTGGCCACGTGGTCGGTCGCCACCGGTTTGTCTGTGGGTCGAAGAGCTCGGCGCCGGTCGTGGCGAATCCCGTATCAGTGGAGCCGCCCGTGACGAGCACCGTGCCGTCAGGCATGAGGGTCGCCGTTTGCTCGCTTAACGACGGCAGTCCCGTACCGGCGAATGACCAGCTATCACGCTGAGGGTCGTACAGTTCGGCCTGCTCTTGCTCCGCCGCCGGTAGAGGAGAACCCGGTGCCACGTTCGTCCCGCCGACAACCAGCACCCGACCGTCACGGAGGCCAATGGAAATGTGCATCCGGCGCGGGACGTGCATTGCCGCCGCAGCCGTCCAGGAATTGCTTGTTGGATGGTAGATTTCAGCGCTCGCCAGCGACTCAATGGGAAAGATTCCCAGCCCCGTCTCACCGCCCGTAACGAGGACGCTGCCGTCGCTAAGCAACGTTGCAGCGTGACCCGCCCGCGGGTGAATCATGTCGGCGGCACGGGCCCATCGGTTCACGTTCGGGTCGAACAGCTCACTGCTCGCGCGGGGGAGCCCATAGACATCGGTACCACCGGCGATCAATACCCGGCCGTCCTTCAGAAGGGTCGCGGTATGGGCGACATGCCCCTCGTGCAGGTTTGGCGCCGGAACCCACGCCCCAAAGTCAGTTGCCCTGGCCTGAGCGGGTAGAGCGCCCGTGGCGCCAAGCCAACTCAGTATTGCGATCACGATGGCGCGCCGAAGCAACGCCTTCACGGCTCTCTAGA
>VBFR01000045.1 GCA_005889345.1 Chloroflexota bacterium
CCACCTACGGGGTGGGCAACGTGATGGTCTACAACTTCGGCATCGGGCTGGCGAACGACCGTGGTCGAAAGCTGGACCTTCTGCAGCGCGCCACGCCGCTGCCTCCTGTCGTCGCCACCGTGGCCTACGTCATCGGCGCGCTGATCTTCGCCCTGCTGAGCCTGATCCTTCTCGGGTTGGTTGCCACCGTCATCGGCGGCGTTCGCCTCGATGCGGGGACCTGGCTGGACCTTACCTGGCGCCTGATGCTCGGATCATTCCCGGCGATCGGCCTGGGCATGGCGATCGGCTACGGTTCGAGCCCCAACGCGGCACCCGCGCTTGCCAACATGGTGTACCTGCCGATGCTTTTCCTGTCCGGGATCTTCGTCCCGCTCAGGCAGCTGCCGAGCACGATCCAACACATTGGCTCGGTGCTGCCTACCTACCACTACGCGCAGCTGGCCTGGAAAACGATCGGCCTCAACGATGAGTCGACCCTGGTCGCGCTCGCCTGGCTGGCGGGCTGGTCGATCGTGCTCTTCGCCCTCACGATCCGTCTTTACCGGCTCGATCAGGACAAGAAGTTCAGCTAATCAGCCGGCTCCGGTGGCCTCGGCCTCGATCTTCGCGAGTGCCTCGACCACGGCATCATCCAGGGCCTGCAGGGCGCGCCGCACGTCCTTCACAGGGATTGGTAACGACCGCTCGAGGTTGACTCGCATCACTTCCCAGGCCCGGTTCGTCCGTCGCTGCTCGGTAAGGCCCGCCATGGTGAGGGACAGTTGCTGGGCGCGGCCGTCTCGCGGGTGCCGCTCGCGCCGCAGGTGACGGCGATCGTCCATGACCCGGAGATAGTCGAGTACCGTCGTCAGGGGCATGCCCATGCGCCGCGCCATCTCAGAGGCGGTCAGCGGCGCCTGCTCCAAGAGAAGGCTGTACACGGCATATTCGTCGGCGCGCAGCCCGACATCGGCGAGGGCGGCGGCCATCAAGCGGCGCACCCGCTGGTTGAGGACGAACAGGTCGAAGAGGAGGGAGATCTCGCGGCCGGGCTGCTTCACGAGCCATAAGCATAAACCACGGATCCGTGGTAAATACCACGGAGTCGTGGTATCGTGATTCTCCCATGCGTCGCTGGGAGGCCGCGATGGCCACGCTCCTGCTCTTCATCGGCGCTTGCGCGCCGCCTCCGCCGGACCAACCGAGCCCGTCGCCGCAACCCTCGATTCAGATTTCGAACTTCGAGCGCTACGCCGGCGCCTATCGCACTTCCGCAGGCATCACCTACGTCGTCAACGGCCACGGCCACCTGCTCAACCTGCAGGACAGCACCTTCCGGCAGCTGTATCCAACCTCAGTGCCGGATCGCTTTACGATCGGCCGCGTTTTTGCCATCGCGTCTCCCAGAGAGGCCGACATCGTCTTCCGGATCGCCGGAGCGCGGGCCGACCAGCTCACGATCAAGCCGGTGACAGGATCGACCGTGATCGCCGCGCGCCTCCTTTTCAAAGAGACCGAGGTCCGGGTGCCCGTCGATGGCGCCGTCCTGGCCGGAACGATCACCGAACCACTGACGCCGGGGCCGCACCCGGGCATCGTCATCGTCCACGGGTCTGGCCCGGGACCGCGGATCGACTACGGCATCTGGGTCGGTCTCTATGCCAGCCTGGGCTTGACGGTGCTGGCGTACGACAAGCGGGGCAACGGCGCGTCGACCGGCACCTATCCGGGAGAAGGGGCGAGCGACCGCAACCTCGAGATCTACGCCGCCGACGCAGCCGCGGTGCTTCGCTTCCTCACATCGTGGCCGGGCATCGATCCCGGCCGGATCGGGTTCCACGGTGGGAGTCAGGGCGGCTGGGTCGTTCCGCTCGCGATCGGCCGCCACCAGGCGCCGGCCGCCTTCGCCATCCTCGTGTCGGGGCCCGCGGTGAGCTCCGAGCAGCAACAGGTGTGGGCTGGGTTTAGCTCAGACTCCGCTGTTGCCCCGACGGTCCCACCAGCCGAGATGGACGCGGTCGTTCGCTCAACCGCGACCTCGGCATATGTGCCGGCCACTGTGCTGGCGACCATTCGCCAGCCCATGATGTGGGTCA
The DNA here is from genome assembly GCA_005889345.1 of Chloroflexota bacterium. Lineage (GTDB taxonomy): Bacteria > Chloroflexota > Dormibacteria > CF-121 > CF-121 > CF-13. The sequence continues at coordinate 2,079 of VBFR01000045.1, forward strand.
ATGGCGCCGTCGACCGCCAGGTGCCGACCACCGTCAACGCCGAGATCCTTCGCGGACTCCACCATCCGAACTGGGACATCGAGGTGCTCCCAGCGGTCGACCACGGCCTCTTCGAAAATCCGAGCGGCCTCGAGCCGGATCAAGCGAAAGCGACCAAGCTCGCCGCGGGCTTGCGCGATCTGCTCGCTGGCCGGCTCGCCCGAACGGTGGGCGTCTCGCCCTAGATCGCCGTCAGTCGAGCGTCAGATTCGGGGCGCGCTGCCGCCGGACCCGGCCAAACGGCTTGCGGCCCTCGAGCGCCTGAATGAACAGATAGATGTGGCGGGCCGCCTGCGTATCGAGGCCACCCAGCCAGATCGGATGCATCTTGAGCTTGGCGGCTAAGAGATCCCTGACCTCCCGGGCCTCTTCGTTGCGACGCTCAGTGAGGTCCTGCACGTCTTTTCCCCTTTGCGTGGCTCCCGCCCAGCCACACGCGCACGTCCCCTTAAGGTGACCGTAAGCGCAATTTCAGCCGCTAATTATTGGGCGTGGCCCGGCAAAAATCAATGAGGAGCCCGGATCAATGTCCCCGGGACTTCACGATCAACTCATCCATCCAGGGAGGCACCATGACGTGCACCGGCACCCGATTCGGACCGGCGACCAACAGAAAGTCGCCGCGTTCGGCCGTCTCCAGGTAGTTGACCTGCCGTTCGGTCAGATTGAAAGCCTTCTGCAACTTCATGGCCTCGGAATGCTTCTGTGAACCGAGCAGGAGAATGCTGGGATTCGTCGCGAGCACGGCCCCGTCTTTGGTCTCGAAGAAGTCACCGGGGTTCTGGCTCACCAGGATCAAGCTCCCGCCGTACTTTCGAATGCGGCGAGCCAGGCGGATGAGGAATCGCCGGATCGGCTCGTGTTCGAGCAGAAGACCCACCTCGTCAATGAGGAGGTGGCGCGGCCGACGTTCCCTACGCAGGGCGGTCCAGAGCCAGTTGGCGAGCAGCAGGCAGGACGGAGGTACGAGCTCTTCACTCAGGTCGCGGAGATTGAAGCCCACGATGTCGGCTCCTAAGTCAACGTTGGTGGGTGCGCTGAACAGCCGTCCGAGGTCGCCGGTGACCCAGCGCCGGAGGATGGTGCTCACGCGCGAGCCAGGCTGGGCGGCGTCGAGTTGGCGCCAGATGTCTCCCAGGACCGGAGTGCTTTGCGTATTCGCGATCACCGACCGGGTGATCGCCTCGACATGTGCCCGCTCGACCTCATCGAGCCTGCCGCACATCAAGCCGATCAAGTCGAGCACGTCGCTGAGCTGATCCGTTGGCTCGTCCGATTCAACCGCGAAGAGGAGGGGGTCAAGGGCATTGATCGCATGACCGGATCCGGCAGCCAGGTGAAGATAGGTCCCGCCCAATGAGCGGATCATGCCGCCATACTCTGCTTCGGGGTCAATCACGATCGCTCCAATCCCGCGAGTGTGGCCGCTAAGGACGACGGATGCGGCTGCGTAACTCTTGCCGGCACCGGAATGCGCCAGAACTGCGATATTCGCGTTGCTGAAGCGGTCTGCGTCAAAGGGGTCGAAGACGCAGAGGCCACCCGTTTCCTTGTTGTAGCCCCAGTAGTGGCCTTCGGCATCCGCGAGGTCTTCCTGCAGCCAGGGCAGCATGGTGGTCAGTGCACTGGTGTGCAAGATGTGCTCTCGGCCCAGCAGGTCGGTGCCAAGCGGCCATGACGACAGCAGCGCCTGCCGCATTTCGAAAAACGGTTGGACCGTCTGGAGCATCATGCGGCGGCAGCTGGCCCGTAGTGCATCGGCCTGGTTGCGGAGTTCGACCGGGTTCTCAGCGCCGATAGTGAGATAGAAACTGACGGCAAACGCCTTCTCTTCGTTGCGTGCTAGTGCCTGGTGAACCGTCAGCGCATCCGGAAGCGTCCCCATCGCCGTGCTATCAATCGCTCCCGACTCGATGTTCGCGAGGTCGTTTGCGCGAAGATCGCGAATGCGGTGGTGCAGCAGTGTCAGCATCCGGTCGGTCTCGAGCGGCAGGATGTGAATGCCCGCGTGCAACTCCCCCTTGAAGCTGAGGAGTGGTAGGAGCCAACCCGGCTCGACCTCCTCTCCCGGATATCGGTTGACGACGAACGAGGCGTAGAACCGGCCGTTGATCTCCAGGTTTCCGGCGCGATCGGCAAAGGCTCGTCGCCCGATCCCAGGATCTCCCCCGTCGGTCTCTCGGTGTCCGTAGAGCTGAGCCAGCAGCGTCGTAAGGGACGCGTCATCGAGGACGCGGCCTTTCACGCCGATGCGGCGCAGCGACTCCGACAGCGTGTGCGCTCGATTTCGAAGGGGCGTTCCGAAGTCTGTCGCGACAAAGCGGGCCTGCTCGCGCGTTCGGTCGAAGCGAAAGAGCCACGAGCGGAGCAATTGGCGAGCCGGTTCAGCGGGACCCAGGACGACGAATACCTCACGTTGGTAAACGGGCGTGTCCTGGAGATGTGTGTTGATAAAGCTGCGGGTGAGTGCCGCCAGGTAGGCTCGGCGATCGGTGAAGGCCATTCCATCCGGTTCCGTTGCGTCCGCGGCCGGGACTCGACGGACGCGGAGATAGAGTTGCAGCGGGCCACTCTGCGCATGCAGGAGGTCCCGGAAGGCCTGGATCGATCGGGACTGTTGCTCTGGCGCCATGCCCTGGAAGTTCAATGAACTCGTGGCGACAATGGCGCGCGGTGCACCGCCGCGCAGCCGAATGACCCCATCCTGGACAGCGGAGACCTCATCGCCGAAGGTCGGCCGTCGGAACAGCCGGACCATTGAGGTATCAGTCGGTGCTGAGTGCGAGCACGAATGACGAGGATGCGATCGCGGATGAATAAGCCGACTCCTCCGTCGGGGCAATGGCAAGGAGGACGCTGCCCGGCTTGCCATTGCCTGCGTTCAGGCCATGATCCGCTTGGTCGACCTGGGTGCCCTGCTCGGTGCGCAGCGCGATGACCAGGACGTTCTTCCCGATCATGACCGGCACCGGTGCTGGTTCATCGGCAAGGGTCGCGACTTTCGTTGGATTGGGGATCGCCATGACGTCCACTCGGTCGCCCGGCTTGAGGACCCCGCCAACCGCAGCGGCCGGCGCGATCGGCAGCCCAATGATCCGATAGCCTGCGGGAACATCCAGACCTGTGCCGAGGAGGCTGGCGTTCTTCGAGGGGGCCACCTGGCGGGCGTCCAGGAATTGACCTTCGAGGATCGGAGATGAGACAACTTGGCCGACCGCCTGGTCGGAGGCTTTCAAGACTCCCGCAGGGACCGACGCCGGGTTGATCCGGCGGAAGGCGATGTCAGCATCCTGGATGTGGGTGCCGACGCTCAAGTCACGCGTTGCAACAAGTGCTGTCGCCTGACGTGTGTCGGCGTAATAGAGGAGACCTGCGATGGACGATAGAACAACGAACACCCCTAGATAGATCGTACGTCGCATTTGCCCCTCCTAACCGCTTTGCGCGGCAAAATTGACGGATACCGAGATACTTGAGGCGATCACATAGGACGCGAGATGACCGTCGGGGAAGCGCGTCTCCACATACAACGTGACTGGCACGCCGTAGTCGAGTGGCTGACCGCCGACGATGCGATCCGGATTGTTCCATTGCAGGCGCATCACCTCACCGCTGCCGTAGACGCGGTACGGGAGTGTCCCGGTCCCGGCGGGGGTGTCTGACGGCCCGCCGTCGTAGCGCCAGCCCGTCAACCGTGATTGACCAAACCCGTGGGGCACGCCGTCCACCATCAGCAAACCCTCTCGATTGATCATCAGGTGAACCGAGAGGGAGGTTAGAGCGCCCCGAAGGACCTCTATACGCCGAAACGCCGGTCCGGCGTCGTTGCCGTTCGGCGCTCCAAGGTATGGGACGACTCCAACAACCGCCTGCGGCGGTAGGTAACGTCGCAACGGCCGCGGTCCGGCGGTCGCCAGCGCATGATTGCCGACCGCAACGGAGAAGGGACGCCGGAGGAGATGAACCGTGCCATAGCGGTCATAGGCTGCCGCCTGGGCGTGTCCCGAGATAAACGCCACAGCCCGCGCGTCGTAGCGGCCAGGCGATTGATACGTGTGACTTACCTGGACCGCCGTTCCATTCGGTCCATTCAAGGTTCGGCTCTGGCCATCCCCGAAGTCCACGGCCCAGGTGGTCACGGACCAGTCCTCGATGGCCATGCTCAGGTAGAAATTCAGGTCCTGCGTCAAGAGGCTGCTGAGGGTGGCCGAGACAACGCTTGGCGACCCGGCCATCGCGATCGCGGGCGAGACGCTGACTTGCAGATCGAGGTCCAGCCGAGCATTTGCGTCCGGCAGAGGCGGCTGATCCACGGGGGTCGTCGTTGGGCTGGCACAGACGGTGGTCGTCGTGCCGAAATTGGGCTGCGGCGCGGTTGGTGGCGGAGCATTGATTTGGCCGTTGGTTGCCCTGTCAAAAACGTAGACCGCCCAGATCCATTGACATGACGAGGTGGCCACCGGTTGCGGAATCCACTCGGAGAAGTAGGGTGACTGGTGACCGGTCCCGGTGGGTGCGGGATAGGCGATCGTCGACTGGCTGACTTGCGCGTACACAAAGGCGTGGCCGGCGTACCCGGAGACCGTCGTGATCGACACGGTTGCAGGGGTGCCGTTCACCCCGTGGCCGTCGGTGGTGCTGATCGCAAGCAGCAATACACTCAGTCCGATTGGAAGGGCGGTTTTCATCATCGCCGACCTCCACCTCATGTGCGTATCTCGGCGTCGGCGGCGATGACGAGATCGACTTCACTCACACCGATCCAGCCGAGCAGCATGAAGCGATAGGGCACCCTGATGCGCGCGCAGATGGCTGGACGGTCCAGGTGCCCACCCGTGTAAGGATCGACGGCAGGCGTGCGGTTCATGATGCTGATATCGGCCGCTGCTGCGATCGCGGGTGGCGCCGCGACATCCCGCACGCCGGTAAGGTTGCGCAAGAGATACTCGCGTGCCGTGGCGGTCGCAGCTATCGGGTCGAGCTGCAGTCGGCCGGTGCGTGTGTAATAGGGCGCATCCACGCGGGTGGCGGCGGTGACCGTGGCGAGGTCGACCGCGTATCGCAATCGAAGCTTCTGCATTTGCAGACCGGCCATATCGACAGCCAGGGCCAGGATGAGGATAAGTGTGGGCATGAGAACGACGGCATATAAGGCGCTCTGGCCGCGCGCGCGCGTCAATGGTTTACTTCGCCGCGGCCGACGTAGCTCGACGCGAGCGTAAGGTCGCGACTGAAGAGGAAGGGGATGGCTAGATAACGCCGGCTGGTCACTCGCACGGTGATGGGCTCACCCCAGTGAACGTACGCCGGCGATACGGTCACCTGGACGTGCCCCGGATCGAGGCCGGCTGCACGCAATTCCACAATGACTCGGTCGCGGACAATCGCGTCATCCTCGCCACGTTCCCCGGCTACTCGGGCCCCGATGGCGGCGGCCGACTGCTGGCCGATCCAGACGTGAATCAAGCCGCCCAGCTCGACAATCCCGAAGAGAACCGGCAGCAGCATGAACGCCACAACCAGCACGGCCTGGAGCGTCTCCTGTCCGCGCTGGCGCCGCCAACGCCCCGCTCGTCTCATGACGTCTGCGTCAGCCGTTGCACCATCTGGCCGATCTTGGCGACCAAACCGTTGTTCCAGGCCATAATGCCGACGACGAGGGTGCCCAGAATGATGGCTGCCCCAATCACCCATTCCAGAGTCGACTGTCCGCGCTTCAAGCTGTTCACGTGCTCCCTCCAATGACAGTGCTGTTGCCAAACGCTCGCCGCCTCATCCGAAAGCCCGCTGCATGATGCCCCAGAAGAGCGGCACCATGATCAAGATCACGAACTCAGGGAGGTAGATCCCACCCAGCACGGCGAGCAATTTCGTACTCACTGCGGCTGCTTGGGCCGTGGACCGGTTCTGCTGGTTCATGCGCGCCAGCTGTTCCTGATCGCGCAGGGTCGGCTCGAGGCCGCCGCCGATGCGTTTGCATTGAGCCAGTACCCCGACCAACGTCGCGACGTCGTCAATGCCCGTTCTCGGTCCAACTTCCAACAGTGCCTGTTCGATGCTGGATCCCAGCCCGTAGCGCCCGAGGGCGAGTCGAATTTCCTGCCGCAGGACGCTGTCCGGTCCTGCATTGGCCGAGAGCACATGGAGGGCTCGCTCCAACGGCATCCCGGCCACGATGAAAGCGCGGACCATGCTCACCACCTGAGGCAGCTCGCGCTGAATCGCGACCTGCCGCCGACGACGGCGCTGCGCGAGGTAGCGTGCCGGTGCAATATAGCCCGCCCAGATAAAGAGAGGGACGAGTGCCAAAGCACCGGAGGCCAGCATCGCGACAAGACCTGCGATCAACCCAACAACGAGGGCGCTCATCAGGCGGACGACGCGGAACTCGACGCCATCAAACCGATCCGGATCGATGCCGGCCTGGATCAGAAAGGTCGGATCGAGGCGCGTTGGACGAAGGTGCAGGCGGCTGCCCCAGATAAGGGCGATCGGACGCAGCCACCGCTGATACCATCCCTCCCGCCCCTGTTGATGCTGCCGCCATTCGAGTGGGGACAGCGTCGTTGCGCGGATCAGTTCGATCCCAGCCCCGTGCAATAGGCGTGGGCGGCCGAACATCGCCTGCAATCCAGCAAAACAGGCAAATCCCAAGCAGAGCGCTCCGAACGTCATGGCTCGAACCGGGCGATGCGGAAGCTGAGTGCGAGACCCACCACCTCGAGCGCCGCTGCCAACGGAAACAAGATGTAGCGGCCGACCATCGTTTCATCCAGCACGCTCAGGAGCTGGGGGCTCATCAATCTGAGGTAGAGGTACATCCCCGGGACGATGACGGCAAGCAACCAGATCTGTGCTCTCTGACCGGATGAGCGAGCGCGTACCTCGCTCGCCAACTGGATATTGAATTGAACGGTCGACGACAGCTCGAAGAAGAGGGTGCGGGCCGCCTGGGCGGGTAGTTGGTTCGCTGCGCAGATCGTCAGCGTTTCCCAGATCAACCCTAAGTTGCGGGTCGTTATCCGCCCGCGAACGACCTGCAGACTCTCATGGAGTGGGACATCGAGGAGAAAACGCTGAATGACATAGTCGAGGTCTTCTCGGATCCAGGGGTCCGTGCAAGTGAGGCGTGACTGGCGCAGCGCATCAAGGTAGGTGCTGCCGGCGGTAAGTCCGCTGAGCACAGCTTGCAGCAACCGGGGCGCCTCGAATTCGCTTCGTCGGGACTGAACATGGACCAGCCATGCGAGGTAGAGGCGTGGCACCAGAAGACCGGCGGCCCCGGCGAACACTGCTAGCACCGGCGACTGTAGCCAACCGATGGCAAACAGGCCGATCGGCGCGAGGAACGCCATCGCGACATACGTTTGCGGTTTACCCGCGATGCGCGCCTCAGCCAGCCGCCGGCGATGGTGCGCGGTCAGCCGCTCGACGAGGTGGCGAGCGCCGCTGCTCTGTGCCGAACTACGGCTAAAAGCGAGGCCGAGGCATAGGATTGCCAGCGAGAGGCAACCGGCGGCTACGACATCCACCGCATCCCTTGTAGCCCAAGCTTGCGGATCAGCCGCGCACCCGGCCGATAGTCCGGAACAGGAGTGAAGTCAACCTCGATGCCGTGGCGCCCGGTGGTGGGCTCACTCGTGAATACCGAACACAGTTCGTATCGACCATTGGCATCGACGTCGCGCAGTTCGGCTATTTCTTGCACGCAACGCCGCCCATCCCGCAAGCGGCCGACGAAGATGACCAGATCGAAAACGCGCGCAATGTAGCGCCGAATCTCTGGCGGGCTGAGCTGCGCAAAGTCACGGCTGATGAGAAGCTCGAGCCGTGCCAGGGCATCGCTGCAGCTGCTGGCATGAATGGTAGTCGCCGAACCGTCGTGACCAGTATTCAATGCCTCGAGGACGTAATAGGCCTCTTTGCTATGACGGATTTCACCGATGATCAGTCGGTCGGGGCGCATGCGAAGCGCGTTCTGGACGAGGTCAGCGACATCGAGCCGACGGTCCTGCGTCGTCTTGCCTGCCAGTTCCCTCGAGTGGACGCACTCGAGCTTGACCCAGTGGGGGTTGTCGAGTTCGAGCTCGGCCGTGTCCTCGATCGTTATCACTCGCTCTTCCTCGGGGAACGCGCTGACGATCGACCGAAGCAAGGTGCTCTTTCCCGAGCCTGTGGCCCCGGCAATCAGGATGTTCGCCCGGGCGACGGCCATCGCCTCGAGGAAAGCCCCCATTTGAAGAGACAAGCCGCCGGTACTTGCCCAACTCGCCTGGCTGGGGTCGCGCTCGTCCGGCAGTAAGGCGAGGCGAACTCGGTTGAACTTTCGAATGCAGAGCGTGGGGCCGCCGACAGGGGCATAGACCGCGTTGGCACGGCTCCCGTCGACCATGCGAGCGTCGACGAGTGGCTTTTCGATATTGATTTCTCGTCCGACCAGGGCGACGATCTTCTGAATGACCTGCTCGAGTTGCGCCTCGTCCCTGAAGGCGTTGGAAACGAATTCGAGTTGGCCCCGACGCTCGATGTAAATCTCGTCGAAGCGGTTGACCAGGATGTCGCTGATTTCCGGGTCCGCCATCAGTGGCTGGAGCGGCCCGAGGCCGACGATCTCGTCGAAGAGGCAATCGACCAGGTCCGATGTGGGCGTGAGGTGGCGCTGGGTAATCGCATCACGGATTCGGTCTTTGAGAATCGCGTTCCGGTTCGGATTTGCGCAGAACGGGTCGAGGATCTCTGGATCGACCTGAAGGGTGAGTTGGGCGCGCACGAAATGTCGGAGCTCCTCGGGGCTCGGTAGTTGCGGCGGCGAAGCCGCCTCAGCCAGCACGACGGCTCCTGGACAACCAGGCAAAGGACCGCAACCTCGACCGTGACGGCACCGGCAACTGCAACGCCGGGTACACCGAGGCAGCGAGATGGCGCAGCGCTTCTAGGGACGCCCCCGCGCCGCGGAGGGCGAGAGGCTCGTGGCGGTTCTCAGCCGAATCGAAGGCAGGATCGTAGGGAATGCGCGCAACGAGTGAGCCATTCAGGTCCCCCATCGGCTCGGACAGATTGAAGCCATCCCGCATCTTGTTGGCCACGTACTGAAGCTTGGGGCCGAGGCCGAGCCGCCGAAGGGCTTCGACGCCTCGGTAGAGGGATTGCACGGAACCGGCCGTTGGCGTGACGACGCAGTAGATTCGCGTCGCCGTCTCGAGCAGGTAGGTCTCGAGATTGCCGAGATTCGCGGACATGTCCAGAACCAGGAACTGGTATCCGGCAGCTTTCAGCGTGCTGAGGATATGCGCCGCTTGCGGGACACCAAAGAGTTCGGCGCGATCGCCGGATAGGCATTTCGACGGGCCGAGCAAGACGTCCAGGCCTGTCGCCTGATGGCGGACGATGTAGTCGCGAGGATCGGGGTGAGGGACCGTAAGATCGCAGAGATAGTCCAGCATCGTCGGCTGCGCGATCCCAACACGAGCCGACACATTGGCTGAGGCCAGGTCGAAATCGATCAGCACAACACGGAGGGACTCCCGTCGACTGCTCGGCGACTCGCGATAGCGACCCTTCATCGCAAGAAGTGCGGCCACCTCGGTCGCCAGGGTGGTCCGTCCGGTGCCGCCCTTCGCCGAAAAGAAGGTGATTACCTGGGGTCCGCCCAGGTACACGGGCGCGGGCTCGACTGTCTCCAGCTCGATGTCCGTAGCGGGATGCGGAGCATCGGTGCCGGCGCGCTCGGGCAGCTCGATGACGTCATCCGCGAACTGGGCCGGAGCAGCCGGTGACGGTTGAGTCGGAGTCGATGGGGTCTGGTAGGTAACCACGCTCAGGCGGGGACCGCGGTCATTGATCAACTTGGGCTCGGCCTCCGTTCCCTGCTTCGGATCTACCTTTGGGGTCGATTCGGGGCCTGGGGTGATGTGCTGGCCGAACTTGAACTCCACGGCGGCGACGACCCAATGCATCAGGGAACGCCCTTCCGGTCGAATCCAGGCAACGGCGGCCCCTGCGAGGGCGGCCATTCCTGCGGCCCCCAGCTGCAGAGGCACGGGCAGCGCGAGATGGAGGATGGTGTATGCCGCCAATAACCCAAGGAGCAGGGCGGCCAGACGAGGTACTGAAAGTCCGAGGACGAACTGGTCTTCGCCGTTGAGATCTTGAGGAATCCGCACTCCGCGCATTAGCCCCCTCCCGGTGGCGTCGAACTTCAGCGCGGGGGACTGAGCCGTACAGGACGAGTGCGGGACATCATTGCTGCGGCTGCGCTGACTTTTGCCTACACGCAGCGACCCGTTCCGCTGGCCGGGATTTTGGTGCCTGCACCAGGATTCGAACCCGGGACCAACTGATTAAGAGTCAGCTGCTCTACCAACTGAGCTATGCAGGCGCACCGGCTATTCTATCCAGCCGATATTTGAGCCTGCGTCGTTCAGTTACTACTCGCGATCACCCCCCCGCGTCGTCAACCCGCGCGTCGATGATCGCGCGGCTCCAACACCTGTTCGCTGGAACTCTCGGGGTTCACCATGACCACCTCGAAGAGATCCTCAAAGTTCACGTTGAAAAATTTGATCAGCGCCTGACGCAACTTCGGGCCGGGCCGACGCGCCCCCGACTCCAACGCCGGAATATAGTTCTGGCTAATGCCCAGGTTGTGCGCCAGCTCGCGCTGTGTCAGGCCCTTCTTCTCGCGCATCGCCCGCAGCCCGGTTGCTCGAACCTCGACATTCATCTCGGCATCATCACACGGACGCGTATATTTGTCAAGACATGCCTACAAAAAGGTCTAGTCCGGCTCACCCGACACCCGATCCGCCGACTGGCCGCCTCATCCTGTCGGGTCTGACGGCCTTCGGCTATCACGGCAACAAGCCCGCCGAGCGCAAGCTCGGCCAGACCTTCACGGCCGACCTCGAGGTCACGATCGACACGCGCAAAGCGGCCGCGACCGACCGTATTGAGGACACCATCAGCTACCCGCTGCTCGAGAAGACCGCGCGGCAGATCCTCGAAGGCACGCCGGCCAACCTGCTGGAGACGGTCGCCGAACGGATTGCGACCGCTATCCTCAAGCATCGCGAGGTCAGCCAGGTGACCGTGCGCGTTAGCAAGCGCCCGCCGATGCCGAATCTCAACGCCTTTACCGTCGAGATCACCCGGCCGGCTGACTAAACTCAACCGGTGCCTGCCCGCCTGATCGACGGCCGCGCCCACGCGCGTGCCATTCGCGAGGAGCTGAAGCTCGCGGTCGAACGCCATCCCGGCCAGCGTTCGCCGGGGATCACCGTCATCCAGGTCGGGGATGATCTCGCGTCCACGACCTACGTCCGCGGGAAACACAAGGCGGCGGAAGAAGTCGGCTTCAAATCGGCCATAGCCCATTTGCACGACATCACGCAGGCCGACCTGAACAAACGGATCCGGGCCCTGGCCGACGACCCGAGTATTGACGGCATCCTCGTCCAGATGCCACTGCCGGACGGCCTCGATCCAGATGAGGCGCTCGAGCAGATTCCACCACACAAAGATGTCGACGGCCTTCATCCTTACAATGCCGGCCGCCTCGCGCAGGGCAACCCGACCTTCATTCCGGCCACGCCACTCGGCGTCCTGGAATTGCTCCGGCGCGAGCACATCGACCCAACCGGCCGGCGCGCGGTGGTCGTGGGCCGCTCTCGCCTCGTCGGCCGCCCGCTGGCCCTGCTCCTGCTGCAGAACCATGCGACTGTCACGATCGCGCACTCGCACACCGTCGACCTGCCGAGCATCACCAGGACCGCGGACATCCTGGTCGCCGCCACCGGCAAACGCGGTCTCATCACCGGCGAGCACGTCAAGCCCGGCGCCATCGTGATCGACGTGGGTATCACGCGCGATCCCGAAACCGGCAAGCTGACCGGCGACATCGACCGCGCGAGCGTCGAACCGGTGGCGCAGGCGGTGACCCCCGTCCCCGGCGGGGTCGGCCCGATGACCGTCGCCATGCTCCTGGTCAACACCTACCGGGCCTACCGCCAGCACCTCGGCCAGGCGTGACCTACCCGGAAGCGCTCGATTACCTGACCTCGCTCGGTCGTTTCGGCATCAAGCTCGGCCTGCAGCGAACCGAGGCGCTGCTGCGCGCGCTGGGTCACCCGCATGAACTCTTTCAGGGCGTGCTGGTGGCCGGAACAAACGGCAAGGGC
>VBFR01000046.1 GCA_005889345.1 Chloroflexota bacterium
TAGAGGGGCAGACCCGGAAACGCCCTCTGCCAGCACCCTGGCAGCTCACCGCCGGCGATCCAGTCGGCCGCCAGCTGGCCGAAATAGGTCGACATGGCGACGCCGGTGCCGCAGTACCCGAGCGCGTAGGTGATGCCCTCGATGCGGCCAATGTGGGGCAGGCGGTCGAACGTGAATCCGACGTAGCCGCCCCAGGCGTGCTCGACCATGATCCCGGCGAGCTGGGGGTGGACCCGGATCATCGCGGTATAGAGCCAGTCGCGGGCGCTTCCGATCGTCGTCGGCGCGAAGCTCGCACGGCCGCCGAAGAGCATGCGGTTGTCGCTGCTGAGCCGCCAGTAGTAGAGGAAGTTTTTCGAATCGAACAGCATTCTTCGGTTTGGAATGGCGCCCCGGGCGCGGTCCGCGGAAAGCGGCTCGGTGGCGATGATGTAGCTGCCGATCGGGATGATGCGGCGCCGGATGGACGGAACGAGCCCGTCGCTGTAGCCATTGGTCGCCAGCAGCACATCGCGGGTGGTGAATCGCCCCCGTGGCGTCACCACGACGAAGCCGCCGCGATCCCGGCGCTCGATCGCGGTCGCGGGCGTTTGGTCGTGGAGGTGGGCGCCGCCATCGCGGGCAAGGCGGGCGAGCCCGGCAAAATACTTCGCGGGATGGAGGCCACCGCTCCGTTCGTACAGCAGAGCGCCGTGATAGACGGGTGAGCCGATCTCTGAGGCCAGCGCATCACGATCGAGGACGCGAGCGTCCACGCCGAACTCCTGACGCAGGACTTGAGCTTCGGCTTCGAGATGATCGACGTGAGCCGGCTTGTAGGCGAGATGCAGGTGGCCGGTCCGCTCGTATTCACACTCGATCCGGTTGGTCGTGATCGTGTCCTCGACGAGAGCGAAGGCCTCCAGGCTGGCTCGATAGAGCTCGCGACCGCGGTCACGATAACGCTCGAGTAAGGCACCGGGACTGACCTTGAAGCCAGGATGGACCATCCCGCCGTTGCGGCTGCTCGCGCCCCAACCAAGCTCATGCTTTTCCAGCAGCGCGACCGAGAGACCACGCTGGGCGAGGCGCGCCGCCGCCATCATCCCGGTGTAACCGCCGCCCACGACTACAACGTCGACCTCTGTTTGAAGAGGGGCTGGGGGTAGTGGCGCCGGTGCGGCTTCCCGCCACCAGTAGGGCTCCTCGCGATAGTCAGGAGCGAGCGGGGTCACGGTTTCGAAGGATAGCCCCATACCGCCAAATGGGCATCGTGCCGCACGATATAACCATGAACCGCACGACCATTGTCGTAGCGCTGTTCGGCCTGGTGTGCGTTGCGGCTGGCCTGCTGGCCCGGCTTGGTGTCTGGCGCGGCCGGTGGGTCGATCGATACCGGTACTGGGGCTTCAACGGCGTTTTCGTTTTGATTCCCGGCGGATTGGGCTTCTTCCTCATTAGCCCTGCGCTGTCCTGCAGCGGGACTAACTTCCAGACCAATCCACCATGCCAGGCAGGATGGGTGCCGGTCCTTGTCCTGGCAGGCGCCGCGCTATGGGTGTTCAGCCTGGCCGTCTATTTCATCAAGCCGCCCACATGGCTCAAGCCGTCCTGGCTCCGGCAAACCGAAGCCAACAATTGGAATGACTACGTCGCCCAAAGCCCCGACAGAGTCGGGATCGTGATTGCGGTAGTGAGCGTCCTGGTATTGGCCGCGGTCGTCGTTACGCTTCGACCTTGACCCCGTGCCAGAAGGCGACGTAGTCCTTGATGTCGGCCGCTTCCGGTTTGGGTGACGGATAGAACCAGGCCGCGTCCTTGTTCGTCTGGCCGTCGACCGCGACCGTGTAGTAACTCGCCTCGCCCTTCCAATGGCAGGTCGTGTGCGTGGCGCTTGGCTGGAAGTGCTCGCGCTTCACCGCGTCGGGTGGGAAATAGTGGTTGCCTTCGACGACGATCGTCCGGTCGCTCTCCGCCAGGGTGACGCCGTTCCAGAGTGCTTTCATTCCTCGCTCCAAGAACTCGGTCAGGCTGCTAGCTTATTCCGCCGGCGGCCGCCGCTAGGGCCTGGCGATCGGGGTCCAGCGTATAGATGTTGTAGGCGTGCCGGATAACCGGCTGCGCCACGTTGCGGACCGGGATGCCGGCCGGCGTGCGACCCTTCTCGACCCCGTGATGGGCGTGACCATGCAGCACGAGGTCGGCCCCGGCGTTATCCACCGCCTCGGCCAACAGGTAACTCCCCAGGAAAGCGTAGATCTCCAGCCGCTCGCCCTCCAGCGTCGCCTCGATCGGCGAGTAATGCAGGAGCGCGATGCGCAGGTCGGCGTCCAGATCGGTGAGCGCCCGTTCCAGCCGGTCGGACAGCATCTTCGTGTGGCCGACGAACGCCTTCATCTCCGGTTCGCCGAAGTCGCTGCCGTGGGCGCCTCGAAAACCGCCGCCGAATCCCTTGGTCCCGGCGATGCCGACGCGGGCGCCGTCGATGTCGATCGTCACCGCCTCACCCTCGAGCACCCGGACCTGCGCGTCTTCGAGCACACGCCGGACCTCGTCTTCGCGGTCGGCGTGGTAGTCGTGGTTGCCGAGCACCGCAACCACCGGAACCGGCAGGCCGCGCAGCTCATCGGCGAGGATCTTCACCTCATCCGGTCCACCGCACCGGGTCAGGTCACCGGCGAGAAGCAGAAGATCGGCACGGTCTTGAAGATGTTGGAGACCGGGACGGAGGATTTCCTTCGAACCTTCGCCATAGTGCAGGTCGCCGACGGCGGCGATCCGGATCACGACACCGGCTCCTCGTCGTCCGGCTCGGCGGCGGGCACGACGGTGGTCTCGTTGACGACCTCGTAGTCGGGCAACAGCTCTTTCGCGACCTCGGTGATCCGTTGCTTCAGTTGGGGGCTCGCCACGTTGCCGCCGAGCATCACTCGATGAGCCTGGACTTCGACTCTCAGGTCCTGCTCGGCGACGCGCGGATCGTGGATCAGCTTCTCGCGGATCGCCTCAGGAAGGTAGTCGGGGCGCGGCTCGGTCACTCGGCGTAGATCTCCTCGTAGAGACGGCGGATGACCCAGGTCGGAACCAGGATATCGGCGGACTGCGCGTAGATCAGCAATGCCAGCAGCCGCCGCGCTCCGACTCGCCCGCGCCGGATCAAGTAGCTCCAGTCGAGCTGGGCGCGCCCGAGGATCGCCAGGGCGTCGAACCAGTGGCGTGAGGTCTCCTCGCGGTGGACGATCGCCTTGATCACGATCTGGTCCTCGGGGCTGGGGATCCGAAGGCGCAGGCCCTCATACTCGCGTTCGATCGATCGGGACTGCATCTCGTCGTCGAGATAGATCCCGCCCATCACCATGAAGATGACGTCGACCATGATGTCGTCCTTGAAGGCCTTATAAAGCCAGACGGGGTCGGTCTCCTCGGTGGTGAAGCCGGCACTCGCAAGCGCCGCCAACACGTCGCGCGCGTCATCGGGGCGCACGAGGAAGTCGATGTCGTGCGTCCAGCGTGGGCGCCCCACGAGCGCGGATGCCAGGCCTCCCAGGACCAGGAAAGCAAGCCCCGCCTGTTCCACGGTCTCGACGGCGTCGCGGAGGACCTCCGCGAAGCGCTTGTCGGCCCGGCTACGCTCCACCTGGAGGATGTCACTCTTTGCGATAGTCAAATTGTAGCGTCGCGCGAGCTGATTAGCCCTGGTCGGAGTGACTCGACCAGAGATACGCTGCCGATTGGCCGCCGATGTAGGCGAAGGCGATCAGCGCCAGGGCGAGGCGCAGGTACCAGGCGACGTGGGGCGTGCCGACCACGATCAGCACGGCCGAAACCAATCCGCCGCCGACCGGAATCAACCAGCGCCAGAGCGTCCGCGGTTGAGCTCCGGTGTACTGGCGCGCTCGTGAACGGCTCCAGGCGCCAATCAATGTTCTTTCTATCTCCCCCTATCCAAACCGGCCGCGCAGGCCCCATTATTCCGGCTATCAGCCCACTGAGCGACGTCCAGTTCAGCCGCTTCGCGGAGACCGAGGTCGCCAAGCTGCTGACATTCGGCAAGCCTCGGGGAATGCTCGAGGTGATGGTCCCCATGACGGACGACGAGCGGCGCGACCTCGAAGCCCACCTCAAGGAGCACTTCCGCCTGAGCTTTGCGCTGCAGGTCAAGGCGAGCTACGTGCTGTACGGCGCCGGCCGGGCTCCTCGGTTCCAAAAGAGTTTCGTTGTTAGACCGGAGCGATTGATCGAAGACGCCTTGTTCTGGTATTTCTTCGGCTTCATGGATCTCGAGACGATGGCGTTTCGCGCCCCGGTATTCCTCGTGCCATCGCATGTCGTCCACACCGAGGCGGTCCACGAGTTGCGTGGCGGACTGCTCCATTACAACTTCGAGGCCAGCATGAAGCCGAAGTCGAGAGATAAGTGGCGGCCCTATGCCTGCGATCCCGCGGAGGTGGCGGGCCGCGTGGTGAAGGCCCTGCGAGCCTGCGAAGGCGACAGGAAACTGAAAGTGGGCCCGGGTCCTTCGGCGCTCATTGAACCGGGAACGATCCTGGTGCTCCGCGCCGGCTGAGGGCTGGCCCGTTACCGGGCTGATTCGTAGTCTCGCTTGACCGGGCGGTCGATCGGCCTCTACACTGACGATCTCGGATTGTTGAGTTTGTCGATCGATTGGGTCAACTATGTCAGCAGCCACCATCGAGACGCCCGTCTACGATCGCACGGCGCGCAAGGCGCACCAGTGGACCATGGTCGCGCTGGTCGCGGCCGGCCTGATCCTGCAGGGAATCGCCGGGACGCTCCTGCTCACGCTTGCCGGCGTGATCATGCTGGCGGGTCGCTTCTGGTGGCCGGCCGACGTGGTCCGCCAACTGGTGTGGCGCGTGCTCGAGCCCGCCGGGGTCCTCAAGCGCGACGACGTCCAGGAGGATCACGAGACCCGGCGGGTGGCGCGGATCCTGGGCGGCACGATCTGGCTGCTTGCGGCGGTGTCGATGCTGGCGGGCAACCCGATCCTGGCCTGGGTGCTCACGCTCCCCATTGCGGTCATGGTCTCGCTCGATGCCAGCCTCGATTTCTGCGCGCTGTGTTTCATCGTGGCGCAGCTGAATCGGCGCGGCATCCAGCGGCGCGCCTGAGATGATCGAGCGGGCGCTCGTCCTGGCAATCCTCACGGTCGCCGTTGCCGCGGCCGTGATCCTGGCGCGCTGGTGGTTGCGGCGCGGCCTGGCGGGCCTGCGCACCACCTCGGCGGAAGGTCTGTGGTCCGCTCTTGGCACGGCGCCGGACGGCCGTCCGTCACTGGTCGTCTTTTCGACGCCGAGTTGCACGGTCTGCCGAACCGCGCAGTATCCGGCGGTCGAGACCGTCGAAGCGACCTACGGCTCGGCGCTTCGCGTCTTGCGCGTGGATCTATCGCGGCAGCCGGCCGCCGCGACCGCCTTCAAGGTGCTGACCGCACCATCCACGGCTCTGCTCGGCGGCGATGGACGGGTGAGCAACTTCAATCACGGCTTCGCCCCGGCCGAGCAGCTGGCCGCGCAACTCAGCGCGCTCGGCGCCTCGCCAGTGTCGCCTCGGTAGCACTGGCCGCCAGGTCAACCAGCTCGCGGGGCGCCGCCGTTGGGCGGCCATCGCTCAGGCGTACCCAGACCCACTCGGTCAGAACCTCGGCCAGCAGTAGGCCATCGGCAACGCGGCGGATGAATGTGCGTCTCACGCCGCGGGCGCCTTTGACGAGCTCCACCCTGACGGTCAGCTCCACCTCATCGCCATACACCGCCGGTTGGTGATAGGTGATTTCGGTGTGCCGGATGACCCAACCGCCGCCTCGACCCGCCGACCAGTCCCGACCGTAGCCTGCTGCCTCGGCGTGCGCGGTGGCGACCTCCTCGGCCCAGCTGAGGTAAACGACGTTATTCACGTGTCCACGGCTGTCCAGCTCGTAGCCGCGCACCGGCCAGCGCACCGTGAACTCGAGCGGGTCAACCACCCGACTATTCTGAGCGTCATGGAGTCAAAGCCAGAGACCAGCTGGTGACCGCCGGTGCCCGCCTCGTCGGTACCGCGGATCACACCATCACCACAGCCTCTACATCGAGGATCCGGACGGCAACGAGATCGAGCTCTACATCGATGTCCAGCCAGCCGTCTGGAAGGATGACCCTGCGGCGATCTTCGCCCGGCCTCGCCCGCTTCGGCTTTGAGCGGGTGCGCAAGCTCGCTTGCGGAACACCGTTTCATCGTTGTGCCGCCCTCCCAACGGGATCAGATGGAGGCGATGCTGCGCCAGGCCGACGCCAGCCTCGAGAAGTGGTTTCGGGGCGCAAAGGCCCGCGGCGCGGGCATCCTCCGTCAGCGCGTTGACGACCTCCAGGCCGGCCTAAAGAAGCTCAGCGCGGGACTGGAGCAGCACGAGCGCGAGCGCGCGGTTGCACCCGTGGAAAAGCCCGACAGCATGCCGAAAGTGACGGTGGCCAAGCGGCGGGCGCGCCCGACGATTGCCCGCAAGCCCTCGGCCGCACGCAAGCGCAAGAAAGCCGCCTAAACGTCAGACGAGGTGGTGCTCGATGGCATACCGGGTCGCGGCGCTTCGCGACTTGACCCCCAGCTTCGCGTAGACGGATCGAAGGTGCGCGTCGATGGTCCGGGTGCTGACGCCGAGCTCCTCGGCGAGCTGCCGATTGGTCAGGCCACTCGTCACGCGCCGCAAGATCTCGACCTCCCGGCCGGTGAGGCCATCTGTCCTTGACCGTCTAGGCACTATTGCATGCCGCTGGATAATGTGAGAATGTGTGTGACACCAGACCGTTATTGCTCATCATAACAGTCAGATAGAGCGCATTGAGCGATAAATTGCTCACCACACGCGAGGCCGCCCGCTTCTTGCGGGCGAGCGAGGCGTCGCTACGCCGGTGGGCCGATGCCGGACTGCTCCCGGCAAGCCGCCTTGGACGGCGGCGAGCACGCCGCTTCAAGGAAGAGGATCTGCTGCGCTTCATGGGGCCGGAGCAGGGTGGTCCGTCGCGCGCGACGACGGGCCTACCGCGCGCCATCTCGTTGGAGAACATGTTCGTCGGCCTCGGGAGTCACCTGGGGAGTTTCTACAGCACCGACGCCGGCCGTCTGCGCCTGGGTCTTCCGTTTCTGCGGGACGGCATTCAGTCCGGCCAGGCGTGCGTGCTCTTCGCGCTACCCGAGGCACGGGAGCACTATCTGCAGGGCCTGCGACAAGAGGGGGTCGACGTGCCGGCCGCCGAGCGAACCGGCGTGCTGACGATGCTGTCGGTGCCGCCCATTTCACCCGAACAATTCATCTCACTGCTCGAAGGCGTCTTCATCGATATCACCCGGCAGCGGCCGGGACCGTTTCGCTTTCTTGGTGAGCCCGCAGCAGGATTGGCGGCGGTGCAATCGGTTCCGGCCTTTGTGAACTTCGAGCATCAATGCGGTGCCTTGGCCAGGCGGTTTCCAATGGTGATGCTCTGCGCCTACGACGTGCGCGAGTTCGACGGGCAAACCATCATCGAGTGCCTCAAGCTTCACCACGACACATTCTCCTACGAGCTCGGTTACTTCCTGAGCTGATCAGAGCAGCCCGTGCTGGATGGCGTAGCGAGTCGCGGCGCTCCGATGCCCGACGCCGAGCTTGTGAAAAATCGAGCGCAGATGCGCGTGCACAGTTCGGCGGCTGAGAAACAGTGCCTCGGCGATCTCGTTGTTGGTCATTCCCCTCGCCACCAGCCGCAAGACCTCGATCTGTCGCGGCGTCAGGTGCTCGAGGCCGGCCGGTGCCGACGGGTCCGTTTCCACCACGTCGACGCCCGGCGGCGACGGCGTACCGTCACTCCCCATGGCCAAGAAAGGCACCCCCTCTGCCTCCTGCGCGGTCGCGTACGGAGGCTTGAATTGTCCGCTCCGCACACAGCGTCGCAGTCGCTCGTCGTCGCTGCATCGGCAGGAATACCTATTGTGCCGGCGCAATAGCCCCGTGACGTGAGGCCGTCTCGGGGCATCGCCTACGCCCTCGGCGCGATCGCGTCGGTCCAGGTGGGGGCGACCGTCGCCCGCCACCTGTTCGCTTTTCTTGGTCCGGCCGGGACCGTCTTTCTCCGCGTCGCCTTCGGCGCTAGCATCCTGCTAGCGATCGCGCGACCACGATGGCCACGCTTTGGCGCCAGCCAGTGGCGGGCCATCGTCCTTTTTGGCCTGATCGTCGCGGGGATGAACCTGTGCTTCTACGAGGCGATTGCCCGCATCCCGCTTGGGGTCGCGGTCACGATCGAGTTCATCGGCCCCCTCGGCGTCGCGATCGTTGGTTCGCGCGCGCCACTCGACTTCGCCTGGGCCGCGATGGCCGCCGCCGGCGTTGTCCTGCTGTCGTTCAGCGGCGGGGCGGTGACGGCGCTCGGGCTGCTCTTCGCGCTGGGAGCGGCAGCAGGCTGGGCCTCGTACATCGTCATCAGCCAGAGGGTGGGCCGCCTGGTCCCCGGACCAGACGGCCTGGCGTTCGCTCTCGCCGTTGGTGGATTGGCGCTCCTCCCGTTCGGCATCGTGGGCGCCGGAGGTAGCCTTCTCAACGTCCGCAACCTCGGCATCGGTCTCGCTGTCGCCATCCTCTCTTCGGCCGTTCCCTTCTCGCTCGAGTTCGCGGCGCTGCGTCGCCTGTCCAGACAGCTCTTCGGAATCTTGATGAGCCTCGAGCCGGCCGTAGGAGCCGCGGCCGGATTTCTCTTCCTCGGGCAGCGGCTTTCGCTTCGTGATATCGTCGCCATCGCGCTCGTGATGGTGGCCAGTGCCGGGGCAACACGTACCGCATCGCCGCCGGCCGCCCCCGACGTCCCTTGAGTGAAGCGTTTGAGACGGATCGAGGACGGGTACAATTGAAGAAGTTGCCAGCGAAGTTCGCTTCCCCCTTCAATCCCGGTGAGCTCGTGCTCCACACGACGCACGGCCTCAGCCGCTACGTGGGAACCCGGTCGCTCGAGGCGACCGACGGGACGAGTGCCCAGTATTTTCAGCTCGACTATGCCGACGGCCACCGAGTCTTCGTGCCCGTCGAGCACGTCGAGCGCCTTAGCAAGTATCTCGGTGAAGAGTCGGCGCTCGCGCGGCTCACCACGACCGAGCAGCGCTCGCCTTACAGCCGCAGCCAGAAGCCGCAGTAAGCGGCCGTATCAGGTCCCGCTCCGCTTCGTCGTTTCCTCGCTCGACGAGGCCACCTCCCGCTGAATCTCGGCGTCATCCCGCTGGATCGCGGCGCGCGATCGCTCGAGCGAGGCCTCGGCGCGGACCAGCCGCTCCTCAGCTCGCTCCAGGACGTCACGGCTGCGATCGATCGCCTCTTGCTGGCGCCTGAGGACGTCGGGGACGGCCTCGCGCAGGGTTCGCCCGCGTTCGTCGAGCGCCTGCTCGAGGTTCGCCAGTCGCCGTTCCTTCTCATCGAGTTCCAGGTCGCGGGCGTCGCTGGCAGTCTCGCGCTGATCGGCGACGGTGTCCCGCTCGTCGGCAACGCGATCCCGCTCGTTGGCGACGCGCTCGCGCTCGTTGGCGATTCGCTCCCGCTCGTCGTGAAGCGAGTCTGATGCTGCCAATCAGGCGTTGACCAGGGACCATTCCGTCCCGGCCGGGGTGTCCTGGACCTCCACGCCGCAATCCGCGAGAATGGCACGGAGGCGATCGGCCTCGCGGAAGCGTTGCTCGCGCCTCGCTTCGCCTCGCATCGAGAGGAGGACGTCGATCAGGGGTGCCACGTACTCGCGCACCTCTCCGCGTCCGCCATTGCGCGCGAGATCTCCAAGACGGACAACGAGGTGACGCATCTCGGCGCGCACCCGATCCCGCTCAGCCGGTCCACCCACATCCGCGATCCGTTCCTGCAACACGCTCTCCATCTCCAGGATCGCCGCCACCAGCCCGTCAGCGTTGAATCGATCGAGGGCGGCGCCGCGCGAGGCAGCCGGCTCCGGCCGGCTCGGCGTCCTGGCAGGCGCCTTCGAAGCGTCCTGCAACATGCTGAGGGGGAATGTTGTCCGGGTCCACACGCGTTCCGAGCCCTGCCGGCGGGCTGTCACCCCTCCGCGCCCCTGCACGCTCACGGATTGCGCCTCGACATCGATGATGCAGGCCGTGTACTCGTCGATGCCGAGAAGCAGGAGATCGTTGGGCAGCATCGCTTCGAGCCGGCGCAGCCGTTCCTCGCCCATGTAGCAGAAACGGGTATCGTGCGTGCCGCCTTCCCGGTTGTTGTAGTGGGGGATGACGGCGCAGCGAACGCCGATCTGCCCGAGCAGATCCATGCCCGCGCTCCACGATGGGTCCTCGCCGACTTTGTAGATCTCGTAAACCGGTAGCGCGTGGGCGCCGAGGCCAATCGCCGCCGCGCTCGCGAAAGCGACGCAACCGCCGTGATCGACCTTCTCGGCCAGCCGCTCACGCACGCCACTGTCACGCCATTGGCGCAGGGCGTAGGTCGGGCTGCCAGGCCCCGCGAACACGTAGTTTGCCTCGCTCAGTCGGGCGAGGAATCGCTCCGTCTCCAGCGGAGTGGCTCGCTCGCTGTGCCGGAAGGAGGCGAGGCCGATCTCGCAGCCGACATGCTGCCGGAAGTAGGTGATGGTCCGGGCGACGATCTCATCGGCATTGGGCTGAAAGCCGAAGGGGGTGTCGAGGAAGATGGCGTCAAGCGTCGGAATGCCGACGCGTGCCGTGAGCTGCTTGTGGACCGACGTCATCGTCGGACTGGTCTCTCCGGAGCCGAAAATCGCGATCAATCGCGGCGGACGGGTTTGCTGGCCTTCCACACCAGAAATGCTACGCAGATCGTATGCTCGGCTGCGCAATCATGATCAAGCTGGTTTACTGCATCACCCGGCGACCCGGGATGAGCCTCGAGGAGTTCTCGCGCTACTGGCGCGAGGTGCACGGGCCCATTGGTCGCCGGATTCCGGGCCTACGGCGCCTCGTCCAGAGCCACCCCCTGGCACGTCCGGCGGACATTGTGTTGCCGGCGTTCGACGGCATGGCCGAGCTCTGGTTCGATGACCTCGCCGCGCTCGAGGCGGCCCGGCGGTCGCCAGAGTGGCGAGCGTCGAGCGCAGACGAGGCGAATTTCATCGACGCGACCCGCACCGCCCTCTTCCTCACCGAGGAGCACGAAATTCCCGATCAGGCGCTCCCCCGAAAGTAGGGCCGTCCGCTCGGCATGCAGGGGGATGATGCGAATCTCCGGAGCGCGCATCCTCAAGACATGACAAAGGTAGCCGTACTCGGAACCGGAAAGATGGGGGCCGCGATCGCCCGACGGCTCAAGGCCGGAGGCTTTGATGTCTCGGTCTGGGACCGCACCAGGAGCAAGGCAGAAGCGCTTCAGGTTGGTCCCGTTGTCGATTCGCCCGCGGATGCGGCGCGCCACACCGACGTGCTGATCAGCATGCTAACCGGCCCGCAGGCCCTGCACGACGTCTACTTTGGCCCGAGGGGTGTGTTCGCGGCAGGTGCCGCCACCAGGATCGTCGACATGAGTACGGTCGGTCCGGCAGCCGCTCGTGAGCTGGCGGATGCCGCCGAACTGAAAGGCGCGAAGCTGGTCGAGGCGCCGGTGATCGGGAGCATCCCCGCGGTCAACAGCGGCACGCTCGCCATCCTGGCGGGTGCTGCGCTGGTCGAGGATTTCGAGGCGGTGCGGCCGGTCCTCCAGCAGCTGGGCGAGGTCCACTACGTCGGTGACGTCGAGAGCGCCGCCACGCTCAAGCTGCTGGCCAACAGTTTCCTCGGTATTGTGAGCGCCGGCGCCGCCGAGTTGATGGCAGCCGGAACTGCGCAGGGGGTGGATCCGGAGCAGATCTTCGCCGTGCTCAGCCGGGTCGCGCCAGGCCTCAAGGTCCGTGAGGCCGGCTTTCTCCGCAACAGCGACCAGCCGACCCTGTTCGCGGTGCGCGATATCTTTAAAGACCTCGACCTCGCGCTCGCGCTCTATCAGCGCGCCCCGGGAAGGGGTTCGAGGGTGCCGCTCACGGCGATGAGCCGCGAGCTCTTTGCCGGGGTTGCGGCGCGCAAGCCCGACGAGGACATCTCCGCGATCGTCACGGCATATTCGAACGACCTGCCCCGGCAGGAGGAGGTGCTGGCGTCATGAATCTCCTGACACGCCCGCTCGGAAAGAGCGGGCTCGAGATCACGCAGATCGGCTTCGGCGCCTGGGCGATCGGTGGCGGGGGTTGGGCGTACGGCTGGGGCAGCCAGGACGACGCCCAATCGATCGCGGCCATCAAGCACGCGGTCGCCTCCGGCATCAACTGGGTGGATACCGCGGCGATCTATGGGCTCGGCCATTCCGAGGAAGTCGTCGGGAAAGCGGTGCGCGATATCCCCGCCGCCGAGCGTCCTTACGTCTTCACGAAGGGTGGGATGATCCCTGACCGGTCGCAGCCATACAAGGAGCCGGTACGCGATCTCCGACCTGAGTCGATCCGCAAAGAAGTCGAGGCATCACTGCACCGGCTCGGCGTCGAGCGCATCGATCTCTATCAGTTCCACTGGCCGGACGCGATCGGAACGCCAATCGAAGAGTCGTGGGGTGAGATGGTGCGGTTGATCGACGAGGGAAAGGTGCGCGCCGGCGGAGTCTCGAACTTCGACGTCGGGCTCCTCTGGCGGGCGGAGCGCGTGCGCCACGTCGACTCGCTGCAGCCGCCGTTCTCCTTGATCCATCGCCAGTCTGGCGCGGATGTCATTCCATGGAGCGCCGCGCACGGCACGGGCGTCATCGTCTACAGCCCGATGCAGTCCGGCATCCTCACCGATGGTTTCAGCCGCGCGCGCGTCGAGGACATGGCGGCCGATGACTGGCGCCGCCGCAATGGCGAATTCCAGGAGCCCGCGCTCAGCCGTAACCTCGCGCTTCGCGATGCGCTGCGGCCCATCGCGTCACGCCACGGCGTCTCGATCGCGGCGGTCGCGGTCGCCTGGACGCTGAGCTGGCCCGGCGTCAGCGGCGCAATCGTCGGGGCCCGCTCGCCGCAGCAGGTGGACGGCTGGATCAGTGCGGGAAATCTGATTCTTCAAGCCGACGACCTCGCCGAGATCGCCGCCGCGCTCGAGCGGACTCAGGCTGGGGCCGGGCCAAGGCAGCCCGCGGGCGGCAGCGACGGCCGCGACACCTGGCTCGAGCACGGGCTCGACCCGTCGTCGCTCGAAGGCGCGATCGCGCGAATGGTGCTGCCCGTCAACTGACGCTAACGGGTTACGCCTTGGCGGTGGTGGCCTTTGAGGTCGCCTGCTCGGCGCTACGGACCAGCGCGTGGGCGATCGCTTCCACGACCGACTCCTCGTGGGGTCGGATCGAAGTGCGCGCTTCCCGTTGAAGCCGTCTCGGCACCATGTCGTGAATCACCTGCTCCACGGACCTGGCCCACTCGTCGGTGAGGATGTGCGTCAACTCGTGAACGATGACGACATCGCCACGTTCCACGAGCACGTCCTGCCGAAATTGGAGCTCCGCCTCGAGGAATGTGGGACTGACTTCGGCGTAGCCTTCAGCTCCCCGGAGCTTCGGCTTGTACGAGGTGCGAATGGTCCAGGCACCAAGACCCATGCGTTGCACCCAGGTGCCGAGTCGCTCCTCGAACCATTCCGGTGGTTTGAGCTCGCGATGCCCGGGCGCTCGTTCGGGAGTCTTCGCTTGACCCGAGTCGACGGCGACCTGTCGTTCCGGCTCGCTCATCAAGAAATCCTAGTCGACGAGAAGCCGAGCCAGCTGCGTGCGCGAGCTGACGCCGAGCTTGCGGAACACCTTGACCAGGTGGTACTGGACGGTGCTTGGGCTGATGAAGAGCTGGGCGGCGATCTCCTGGTTGCGCGCGCCATCCCTCACCAGGCACGCGATTTGGCGTTCCTGCGGTGTGAGCTGGTCCTGTGTCTCCACGGTGCGCTTGCGCGCGCGTTCTCCGGTGGCCAGCAGTTCGACGCGGGCGCGCTCGGCAAAGGCCTCGATGCCCATCGATGCAAACATGTCATGGGCTGTGCGGAGCTGGTCGCGGGCGTCGCGGCGCCGTCCCTTTCGGCGGAGCCATTCTCCAAAGAGGAGGTGGGACCGCGCCAGCTCGGGTTTCGCCGAGCATCGGCCAAGCTGATCGATCGACTCCCTGTATAGCGACTCAGCCTCGGGGTCAACGGCGAGCAGTGCTTGCGAGCGAGCCAGAAGACCTCGCGCCAGCGGGGTGCCGCTGGCAGTCGCGCGTTCGCTCAAACGCGTCAACGCTTGCCGAGCGGCGGCGTGATTGCCGCTGCGTGCTGCTGCTTCGACCAGGTTGGGCAGAACCCAGGAGCCTGCGACCGAAGGGTCATCGACATGAAGAGGAAGTGCGTTTTCCAGGGCGGCCTGATAGCGGCCGAGTCCGAGTTCGAGGATCATGAGGGCGTAATGGGCCAAGATGACGCTGCTGGTCTGCTCACGCTCCAGGGCATACGCGAGGTGGGCCGCCGCTCTCGCGCGAGCCTCCGCCTCGTTGCCACGCCAGGCGAGAAGGTGGGCGTTTCCGCGCGAAGCGGCACCCAGCATCCCTGGATTTCCGGTGGCCGCCGAGATCTCGAGACTCTGCTCGGCTAAGGCCTCGCACTCTTTGAGGCGCCCGGCAGTGAGCTCAGCTCCCCCCAGGTACGCGAGCGCCATCGGGAGGATCGTCAGCGCAGCATGCTCCCGCGCCAGGCGCACCCAGCGTGTGGCTAGCGAATGGATGGCGGCGTCATCGAAGAGCTCGTACGCAGTCAGCGAGACGAGGCCAAGCCAGCGGAGGCCGTCTGTCGCATCGAGCTCCCCGTCCAGTACGCGCTGAATGGCCTGCTTGAGGAGCGGCGCCCCGGATGGGTAGCCCGACGTGATCAGGGCCGCGTAGCCATCGAGGAGCACTTCCACCACGCTCGGCGGCGACTCCGCAGACTCAGGGACGGCCTTGGCTTCGCCTGCGATCTCACGCAGAACCGGCCCCGTCGTTGCCGGTTGGATATAGACGGCTGCCTCCAGAGCCCCAAGAAGCGACCGGCGAGCCAGATCCCGGTCGAAGGGGACCATCGCGCGTGCCGCCTCTAGCAGCATCAACGCTGTCCGACCACCCTGACCGAGCGCGAAACGGACGCCGCCCTCGAGTGATCGTGCCAGCGCCAGCTGGAGAGGATCCCTCAGGCCCGGCATTGCCTCGTCCAGGAATGCCTGCGCACTGTCGGGGGCACCGGCCATCAGGGAGCTCTGGGCGGCGGCCAGCAATCGCTGCGCCTTGACGACAGGGTCAGGCGTCAGCTCGGCGGCTCGAGCGAAGAACGCCGCCGACGAAGCATAACCGCCACGTTGCTGAGCTCGCTCGCCGGCTTGCGAAAGCTTGGCCGCGACGTCTTCATCGGGGGCGATCGCCCCCGCCGAGCGATGCCAGGCAAGGCGATCCGGATCGGTCGCGGCGTCGCTGGCCGCCGCCAACGCTTCGTGCATTCGCCGCCGCTGGGCCGGTGACGCACCGTGATAAATGGCGGAACGAATCAGCGGGTGCCGAAACGCGATACGCGGCCCGACGATGAACAGGCGCTTCGCTTCCGCGGCGACAACCGCGTTCCCATCGAGCCCGAGTTGGTTCGCCGCTCGCCAGACGAGAGCGGGATCGCCAGATGCTTCGGCGGCCGCGAGAAGCAGGAACGTTTGTGTGTCAGCCGGTAAGTCTCCGACCTGACGCAGAAACCGTTGCTGCAGCCGGTTACCAATCGGTAGCGGCTCGGGCAACAGTGCCGCACTAAGGAGCTGGCGCGGGGTCAGCTCCGCGGTCAGCTCGAGGATCGCCAGCGGGTTGCCGTCCGTCTCGTTGATGATCCGCTCGGAGACCTGGCCGTCCAGCGGACCGGCGAGGATTGTGGCGAGGAGGCTGCGAACGTCGTCGGCGGCGAGCCCACCAATATGGAGCTCAGGCACCCCGTGTAGCGGAACGCGGCGCTCGGCGGGTTCGCGCACGGCAAATAGCAGGGCGATCCGGTCCGCCACCAGCCGGCGTGCGACGAACCCGAGGACTTCGGCTGATTCCAGGTCGAGCCAATGCGTGTCGTCAACGATGCAGAGGAGCGGCTGCTCAGAGGCCGCATCGGCGAGCAGTGTAAGCGTTGCCAGGCCGACCTGGAACCGGTCCGGCGGCCGGCCGGCCATCAGCCCGAAAGCCGAGGCGAGGGCGTCGCGCTGGGGAGCCGGCAGCCGATCAAGGTTGGACAGGAAAGAACTCACGAGTTGATGGAGGCCGGCGTAGCCGAGCTCCATCTCCGACTCGATCCCCAGCGCCCGCACCACCCGGAAATCGCTCGCGGAACTCACGGTGACATCCAGCAAGGCGGTCTTGCCGATGCCGGCCTCACCCCGAAGCACCAGGGCTCCGCTCATTCCCAGACGCACGGCATCGAGCAAGGCGCTGAGCGCCGCCGTCTCGCGAACTCGATTGACGAGGATGTGGCCGCTGGCTGCTCCGGCTATTTCGGTCGCGCTGCTCGTCGCTAGGCTCACGGTCGCCCTCCCTTCAGCATCGTACGCCAGCGTCCTCGGTACGCACCTAAAGAAAGACTGACGATTTCCATGATTCGAAGCGTGGCCTCGGTGCCTATCCTCGAGCGAATGGACGTGGCACCGACACGAGCTGAGCGACCGATCAAGCTGGGTCGCCGCCTGGCGCGGGATGGTCGGCCGATCTGGATCCACATGCCCATCGCCGAGGCTGAGCGGCTCCGCCCGATCCCAGATTTGCCGGACTATTGCGAAGCCGTGCGCTGCCAGGCCAAGCGCCGGAAAGCCACCACGTTTCATGTGGTGATCGGCTCGGCAGGCGAGGCCGACTACGTGTGGGTGGCCTGCGCCGACTGCACCGGCCTCATGATCGAGAGGGCCTGAGGGGCTCTCTCGATCTCGGAGCGCCTACCCCCGGGCGAGCGCGTTCTTCACGAGTTCGCTCAGCGCGGTCGCGGTGTTGAAGTCCATGCTGATGCGGTTCTTGGTCACGGCAAAGGCGATCCCGTTGGCGGTGTCGCCACACGCAAAACTGCCACCGACCCCACCCACGCCGAATGTCGTCCTGGTGTCCTGTGCCGAACCGAGTCCGCCGATCGAGTAGCCCAATCCCCAGGTCGTCGGCATTCCGAAGACCTGGTCCATTCCGCTCGATGAGACCGCGGTCGCTTCGCGTAGCCGCTCGGGCGAGATGAGGCGGACGCCATCGACCCCGGTAAGCAATGCGGCATAGAGGCGGGCGATCGCCCTCGCCGAGACCTTCCCGCCGGCCGGGATGTCGGCGCTGAGAACGTCGGTCCGGTTCCCCATCGCCGCGTTGGGAAAGGTCGACATCGGTCCCGCCTTGAACATTGGCAGGTCCGGCGGCATCTCGGGCATGGGCCCGGCCATCGGCGCATCTTCGAGGCGAGCCAGCCGGTGGTGTTCCGACTGCGGCATGCCGAAGTAGATCTCATCGGCCACGCCCAACGGGCCGGCAACCTCCTCCCGCAGGACCTGCGAGATCTTCTTGCCGGTCGCGCGGCGCACGATCTCGCCGACGATGTAGCCGAAGGTGTAGGCATGGTACCCGACCTTCGTCCCCGGATCCCACCAGAGTTCTTCGTCGGCGATGGCCGCGCACATCTTGTCCCAGTTGCAGAGGTCTTCGATCGTCGTATCCAGCGGAATGCCCGGCACCCCCGCGGTGTGATTCAGGACGTGCCGCACGGTGACGGACTGCTTTCCGTGGGCGCCGAACTCGGGCCAGAGCTGGACAACCGGCGTCTCGTAGCCAAACAGGCCGCGCTCCGCCAGGACATGGACAATCGTCGAGGCCGCGGCCTTCACGACAGAGAAGCTGTAAAAAGGCGTGTCCGGCGTCACCGGACGTCCGCTGGCCGGATCGGCAGCGCCCGCCACGGCGTCGATCACCAGGTCGGCTCCACGATATACGGCCACCTGCAGGCCGCGCTCAGCGCCGGAATCCACGAGCTGGTTGATGGCGGTTTGTACTTGCTTCTGGGCGTCGGCAACGATCTTGCCGTGGTCGAATACGAGGGCGGTATCGGTTGTCGACTTGGCCTTGCTCATGACTCCTTCCTTTATAGAACTTCGAGGGTCAACGACGTTATCGCCCTTACGACGGCGAGTGCTGGAAGAACTCATCGGTCGGCCCCGATGAGTTCTGCCTGTTCCGAACGTCTAATCCAGTGGACGTAGGATGCCCACGCCACAGCGGAGCGCGACCACCGTCGTCTTCTACGACGTGCGCGGGGTCAAGGCCGACGCGCGCTCGGTCGATGCCCTCGCTCGTCTACAGTTGGCTGCCTGCCGTTGTCAGTGCCAGGTGCGGCTGCGAGGCGCGTCGAAGGAGCTTCGGGAGCTCGTGGCGTTCATGGGGCTGAGCGAGGTCCTGCCAGTCTGAGGGATCAGTCGATATGCGGGGGCAGGCCGAAGAGCGGGAATAGCCTCCCCGTGTCGAGGAAGAACGTGAGCTCGACGATGCGATCACCCGCGGTCTCGACGACCAGGAGAGACCACGGATCCCGGCCAGGTCCAGTCTGACTCGGCTTGTACTGCCCGAACGCCACAGAGCCATTTGCCCCACGGGTCGGCAGGAGTCGCGAGCCGCGACAGCCGATGCCCGGTCCAAACCACCATGTGAGGATGTTGTCGCGGCCGTGCAGCCACAGATCGTACGGCGGCATCGACTGCCGCGCATCCTCCTTGATCAACGAGGTCAGCGCGCTCAGGTCGTAGCGCTCGAAGGCCTGGACATAGCGGGCGAGGAGCTGCTTCTGGGCATCGTCCATCGGGGGAACGGGATCGTTCGAGCTGACCCCGCTCGCCTCGAGCGTCTCGCGGGCGCGCTGCAAGGCACTGTTAACCGAAGCCACGCTCGTGTCGAGCAGCTCGGCGACCTCTTTCGCTTTCCAGCGCAGCACCTCACAGAGGATGAGGACCGCGCGCTGGCGGGGAGGAAGGTGCTGGAGCGCCGCCACGAACGCGAGACGGATCGATTCCCGTGTGACGGCCAGCTCTGCGGGGTCGCCCTCCTCGGCAAGGAGGCTGTCGGGAATGGGCTCGAGCCAGGCAACTTCCGGCATCCAGTGCGCGTTCGATTCGATTGGAGCCCGCGCGGGTCCCAGGTCCATCGGCCGGGCGCGGCGGTTGCGGCTCTCCACCATGTCGAGGCAGACATTGGTCGCAATCCGGTAGATCCACGAGCGCACGGCGGCGCGCCCTTCGAAGCGCTCGAACCCGCGCCAGGCGCGCAACATCGTCTCTTGCACGGCATCTTCGGCCTCGAACGGCGAGCCGAGCATCCGGTAGCAGTAGCCGGTCAGTCCCGGACGGTACTCTTCGAGCTGGCCCTCCAGCTCGCTGGGCGCGATCGCACGGTTCGCCTGCACGACGCTCATCCTAAAGGTTGGACGGTGAAGGGATACGAAACTCATTGGAGTTTGGCATGCTAAGCGTTTGCCCGGGATGCGGCCTACAACGCCCTGGGCTTGGCCTGGAACCGGATTCAAAGGCGAATGCCTCCGGGGAATGTCGCGCCCTGATGCACGACCTTTCCTACTACACGCTCGCCCACGGCGACCCGACTTTCATCCACCAGCACCTGGTCGACGCCTACGGCGCGCAGCATGTTCGTCGATCGCGATCCACCATCGGAGCGGCCTTCGCGCTCGCCGGCCTCTACCTGGCGGTTGAACGCGGCTTTACTGGTCGCCAGGTCCAGCAGATGCACATGCGGATGGCCCGGAGATCGAAACAGTGGCCTCGATTCGACCCACCTGCGGACGTCGGTCCGCTGACCGTGGCGGACGTCCTGGCGGTAGAGCCGGGGCCGCTCCGCGACGAGAAACTGATGGAATGGTGTGCCAGCGTCTGGAGCGCCTGGTCGTCGGAGCATGGCCGTGTGGGGGAGATGGTCGCGCTGACCGATGATTCCGACACGCGGAGGACGTCTTAAAGGGCATGAGCATCGTCACCTGTCAGATCTCCATCTCACTCGACGGTTTTGTCGCCGGGCCGAACCAGAGCCTGGAGAACCCGATTGGGGAAGGCGGGATGCGCCTCCATCAGTGGGTGTTCGAAACGGCGAGCTGGCGCGAGCAACAGGGCGAGGAGGGCGGTCCCGACACGCCAGACTCGACAGTTGTCCGCAATCTCTTCACGAATGTCGGCGCCTACATCATGGGGCGCAAGATGTTCGGTGGCGGCGGCGGCGCCTGGAACGAACGCTGGACCGGCTGGTGGGGTGACGACCCGCCGTACCACGTGCCGGTCTTTGTCCTCACCCATCACGCGCGCAAACCGCTCGCAATGCAAGGTGGCACGACGTTCAACTTCGTGACCGACGGATTCGAATCGGCGCTGCGGCAGGCGCGGTCGGCCGCCGGCGACAGGGACATCGCGATCGCGGGCGGGGCCCACGCGGTCCAGCAATATCTTCGGGCGGGATTGCTCGACGAGCTCTACCTGCACATCGTGCCGGTCGTCCTCGGAGCCGGCGAGCGACTTCTCGAGAACGTCGGCGACCCCCGCCTCGAACCGGTCACGGTGATCGCATCACCAGCCGTGACGCACGTCAAGTACCGCATCGTTCGCTAGGGCAACGGCGAATCGAGTCGCGGCACATGGTTGCTAAGCTGCCGCTGTGACGCGGTTCATCGAGCTGAGCCACCAGGTGGTCGAGGGGATGGAAACCTACCGGCCGTTGCCGACGCCACGCGTCGAGGTCCTCAACAACTATGACGCGTCGCGTTACGACGGCAAGTCGGAGTTCCTGATCGCCTCCCTGCATCTCTGTGGCAACACCGGGACCTACGTCGACTCGCCTCGCCATCGGTTCCGGGCGGGTACGGACCTCGCTGCACTTCCTCTCGGCCGCCTCGCCAATCTACCCATCGTGGTCGCCGACGTCACCGGCAGCGGTCGCGCCATCGGCCCTGACGTCTTGCCCGACAGGGACCTGCGCGGCGCGGCCGTCCTGGTGCGCACGGACTTCTCACGCCACTGGGGCACCGACCGCTACTTCAGTGCCAACCCGTATCTCACCGCCGCCGCATGCCAGAGGCTCGTCGAAGCTGGGCCGGCGCTGGTCGGGATCGACTCGCTGAACATCGATGACATCGGTGACATGTCGCGACCGGCACACACGCTGTTGCTCGGCGCCGGCATCCCCATCTGCGAGCACATGACCAACCTGGAATCCCTCACGTCCCACGCGGGACGCTTGCATGCGGTCCCCATCGCCTGGGTCGGCGGTGCAACATTTCCCGTTCGTGCCTATGTGATCGCGCAGGATTAGGCTTGAGGTACGTCGTCAGACCGCTCACCTGAGGAGGGGTACTTAATGGCTGGTTTGATCTCGCGCGGATTCCTTGGACGTCGCCGGCCGGCGGAGGTCGAAAATCGCCTGCCACCCGGCCAGTACCTCGTCACGGACTTCCCCGTCCTCTCGGCGGGTCCAACCCCCCATACACCGCTCGAGCGCTGGTCGTTCACGGTCGAGGGCCTGGTCGGCTCGCCCGTGACCTGGAGCTGGGAGGAATTTCAGAAACTCCCCACGCAGACCTACACCGTCGACATCAGCTGCGTGACGAAGTGGACCAAGCTCGACACGAGGTGGCTTGGCGTTAGCATCGACACGCTGCTGAAAGCCGTCCAGGTCGATCCCGCGGGGCGGTACGTCATGGCGTACAGCGATGGCGGCTACACCACCAACCTTCCCCTCGAGGAGATGGTGAACGGGCAGGCATTCGTCGCCTACCAGTTCGACGACAAGCCACTCGATCCGGTGCACGGCGGGCCGGCGAGGCTGGTGGTTCCGCACCTCTACTTCTGGAAGAGCGCCAAGTGGATCCGCGGCCTTCGCTTCATGGAGCGAAACCAGCCCGGCTTCTGGGAGTCGCTCGGCTATCACATCCACGGCGACCCCTGGAAGGAAGAGCGTTACAGCGGAGACTGATGGTGCAGCCGGTTCTCGAGTGGCAGGCCGGGAGGGTCACCGCCATCCGCCCCGAAACCCGGCAAACCAAGAGCTTCACGTTCGCGCTCCCCAAATGGATGGCCCACCGGCCGGGTCAGCACTACGACGTCCGCCTGACGGCGCCGGACGGTTACCAGACGCAGCGCAGCTACTCCATCGCCTCCCCGCCCGAACGCTTGCGCGAGATCGAGCTGACGGTCGAACGAATCCCGGACGGCGAGGTCTCGCCCTACCTCCACGATGTCCTGATGCAGGGTGACGAGCTCGAGGTCCGCGGGCCGATCGGCGGCTATTTCGTTTGGGATGTGCGCCTGGGCGGCCCGCTCCTCCTCGTCGGCGGGGGCTCGGGTGTGGTGCCGCTGATGGCGATGCTGCGGCACCGTGCCGCCCAGCATTCGACCGTACCGACGCGGATGCTCTACAGCAGTCGGAGCGCCGAGGATGTCATCTATCACGACGAGCTCAACGGCATGGCGGCGGCCAACGACGGATTCGAAGCGTTCTATACGTTCACTCGCCAGCCGCCGGCGGGTTGGACCGGGTATCGGCGCCGAATCGATGCCGCGATGCTCGCTGAGGTGATCAAGCCGTTCGACAAGCGCGCCCGCGTCTACGTGTGCGGACCCACGTTGCTGGTCGAGGCGGTCGCCAACGCGCTGGTTGAGATGGAGCTACCGATCGAGCAGATTCGCACGGAACGTTTTGGCCCAACGGGAGTCTGAGGAGGCAAACGATGGATAGGGACGAGCCCGACATGAACACCGCCTTGATGGTCGATGGCAACGCGGTCGCCGGCCAGCTCGAGCAGATTTTCGGCCGCGACATGACGATGACGATTGCGCGGTGCGCCGGCTGTGCCCGTGATGCGCAGCTGGGAGCCCTGATGGCGTTCATCCGTGGTCCCGGCGTCGTATTGCGCTGTCCCGCGTGCCAGAACGCGATAGCGCGCATCGTGGAGACGCCATCGGCGATCTATCTGGAGGCGCGCGGGGCGGCGTATCTCAGGATGGCGCCCCAGGGATAGGCGGCTAGCGTTCGCCGGCCGTGTGCGGGACAGGCTTGTCCTCGATCGGACCTTCCTCCGCCACCTCACTGATCTCTTCCGAGAGTCGCGGCAAGGCTTCGGCGTGCACTTTCCCCGATGGGCTTGCCGAGAGGGGACTATCCTCGCCACGTCGCGCCCGATAGAGGGCGCCAAGGAAGACATTGGCGAGCGCGGCCATCGGCACGCCAAAGAGGGCGCCGAGAATGCCGCCAAGCTCGGCCCCGATCAAGAGCGCCGCCATCGCGACCAGCGGATGGATTCGCGTCGCCGAGCCGGTGACGCGCGGCCCAAGGATGTAGGCCTCGATCGCGTGGCCGCCCAGCGCGATGATCAGGGCCAGCAGCCCGACCAGCGGCCCCTTGAAGGCGAGCGCGATGAGGACCGCCAGGCCCATCCCCACGGGCGCCCCGATCAGCGGGAGAAACTCGAGGAAGAAGGTCAAGATGCCGAGCACCACGGCGTAGGGCACGCCGATGAGCGTCATCGCGACGCCCGTGTAGGTGCCCATGACAAACGACATGATCAGCTGGCCTCGCGCGTACTGGCCCACGGTCGTCCCAACCGCGAGCAGCGTGAAGTCGTAGACCTGCTCCCGCCTGGGGAAGAGTTTGCGCATGCTCGCGATCAGCTGGCGGCCCTCGATCAGCAGATAGATGGAGATCACGATCACGAGGAGGATGTTGATCAGCGTTCCCAGCGTCCCGCTCAGAATGCCGAGGACCGAACCCAGGACGGCCGTGCTGATCCCGCCCGTCGCACTCGGCAGGCTCAGCTTGAGCGGAATGCCCGCGTTATCGATCGCGTCTTGAAGGGAGCGGACGAAGCCGATGGCGCGCGTTTCAAGGTCAGGTAATTGTTTGGCCTGGCCGATGAGGGCCGGCGTCACGAGCGCGATCACCCCTGCGACCAGGCCGATGATGACGATGTACAGCAGGAGCACGGCCAGGGCGCGCCGGCCTTTGAAAATGGCCAGCATCTCCAGCCGGTCGATCACGGGGGTGAGGAGCAAGGCGATGATCGCGGCGAAGACGAAGAGGAGGAAAACGTTGAACAGGTGCACGACGAGGTATTCCGTCTGGTGATAGAGCATCACCACCGAAAGCGCGATCAGCAGATAGACAAGGATCCGGACCGGGCGCTCGAGGTGGCGCCAGGCCCTCACCAGCGCTCCACCCTGTTCGTGGCTCGCCATGCGGTCAGTCTCGCAGACCGGCCGGCAACAAAGAGCCGAGGAGCTACGTCAGGCTTTCTTGCGTCGCTGGCGGCGAACCGGCTTGGCTGCGGGAGCCATGTATCGCTCCGCCCAGTCGCCCAGCCGCAGGAGGCCCGGGCCAATCGCGCGTCCGCTCTTGGTCAGGCGGTAGACCACGCCGAGCGGTGGACCGTCGAGTACCGTCCGATCGACCAGGCCAGCACGCGCCAGCTCGTTGAGACGGTCGGACAGCATGCGCTCGCTGATCCCGGGAATCGTCCGCGCCAGCACCGCAAAGCGTGCCGGCCCCTGGAGCAAGAGCCCGAGGATCACGCCCGACCAACGCTTCCCCAACAAGGTGAAGGCTTGCGTCAGGCGCTCATCACATTCGACCGCCTGCACGCTCAGCTCGCGCTTCACCCCGCCAGTGTATCGCCGCCCGTTAACTACTGCAGGAACTTGCAAAAAGTAAGCTCGCGATGATAAGTTGCCCGTACGGACCAAATACCGGAGGAGGCCATCAATGGGTACCTGGACGTTTGATCCCCTGCACACACAGGTCGAGTTCTCGGCAAAGCATTTTGGAATGATGACGGTTCGCGGGAACTTCTCCGACGTGACCGCGACCGGTGACATCTATCCTGACCAGCCAGAGCGTTCGAAGGTCGACGTGACCATCCGGACGGCCAGCATCCGCACGCACAATGAGCAGCGAGACAACGACCTGCGCTCCTCGTACTTCCTGGAGGCGGAGAAATATCCAACGATCACCTTCAAGAGCACGAAGATCGAGAAAAAAGGGGAGGACCGCGGCACGATGACCGGCGATCTTACCATCAAAGGTACGACGAAGCCGGTGACGCTGAAGGTCGCGAAGTACGGCGAATTCACTGACCCTCAGATGGGCCATCGGATTGGCTACGCCGCGGAGACCACGATCAACCGCAAGGACTTTGGCATGAACTTCGATGCGATGGCCAACGGGAAATTCGTGGTCAGCCACGATATCCAGATCAACATCGAGGGCGAGCTTGTCGAGGTGGAGAAAAAGGTGGAGGCCGGCACCACGAGTAACCGAGGGGGCGCGACCTCCGCGCCGTAGGCCTTACACTCCGCGAGTCGCGCTGGGCGCCTGACTGGGGTACCGGCTGACTACGATGGCGTAATAGAGGATTGCCAGCAGAATCAGACTCAGGATGCCCCCGGCCGATCCGAAGCCAATCATCTGGACGAGCTGGGCCAGGAAAGCCAGCGCCAATCCGTAGATCGCCAGCCGTTTGCCGCTTTCGTTTCCCTGGTACATCTGCCAGCCACCGATCGCCGCCATGACGTCGGCGACGAGGTTGACGAGAACGCCAATAAGTGCAAGGAAGAAGATTCCGGCAAACGTAGACCCGGCGACGGCGCCGGCTCCCAACAGGCCGAGCACAGCGAGGAGTGAGAGCAGCGCGCCGAGGCCGGCGAGAATGGCGACCACGAGGCCTACCACCTTGGCATCAAGGTTGACCTTCACCGGTGGGTCGTTGGCGAAGGGCGGGTTGACGAGCGTGTCGAGTGCGGCCATGTTTCCTCCGTCCGAGTTATTTGGCGTCATAGTAAACCGGCCAGACTCTATGCGCTACCCTGGGGCGAGATTGAGGATGGGAACGCCGAACTGCTCCTCGAGGCGCGCCGCAATCAGGGAGCGGTGGCAGGCGCGAGCATCACGCTCGACACACAGGAGCGCCGAGGTCGCCTCGTCGGGCAGTGATGCAAAAACGGCTCCAAGGTCAATCCGGTCCAGCACCTCGTGGAGGTAGCGCTGCCGGTATTCCTCGGCCAGCTCGACTCGTGAGCGCTTGCCCACCTTGAGCCGGTCGTCCTCCCGGTACTGGAGGTGGCGCAACTCCGTCGTGGGTGCGAGCTCCGGGACATGCCGATAGGCGATCTTTGCCTGCTCGAGCGCCGCCTGCAGCCGCAGCGAGTTGGCCCAGGCGTATTCGGGACCGCGCACGCCCCGCCGCTGCCGGACATCGACCACCATCGCAACCCGGTAGCGCCTGAGCGTTTCCAGGAACTCCTCGAGGCTGGATTGATAGACACCGACTGTGGCGATCGTTCGCACGTCGCGCCCAGTAGCTCAGCTGATGCTGACGACCGTTGCCTTCCGCTCCCCGCCGGGGCTCGGAAACGTCACCGTGTCCCCCGCTCGACGGTCCAGCAGAGCGCCGCCGAGTGGGGACGCCGTCGATATCAGGCCGCGTGCCATGTTCCCCTCGGTCGGGCCGACGAGCTGATAGGTCGATTCGCCGAACTCATCCTTCACCACAACGGTTGAGCCGATCCGAGCGACATCCTTTGTGTCGCGCTCCTCGACCACCTGCGCGCGGGCGAGCGTGGCTTCGATGGTCTGGATGCGACCGTCGAGCATGCCAAGGTGCTGGCGGGCATCGTGATACGCGAAGTTCTCGCTCAGGTCGCCCTGGGAGCGCGCCGCCGCGACTTCCTCGACCAGGGCGGGACGCCGCGCGCGCAGCTCTGCAAGCTCGGCCTTGAGGGCCTGGAAGCCGACCGCCGTCATCGGGATCTGGGCGCCGCTGTCGTTGGACTTCGCGATCGTTCCATCGTATCGTGACGTGATGGGCGTCAATCTTGCGGCATTCCTCGGCGTCTCCATCCTCGTCATCGTCACGCCCGGGCAGGACACCGCGCTGACCATCCGCAACACGCTCGTCGGTGGCCGGCGATCCGGGGTCCTGACCGCCGCGGGCGTGGCCAGCGGACAGTTCGTGTGGACCGTTGCGACGAGCGCTGGACTGGCGGCACTCCTTGTCGCCTCGGAGCCGGTCTTCACCGCGTTGAAATTGGCCGGCGCCGCCTATCTCATCTTTCTCGGCGCGCAAGCGTTGAACGCGGCGCTACGGCCTCGACATGGTCCGGCGAGGGCGAAGCTCGTATTGCCTCACGGAATGGGTAGCGTCGCCGCCTATCGGCAAGGCGTCGTGAGCAACCTGGGCAACCCGAAGATGGCGGTCTTCTTCTCGAGTCTCTTGCCCCAGTTCATCGCTTCCGGGCACGCCTCGTTCGCGACGCTGCTGATGCTCGGATTGCTGTTCATTGCGATGACGCTCACCTGGCTTACCGGCTATGCGCTGGTGGTCGCGCGAGTCGGCGACGTGCTTCGGCGTGACCGGGTTCGTCGAAGTATCGAGGCAGTTACCGGGCTCGTTCTTGTCAGTCTCGGGCTGCGCCTCGCCACCGAACGCCGTTGAGCTGCGGGCGTTTCCTTTAAGGTGCCGCCACGCTGGCTGGTTCCATTGCTCTCGCCAGCGAGCCGGCCGTCTTCCGTTGCTCCGGCG
>VBFR01000246.1 GCA_005889345.1 Chloroflexota bacterium
GACCGCCGACGAAGAATCGAAATGGCAGCGTCAGCAATCGAAAAGCGTATGCCTCAGGACCAAAGACCATCGAGGTGCGGATCCGCACGACCCGGACACCAAGCGGTTCGGCCATTTGTGCGGCGCTTTCCCACTGCTGGCCCAGCTGGGCGAGAAACGAATCACCTGGCCCACTCTCCTCAGTGATGACCTCGTCGCCGCGGTCTCCGTAGTAATCGATGCCCGAAGCACTGACGAGCACTGGCGGCCGAAGCATGGCGGGCGTCCGCTCGAGCGCCTGCACCAGGGCGGTTGTCGGGGACACTCGGCTGGAAATGAGCTCGAGCATCCGCCTTTTCGTCCAGGGCCAGGTGCCGATGCTGGCACCGGCGAGGTTGACGACAGCCTGCGCTCCCGAAAGTTCCTTGACCCAATCGCCGCTCACGCTGCGCGCGTCCCACGTGACGTAGCGAACGCCGCTCGGAAGAGTCTTGGTTTCAGGACGCCGGCTGAGAACGACAACATCGTGGCCATCTTTGGCCAGGCTCGTGACGAGACGGCTGCCGATAAAGCCCGATCCACCGCTGATCAGGACTTTCATCCTCTCTCTATATTCGCCCACGCGGGTCGGCAGCGGCGATCGGGCGGTGGCCTGATCAGCGGGCCGTCAGGGGTTGAAGCTGCGCGCCCGTCGTTCGGTGCGAGCCTGCTGCAGGCCCTCATCGGCCAGGGCGAGCAGCGAAATACGATCGAGCTGGCCGCGCTCGCTAGCGGCCACGCCGGTATCGAGTGCGAGGCGGACGATGTCACCATTCGGGCTGGCCGCATAGGGATGTTCCTCGAGGATCGAGCGCAGCCGATCGGCCTGCCGCACCGCGACCGCCCGATCGGCTTCCGGGATGACGAGGCAGAACTTGCCGTCTCTGATGCGGGCCAGCGTGTTCACCCGGCGCGTTTTCGACCGGATGACCGCAACGACTTCGCGCAGCATGCGGCTGAGCCCGCCCTCACCGTACTTGCCGCGCAGAACTTCGAAGGCCTCGATCTCGAAGAGCACCACGGCGAGATCGTGATTATGACGGGAGGCGCGGCTGATCTCTTTGTCGACCAGCTCTTCCAGGAAAGCTTGGCTGTATGCGCCCGACTGCGCGTCGAGCAGGGCGAGCTTCTCCGCCTGGATCAGCTTGCGACCCATCATCAGGGCATAGAGGCCCTCGCCGACGAAGCTCTCCAGCGCGGCGAGTGGCTCCTCGAGGTCGTCTCGCGGGCGGCCGAAGCCCACGACGATGGCGCCGAACGTCCCCCTCCCCTTTTGCTCGGTGATCGGGACGCCGACGATGCTCCCCTCCTTGACGACGTCGTCGGTCAGGTAGCGTGACCAGGCGCTCTTGGAAATGTCGGGGACGCTCACGCTCCGGTCGGCGTGCCGCACCCATTCGGCGATCCCCTCCAACAAACGCCGCTTCGCCTCGACCAGGTGGTCGGGCGCCGGCTGATCGTATCCCGAGGCCAGGTCCGCCCCGTTGTCGTCCAGCATCAGCACCAGGCCGTAGTCGGCGTTGGTCAGATACAGGATCGCATCGACGACGTGTTGCGACAGCATCTGCGAGTTGGACTCGGCGATCTGCGCCTGCAGACGGCGCAGCGTGTGCCCAACCCGCTCGGCGGCTTGCATCTCGGCCAGCAGGTTGAGCCCAACAGAGACGAGCTCCCCGGCCCCGAGCAGCTTCTCCGCATCTTGCTCCTGGACGGCATCCGCGGCCTGGATCAAATCGTCGGGAAAAACCCGGAGCTGGAAGGCCAGCTCGGCCAACTCTTCAACCGAGTTGGGGGCAAATTTCACGGCCGGGCCCAGCACGGCACCGATCTGCACCTCTTTTTCGCTGCGAACCGGGGCGATGAAATGCCCGACGCCCGACTTGCACACCCCCATCGTTTCCTCGTTGCGCTTCAGGAATTGGGGATCGTTGTACAGAGGGCAGACCTTCCTCTCCTGCAACAGCCGGCAATAGCGTGGGTAGTCTTCGACCGGCGTCAGTGGATGCGCGTCAAGGTCGAAGACCTGGAGCTTGAGCCCGGTGGAGGCCGCAAACCGGTCCACCATCCGGGCGAACTCCGGGCTGCTGACCAGGACGCCGAGCTCGCCCTCCTGCGGTTCTGCCTCCATCATGCTGACCGGCCTTTTCGGTATGGGTCAAAGCAACAACGCTGTAACGGCGCAAAACCTGTTACGCCGGGGCTACCACAGCCCAATTCGGCTCGAATTCAGGAGCAGCCGCCCTTCAGCGGCCATTTTAGGCCGGTTTTTCCGGCTGCCCCGCTAGACTGGGCACGGTGCTCTCCACCCGGCTCCTCACCAAGCGCTACGGCAGTCTGACTGCCGTGGAGGACCTGGATTTGGAGGTGGGAGCGGGGGAACTGTTCGGTTTCCTCGGACCCAACGGCGCCGGCAAGACGACCACCATCAAGATGCTGGTCGGCCTGCTCCGCCCGAGCAGCGGCACCGCCCGGGTGGCGGGAATCGACATCCTGACGGACCCCGAGCAGGCGAAGGCGCGCATCGGCTACGTGCCGGATGCGGCGACGCTCTACGAGAAGCTCAGCGCCCGAGAGTTCCTGGAGTTTTCCGGTGATCTCTATCACCTCGAGCGCCGCCTTCGCGATCGCCGGATCGAGGCGTTGTTGAAACTCTTCGACCTCCACGACCGCGCTAACGACTTCCTCTCCGGCTATTCCCGCGGGATGCGGCAAAAGGTGTCACTGGCCGCCGCTCTGCTGCATGACCCGCAGGTCCTCTTCCTCGACGAGCCAACCGTCGGGCTCGACCCACAGAGTGCCCGCCAGATGAAGGACATCCTCCAGGACTTCTGCAAAGAGGGCAAGACCGTGTTCTTCTCCACCCATATCCTGGAAATCGCGGAGCGCATGTGCACGCGGCTCGCCATCATCAACCGCGGCCGGCTGGTCGCCATGGGTAGCCTGCAGGAGCTGCGACACATGGTCGGGCAGGACGGGCAATCGCTGGAGCAGATCTTCCTCGACCTCACCGGGAGCCGCGAGGAAGACGTGAGCGCCGTCCTGCGTGGCCTCGAGGAATAGTCCGATCGAGCGGTTCGTTGCGGGGCTTCGCGTCGGACTGCTGCTCTGGCGCGCCCAGCTGCAGATGTTCCTCAACCAGAGCCTCCGCAGCCGCAAGCCCGGGCGGATCGCCGGCACCATCGTCAGTGCCGCCATCATCGTCTTCGCCTGGTCGTGGGAGGCAATCATCACCTGGGCCGGCGTCCAGGCTTCCCAGCGGGCACCGATCCAGATCGACACCGTTCATCTCCTGAGCCTCGCGTTTCTCGTCTACACGGGGGTCCTGGTCTTCAGCAGCCTGGTCTTCAGCCTCAACGCCTTGCTCCTCAATCCAGACCTGGACCTACTCCTCGCGGCGCCGCTGCCGGTCGAGAGTGTGATTGCCGGGCGAATGGTGGTCCAGGTCCTGCGACTCTTGTTGCTGAGCCTGGTGTTCACGCTGCCGGCTCTGCTCGTCCTGGCGTTCGCCAATCACAACCTGTTGATCCCGCTGGTGTTCGCGGCGCTCTACCTGCTCTATCCCGTTTTCGTTGTCGTCATCATCTCGCTGCTGAGCCTGCTCCTGGTTCGCTTTATTCCCATCGGACGCGGCCGCGAAGTCGTGACGGTGTTCGGCGTCATCCTTGCGCTGGGCATCAACCTGCTCAACTTCCTCTTCAATCCGGCGTTGCGGGACTCCGGCTTCGCGCGCCGGCCGGGCGTCCCGCCGTCGTTGCCCGATGTGCCGGCGGCCAGCGCGACGTGGATGCCCTCCGGATGGGCGGGTCGCAGCGCGTCGGCGATCTTGCGCGGTGACTGGCCCGTGGCGATCGAGTGGGCGCTCGTGCTGCTTGCCGTCTCGGTGGCAATCTTCGTTGCCGGGACGATCCTCAGCGGCCGGCTCTACCTTGCCGGGTGGATCCAGGCCGTCCCCCCGCGCCGGCGCCGAATGCCCGGGTTGCGCGCCCGCCGGTCGGGCGGCGCCCTCCCGCTGCTGAGCCCGGTACTGGCGGCGATTGTCGTCAAGGACTGGCGCATGCGGACCCGCGACGTCGCGCAGCTCCTCCGATTTGTGATGCCGGTCTTCTTCATCTTCATCATCTTCGGGCTGCGGTTTGGCGGTTTGCGCAACGCCGTGCAGAGCCTCGGCGAAGGCCCGGCGCCGGCCATGGTCGGACTCGTCCCGGCTTGGATCCTGCTCTTCTCCCTGAGCATCTCGCTGGGACTGACCGCGGTCAGTTTGGAGGGGAAGAGCATCTGGGTCTACGCCGTGTCGCCAAACACGACCCTGCGCTTTTTGCAGGGCAAGTGCTGGTCGT
>VBFR01000247.1 GCA_005889345.1 Chloroflexota bacterium
GGCCGAGCGAGATGGCGCAGGCTTTCGTCTCAGCGGGACCAAGGTCTTCATCTCGAATG
Organism: Chloroflexota bacterium; assembly: GCA_005889345.1. Taxonomy (GTDB): domain Bacteria; phylum Chloroflexota; class Dormibacteria; order CF-121; family CF-121; genus CF-13. The sequence goes on from VBFR01000247.1 coordinate 60, forward strand.
CGCCCGATGCCGACATCTATGTGATGTTCGCCCGGACCACTGCCGATGCCGGAACCAAGGGCATTACGGCGTTCATCGTGCCTGGCGATGCCACGGGCCTCAAGGGGGAGGCTTTGGAGCTAATTTCGGCGCATCCGATCGGGCGCCTTCAGCTCGATGGCGTGGTGGTCAGGGAGGGCCAGGTGCTCGGCGAGGTCGACGGCGGTTTCAAGCTTGCGATGCGCACGCTCGATCTTTTTCGCCCCAGTGTCGGTGCCAATGTCGTCGGGATGGCGGCGGCCGCTCTCGACGCAGCCATCAGCTACGCGTCCGATCGGCAAGCGTTCGGCCGACCCATCAAGGAATTCCAGGCCGTGTCGCATCAACTCGCTGAGATGGCGACGAGGCTCGAGGCGGCGCGCGCCCTCGTCTACGCCGCCGCCGAAGCGTACGATCGCGGCGACCAGTGGGTGGCGCGGCGCTCAGCCATGGCGAAGCTCTTCGCAACGGAGACCGCGCAGCAAGTGATCGACGTCGCCATCCAGGTGCACGGCGCAGTCGCGCTGGAGCGGGGGCATTTGTTGGAGCATCTGTACCGTGAGGTGCGCGCACCGCGTATCTACGAAGGGACGTCTGAGATACAGCGGGAAATCATTGCCCGAGACCTGTTTCGAGCCGACCGACCGAACGTTACCTAGAGGCCGATCGGGCACGGGCAGGGCCAGCTAACCGACGCGTAGCCGAGCACGTGCGAGTGGCCGTCACCGTCAACCGCGATGAGGGAGCTGCTGTCACCCGAGGGACTGTTGACCCCCATCAGGATGTCCTTGGAATTTGGTCGGGCGAGCATCGTTTGCGCAACCCCAGGTCCGTGCCATACGACTTTTTGGTCGGACCAGGTCGTGACCTGGACCTCAGCAAAGCGTCCTCCTCCGGTGTCGAGCACCACCATACTTCCGTCCCAGCTGAAGCCACGAACGCTGCCGTGCAGAGTGGCAGCCGCCTTACCCGAAGGGACCTCTCGAATGACGGCCGTGCCATTGAATACGTTGTTCTCGGCCACGTAACGGCCGTCGGGGGATGCAGCGATCAGTACCCAATCACCTCGCGTCCCTGTCTCGGCCTGCCCACCCAGGTTCCCGAGTGGATATGCACGCTCGAACTCGATAGCGCCGGTGGTCAGGTTGACAAGCTGGATGTCGGCTGTGATGAGATAGCGTGTTCCGCCGGGAGGCCAGTGGGGGAACAGCCCACTCGCGACGATTGCTCGGTTGTTCTTGATGGAGCATGCAGCGACTCCGGGCTCCGATCCCGGTTTGCCGACAGCGGCCACAATCCGGCCAGTTTCGCCTGGCGCGCCGATCCACAATGAAGCGGTGCCAGCGTCGGGGCCACTTCCACGCGGAATGACGATGCCGCAGAAGTGCTGGCCATCGTCGGCCCAGGTTCCCAAACCATAGGAGCTTGGATCGGCGTCCAGCGCTCCGAGGGTGTGACCTCGCCAGTCTTCGACCATGATGCGATCCGTCGACCGGAGGTACCTGGAGCCGTCGGGTGAGGGCGTGCTAAAGCCCTGCGCCGATGTCGACCCGTGCACCTTGCCCGACCAGTCCATCTCGAGCATCCGTGGCCCGTTCGGATCTTGCACATAGACGAGGTCACCTGGAGGAGGCGATGGCGAGGACGATGGGGTGGCCTGGGCCGCAGCCTGCGGCTGGCAGGCGCTCAGCGCGAGAGCGATCAGGAGAAGGGGCGGCCTCACGACTGATGCAACGTTGCAAGCCGTACGGAGATTACGGCGGGTGTAACCCCAGCCCGAAGAGTGAGATAGGGGTCGACGTCAAATAGGCTGCGGGAGTATTGTCCAAGGCGTCGCGTCAGGACGCGTGGGTTGTGGAGGAGGCTATCTCATGAGGCGGCTTTTGGCGATCGCCAGCGTGCTCGTTATCGGAGCGTTCACCACGGCTTCGGCAGCGGCCGCGAGACAGGGTCCGGCCATTGCCAACCTCACCGGGTCGCAGGAGGTCATCACCACCGGAACGTCGACGCCGGGAACTTCTCTGGCAACCGGGCTGGCCACGTTCCGGCTCCGCGAGGATGGCCAAGCCCTCAGCTATCGGCTGAGCGTCTCCCACCTCACGGGAATCTTCCAGGCCCATATCCATCTGAATGGCGCCGGGGTCAACGGTCCTGTGGTCGTCTTTCTGTTCAAGTCCGCCCAGCCAACCGGCGAAGTGAACGGTCTCCTTTCGCAGGGCACGATCACGGCAGCCGACTTCGTCGGTCCATTGTTTGGCCACCCGTTCTCAGAGCTGCTCACGGATATCCGCAACGGTGATGCGTACGTTAACGTCCACACCTTGCCGAACCACCCTGGTGGCGAGATCCGCGGCCGCGTCCTCGTGGCTGCCGGAGAGGACAACGGCTTTGCCGCGCACCTTACTGGAACCCAGGAGGTGATCACGACTGGCACCTCTGCCCCGGGGACTTCCCTGGGAACTGGCGTGGCGACCTTCCGGTTGAGTGAAGATGGGCGGTCTCTCAGGTACCGGCTCAGCGTCTTCCACATCACGGGGGTTTTCCAGGCCCACATCCACCTGAACGGTGCTGGGGTCAACGGACCCGTTGTTGTCTTCCTCTTCAAGTCTGCAACGCCGACCGGCGAGGTCAACGGGCTCCTCTCAGAGGGCACGATTACGGCTGACAGCTTTGTCGGGCTACTCTTCGGGCATCCGTTCTCTGAGCTGTTGACCGATATTCGCAGCGGCGACGCCTACGTCAACGTCCACACCCTGCCGAACCATCCCGGCGGCGAGATCCGCGGGCAAGTGGTTTCCGGGGACGACGGGTTCAAGGCGTCGCTGACTGGTACCGGCGAGGTCATCACCAGCGATTCGTCGACTCCTGGTACCTCTTTGGCCACCGGTCGCGCAGTCTTCTGGATGGACGAGCACGGTGCGAGCGTCCATTTCCGGTTGGAGGTCCACAACATCACCGGTGTCTTCCAGGCGCACATCCACCTGAATGGCGCGGGCGTGAACGGTCCGGTTGTCGTCTTCCTGTTCAAGTCGGCAACACCGACAGGTACGGTCAACGGTCTCCTCTCTCAGGGGACGTTCACGGCGGCAGATCTGATCGGACCGCTCACCGGTCATCCGCTCACGGAGCTCCTTACGGATATCCGCAGCGGTGATGCTTACGTCAACGTTCATACGCTGCCGAACCACCCGGGTGGAGAGATCCGGGGCCAGATCACCATGAGGGCGGACGCAGAGGACGATTAGTCAATCGACGGAGAGAGGGCTTCGCACGGGCGGGCCCTCTCCTCTTGGAGTGGCTCAGGCGATAACGGCGACCCCCATCAGTTCGACTGTGGCCTTGGGGTCAAAGAGCCGCCTGACCTCGACCAGCGCCATCGCGGGGTAGTAGTCGCCGAAATGCCGTCGGTAGGCGACGCCGATTTCCTTCGATAGCCGCTGGTATTCGGCGACGTCCGTCACGAAGATCTGCAGACTGACCAGGTCGTGCGGGCGAGCCCCTGCTCCATCCAGTGCCAGCACGACGTTACCGGCGGCCACATCGAATTGCTCCGCCATCGAGCCGGGGACGAGGCTGCCATCGGCCCGCTGTGCCGTTTGACCCGCCAGGTAGACCGTCCGACCTCCGTGTGCGATGACGGCGTGGGAGAAACCGGACGGCCGCGGCAGACTCTCCGGGTTGCGGATCTCGTGCGGGCGGGTTAGCGGCCGGTCCAGTTCGGCTCCCGTCCTTCGCGGAAGGCCGCGTAGAACTCCGCGTGGTCGGCGCTCTTCATCAGGAGGGCCTGCGTCATGCTGTCCAGGTCGAGCGCGGCGTCGAGGCTCATCTCCATTTCTTTCGAGATCAGCATCTTGGTGGCGGCGTAGGCGAGGGCCGGGCCGTCCGCCAGCC
>VBFR01000143.1 GCA_005889345.1 Chloroflexota bacterium
TCCTGAGCGGCGAGGAGATCGTCGCCCTCTGCCGCCAGTACACGCTCTACGACTGGACGGCCCAGTCCGCTGCCGACCCGATTCCCGTTGATCACGCAAAAGGCGTCTATTTCTACACGCCGGACGGCACGCGCATCATCGACTTCAACAGCCAGTTCATGAGCGTGAACGCGGGACACGGCGACCCGCGCATCGTCGAGGCGATCAAGCGACAGGCCGAGAAGCTGGCCTTCATCAATCCCTTCATGGCCCACGAGCCCCGCGCGCGGCTGGGCCAGAAGCTGGCTGAGTTGCTCCCCGGTGACATCAGCAAAGTCTTCTTCACGCTTGGCGGTGCCGAGGCCAACGAGTACGCGGTCAAGATGGCTCGCTGGGTCACCGGCCGCCACAAGATCGTTTCGCGCTACCGTTCGTACCACGGCGCCACTGCCGGGGCGATCGCGCTGACCGGCGACCCGCGCCGTTGGGCTAATGACATCGGAGATTCCGGCGTGGTGCATGTCCTCGATCCTTATCACGGACCGCAACGCGAGGTGGACACTGCCGAGGAGTCACTGCGCTACCTGGAGGAGACCATCCAGCTCGAGGGGCCCAGCACCATCGCCGGCTTCATCCTGGAGCCGGTCACCGGGACGAACGGGATCCTGATCCCACCAGATGGATACCTGCAGGGCGTCCGGCAGCTGTGCGACCGCTACGGCATCCTGATGATCTGCGACGAGGTCATGTCCGGGTTCGGTCGGACGGGCGAGTGGTTTGCCGTCAACCATTGGAAGGTTGTCCCGGACATCATCACCATGGCGAAGGGGCTGACGAGCAGCTACGTCCCGCTTGGCGCGGTCGGTATGCGCCCGAAGGTCGCCGATCACTTCGAGAAGAACGTCTTCTATGGCGGGCTGACCTATAACAGTCACCCGCTCGCCTGCGCGGCGGCCCTGGGGACGATCCAGGCGTACGAAGAGGACGACATGATCGGCAACGCGCGCCGCATGGGCGAGGTGATGAAGCGCCACCACCAGGAGCTCAGGCGGAAGCATCCATCGGTCGGCCTCACGCGGGCGATCGGCCTCTTCGGCATCCTGGAGTTGGTGAAAGACCGTAAAACCATGGAGCCGCTCGCTCCCTTCAACGGAACCTCGGAGCCGATGAAGGCGGTCGCGAAGTCCCTGCGTGAGCAGGGCCTCTACACGTTCGTCCGCTGGCACACGATCATGACGAATCCACCGCTGTGCATCACCGAGGAGGAGCTGGCGGAGGGATTCGCGATCATCGACAAGGCGCTCGACATCGCGGACCGGGCTGTCGCCTAAGCTCCGCGCTCGGGCGCGTGCATGAGCATCGTTCGCGACGATCCATCGGTCCCCGATGAAGGATTCGCGGAACTCTACGCGCAGCTTCCGGACGCCACCGACCTTTCGCCCTGGCTGGAGCTCGCGAAGGCGGCCACCCCGCCCGTGCTCTACCTCGGCATCGGCACTGGGAGGCTGGCGGTGCCGCTGCACCTGGCCGGCATCGAGCTGGTGGGTATCGACAGCCATCCGGGGATGCTCGGGCGGCTACGACAGCGCCTTCCGCGAACAGAGCTCATCCAATCGCGAATCGAGGAGCTCAATCTGGGGCGGACATTCGATCTCGTGATCGTCCCTTCCAACATCCTGTGCTTCGCCGACCGGCTGCGCGCTGCCGCCGACCAGGTTGCCGCCGATGGGTCACTTGCATTCGAGTTGATGAATCCACATTGGCTGAGGGCGGGCGCGGGACGGGGCGTCCGGGTCCAGTCGTTCGATGGCAATGGGGCCTGCATCGAGGTCGATTACAAGCTCGCCGACGGGCGCACCATCACGCAACAGGCGGAGGTGCCACTGATCTGGCCCGAAGAGGTCGAAAACTGGCTGGCCACGGTGGCTGGGCTGAAACTGCGGCGGATGTTTGCGCGACCGGAAGCCGAGCTCGTCGATTCACCGAGCTTTTATGTGGTGGCGGGCAGGTAAAGCCGGCGGTGGCCGCCAAGATCCTGGTAGTGGAGGACGATCGGGCGCTTCGCAATGCCGTAGTGTCCGCTCTCCAATCCGGCGGCTACCAGGTGGAGTTCGCCGCCGACGGCTCCGCGGGCGTGCAGGCACTCACGGCGAAAGCCTTCGACGTCGTCCTGCTCGACATCGGCTTGCCATTTGTGGATGGTTGGCATGTCCTCTCCACCCTCGAAGGCCGCCGCCTCCCTTCGGTGATCGTGATCAGCGCGCGCGGCGACCAGGCCGACAAGGTTCGGGCGCTCGATATGGGCGCGGACGACTATCTCGCCAAGCCGTTCGGCTCCGATGAGCTGCTCGCCCGCATCCGGGCCGTGCTTCGGCGAGCGCAACCGCCGGTACAGGTGCCGGTGGTCGCGCGATCGGGACAGGTTGCCGTGGACCTCAGCCGCCATTCCGTCTCCAAAGGTGGCGAGGAAGTCCGGCTATCGCCGACCGAGTACTTGCTGCTCGCCGAGCTGGCCCGGCACGCGCATGAAGTGATGGACTATCGCACGCTGCTTCACGAGGTGTGGGGACCTGCCTACGGCGACGAACGACACTACCTGCGCGTCTTCATCCAGCGGTTGCGTCTTAAACTCGAGCACGACCCGGCGCACCCCGAGGTAATCCAGACCGTGCCGGGTCGAGGCTATCGCTTCGGGCCGGCGATCGAACCGTAACGACCGATTGTTTATGCCTCGTTGACGCCGCCCGGCCTAGTCTGACACCGTGCCACTCGATATCTGGATGGTCGCTCTGCTGCTGCTCCTCACCATTGCAAGCTTCGCTTACTTATTGGGGCTGAAGAAGCTACCCTGATGGCCGGCTACATCGCCTCCGGCGTCGTTGCGCTAGTCGTGACCATTTACCTGTTCATCGCTCTACTCTTTCCGGAGCGCTTCTGAGCGATGGTTGTTGAGCTAATCGGCGTCGCCCTCACGTTCATCGCGGTCGCCATCGGCGCCTGGTACCTGGGCGGGTTCATGGTCAAGGTGTTCACCGGCGGACGGACCTTCCTGCATCCCGTCCTGCGTCCGGTGGAAGTCGGCTTTTACCGCCTTTCCGGCATCAAGGAGGACCACGAGCAAAGCTGGATCCTCTACACGATCGCGATGCTGGCCGTGCAGGTCGTCAGCTTCATCCTCACCTACCTGATCCTGCGACTGCAGGACCACCTGCCGCTCAACCCGATGGCCTTCAGCGGGGTCGCCCCTGACCTCGCCTGGAACACCACGGTGAGCTTCGTCACCAACACCAACTGGCAGAACTACACCGGCGAGCAAACGATGTCGTACCTCTCGCAGATGCTCGGGCTGGTGCTTCACAACTTCCTCTCGGCAGCGACCGGCATTGCGCTCGCTGTGGCCTTGATCCGCGGCATGTCCGCCCGCAAGCTCAAGACGCTCGGCAACTTCTACGTCGACGCCACCCGCGCCATCCTCTACATCCTGATCCCGTTGTCGGTGATCGCGGCCTTCGTGCTCATCTCGCAGGGCGTGATCCAGAGCCTGGACCCGTACCAGACCGCGCACACCATCCAGGGCTCGACCCAAACGATCGCGGTCGGCCCCTTCGGCTCGCAGGAGGAGATCAAGGATCTGGGGAACAACGGCGGCGGTCCCTTTAACGCCAATTCGGCGCATCCCTTCGAGAACCCCAACGGCTTCACCAACCAGTTCGAGATCTTCCTCGAACTCCTGATTCCCTTTGCGCTCGTCGTCACCTTCGGCAAGATGGTCGGCAATATCAAGCAAGGTCTCGCCATCGGCGGGGCGATGGTGGCGATCTTCGTGGTCGCCAGCGGGATTGCGATCGGCGCCGAGCAGGTCGGCAACCCCGCGCTGACCGCAGTGGGTGCCGACCAGTCACGAACGTCGACCCAGCCGGGCGGCAACATGGAGGGCAAGTCGGTCCGCTTCGGCCCCGTCTACTCGGCGAACTTTGCCGCCTCGACCACTGGTACCAGCACGGGATCGGTCGACTCCAGCCATGACAGTTTCACGCCGATCGGCGGAATGATGTTGATGGTCTTGATCCAGATCGGTGAGGTCGCCCCGGGTGGCATCGGCGCTGGCCTCTATTTCATGCTCGTCTTCGCCATCCTCGCGGTCTTCATCGCCGGCCTCATGGTTGGACGAACGCCAGAGTACCTCGGCAAGAAGATCGAGTCCAAGGAGGTCCGCCTCGCCTCCCTTGCCGTCCTGATCGACGTCCTCATCATCCTGGGATTTACGGCCATCGCCGTGCTCGCGCCCGCGGCCACGGCGAACGGAGGAGGGCCGCTCAATCCTGGCGCGCATGGATTCAGCGAGATCCTCTACTCCTTCTCCTCGCAGGTCGGCAACAAC
>VBFR01000144.1 GCA_005889345.1 Chloroflexota bacterium
TGGGTACCTGCTCCCACTTCATCACGGCAGCGGCGAGGTCTTTCGCCAGTACATGCTTGTCGCCAAAGGTTCCCTCAGCGGCGTAAACGTCAATCATTGGCATGGGATGTCTCCTCAACCGGTTATGATGGTCGTCATAGCGACCTACATCATGCACTATGATGACCGTCATAGTCAAGGGGACACCCCCACCCCGACCCTCCCCCGCAAGCGGGGGAGGGAGATGTTGGGCGATTGATGGCATCCGATAGTCGCGCGAGCATGGTGCGCAGCGCCGCCTCGCTCATCCGTTCCCGAGGCGTGAGCGCGACCTCGCTCTCGGATGTGCTTGCCGACAGCGGGGCACCGCGTGGTTCGATCTATCACCACTTTCCCGATGGAAAGGCGCAGCTCGCCGAGGACGCCATCCGCTGGACATCGGAGCGGCTATTGGCCCACCTTCGCACTGGTACCCCCTCCGGCCCGTCGGAGGTATTAGGACGCTTCATCGACGTGTGGCGTCGGACGGTGGTGGCCTCAGCAGGCTCCGCCGGCTGCGTCGTGGCGGGCGTCGCGATCGATACGGGCCCCGGCGAGAAGGATCTGATGGAAGTTGTGCGGGCGACGTTTGGTTCGTGGGTCGCCGTACTCGCGGAGCAACTCGAGGTCGCCGGCGTTCCGTCGCGTCGCGCGACGCCCATCGCCCTCGCCACGCTAGCCGCGATGGAGGGCGCGCTCATCCTCTGTCGGGCCGAGGGCAATGTCAGGCCCCTTGACGCCGTTGCCGAAGAATTGATGCGACTCCTGCCGTTGGAAAGACCGAGCCGGCGGAAAAGGCCGGTACACTCAAGCTGATGCCACTGCTCGAGCAATCCCTCGTGGACAGCGTGATCAAGCGCGCGCTGCGTTCGGGCGCGGATTTCGTCGAGCTCTTCGTCGAGCGCAAGCGCAACCAGTCGATCAGCGTCGAAGAGAGCAAAGTACAGCGGGTCAATTCCGGCAACGATCTGGGCGCCGGCTTGCGCATCATCCACCAGGGCACGGTCAGCTACGTCTATACCGAGGATCTTTCGGAAGACGGTTTACTCAAGACCGCGGACCTGGCCGCGCAGATCGGGCGTCGGGGCGGTGGGCGATTTGCGTTCGCCGAGCTCAGCGGCGCACCGCGGCCGCCGCAGCGGATCGACGTGCCGCCGGACACGGTCGGACCGGAGGCAAAGATCGAGCTGCTGCTGGAAGCGGACCAGGCGGCTCGAGCCGTGAGCGGCGCGGTCAAGCAGGTTGCGGTCGGCTATGGCCAGAGCGCGCAGGAGGTGCTCGTCGCCACCTCCGAAGGGATTCATCACTCCGATTCCCGCACCCGCGTCCGGCTCATGGTGCACGCCGTCGCCGAGCGCAACGGCGAAATTCAAACGGCGATGGAGGCCCCCGGCATGCAGCGTGGCTTCGAGTTCTTCGACGACACCTCGGCTGCCGAGTATGCCCGCGCCGCCGCGGAGCGCGCCGTTGCCCTGCTCGACGCGGCGCCGTCACCCGCGGGCCAGATGGCAGTCATCATCGGAAACGAGTTCGGTGGTGTGCTCTTCCACGAAGCCTGCGGACACGGGCTCGAAGCGGACTTTGTCGGCAAGGGATCGACCGTCTTCACCGGCAAGATCGGCCAGGCGGTCGCGAGCCCCATCGTGACGGCCATCGACGACGGCACCATGCCCAGCCGTTGGGGGACGCTGACGGTCGACGACGAGGGCGTGCCAACCCGCCGCAACGTCTTGATCCAGGACGGCGTCCTCGTCAGTTACATGTACGACCGGCTGCGCGCCGGTCAGCAAAACCACCCGGTTACCGGGAATGGGCGCCGCCAGTCCTACCAGCACCTGCCGATCCCGCGCATGACCAACACCTTCATCGCCGCCGGCGCCCACACCGTGGAGGACATCATCGCCGCGACGCCGCGCGGCCTGTACGCCAGGAAGCTCGGTGCCGGACAGGTCGACGTCACCACCGGTGACTTCGTCTTCGCGGTGACCGAGGGGTACCTCATCGAGGGCGGCCGCATCGGCCGGCCGGTGCGCGGCGCCACCATCGTCGGCAATGGGCCACGCGCCCTGCACAAGGTCGACATGGTGGCCAACGACCTGAAGCTCGCGCCCGGCACCTGTGGCAAGGAAGGGCAGGGCGTTCCCGTCTCGGTGGGCCAGCCAACCATCCGCATCTCGGAGCTGACCGTTGGCGGCACCGGGGTGGTCCCGGCGGGCGCTATGCGCCAGTGAACTCGATCGGCGAGAGTGTGCTGGCGCGCTGCAAAGCGCAAGGGGCGGAGGACGCCGAGTTGTATATCTCTCGCGGCACCGAGTTCACGGTCCGCGTTTACAAAGGTGCGATTGAATCGCTCGTGTCGGCGGAAAGCCGCGGCATCGGTCTTCGCACCTTTCGTGACCATCGCGTCGGCTTCTCCTACACCTCCGACTTCGAGCCCGCCGCGCTCGACGGTCTCGTCGATGAGGCCTTGCTCAATGGCCGCTATAACCATGCCGACGACGCCAATGTGCTGCCGGATCCGCGGCCCTTCGAGGCGCTCGGTGGGCTGGCCTCGCCAGCGCTCGCCGGCGTCGACCCGCAGAAGAAGATCGACTTCGCGCTCGAGATGGAGCGGCGTGCCACCTCGCTCGATGCGCGCGTCCGCCGGGTGAGCGACGCCATGTACAGCGACGGGAGCGGACGCGTCGAGATCTACAACAGCCGCGGGCTCGAGGCGTCGTTCGATCGGACCGTTGCCTACGGCGTGCTGGAGACGATCGCCGAGCAGGACTCCGAGATGCAGTCGGGTTTCGCTTTCACCCATGGCCGCGACATGGACGAACTCGACCTCGCCGGCGTGGTGAAGGAGGCGGTGGAGAACGCGGCCGGGCTCCTGGGTGCGCGACCCGTGCCAACGGCGAGTGTTCCGGTGGTGCTGCATCCGCACGCGGCGGCGATGATCCTCGGGGTCCTCGGCAGCTCCTTCAGTGCCGACGCCGTGATCAAGCGGCGATCGTTGCTCGCCGGCAAGGTCGGCGAGCAAGTCGCGGCGGAAATCGTCACCATCACCGATGACCCGCGTCTCCCCGAAGGCCTGGCCAGCCGGCCGTTCGACGGCGAGGGCGTGCCGGCCGAACGCAACGAGCTGATCGGCGCGGGCGTCCTCAAGGGCTATCTCCACAACACTTACACCGCGAAGCGCACCAACAGCCAATCGACCGGAAGCGCGGTCCGTTCCTACAAGAGTGTGCCCGAGGTCGGCGTCTCCAACCTGGTGCTCAAGCCGGGCACGCTGTCGAGAGAGGCGCTGCTGGCCCGCGTCAGCAACGGGCTGCACGTCTCGCAGCTTTCCGGCCTCAACACCGTCAACCCGGTCTCGGGTGAGTTTTCGCTGGGACTGACCGGCCACTGGATCGAGAACGGCCGCCTGACGAGGCCGGTCAAGGAACTGACCGTCGCGGGCAACGTGATCGCCCTGCTGAAGAAGGTCACGGCCGTGGCCGACGACCTCCGTTTCATGTTCGCCGGTGGGTTTTGCGGCAGCCCGACGGTGCTGATCGAGGAGCTCCCCGTCGGCGGTCTCTAGTCGTCCGCGCTCGCGACAGCTCTGGCTAACGCTCGTCCTGCTCTGGCTGGTCGGGGTCAACCTGCGCACCGTCATCCTCGGCGTCCCGCCGACGCTGCCCGCCCTGCATCGCACGCTCTCGCTCTCCTACAGCGCCGCGGGACTCTTGACCTCGTTGCCGGTGCTCTTGATGGCGGCCGGCGCGATCCCCGGGGCCTACCTGGTGAGTCGCGTCGGGGCGCGGCGGGCGGTCGCCATAGGGCTCGCCCTGGTCGCGCTCGGCGCCGGCCTGCGCGGCGCATTTCCCGACGCCGCTATCCTGTTCGCCTTCACCGTTGTGTTCGCGCTGGGGATCGCGGTGGCCCAACCCGCGATGCCAAGCCTGGCGCAGGCCTGGTTTCCCACGCGGATCGGACGGGCGATCGCGATCTACTCCAATGGTTTGCTGGTCGGCGAGGTCATCGCGGCCAGCATCACGCTGCCGCTGCTGCTGGTGCCCTTTGGTTGGCAATTCGCCCTGGCGGTGTGGGCAGTGCCCGCCGCCATCGTGCTGGCACTCTGGCTGATCGTCACTCCGGCATCCGAGGCCGCGGTGGCGACCGCTGGCGCCTGGCTGCCGGACTGGCGGAGCGGCCGCATGCTCCGTGTCGGGGTGCTGATGGGCGGGGCCAGCCTCGTCTATTTCGGGATGAACAGCTGGGTCCCCGACACGCTCGATGCACGCCACGCCCACGGCTTGATTCCGCTGACCCTCGGCGCGCTGAACGCCATGCAGCTCCCCGTCAGCTTCTGGCTGGCGCTACGCGGCGATGCGATGCTGGGGCGCCGCTGGCCTTATGTGCTCGCCGGAGTTGGGTCGGTGGTGGGCGTCGCCGGGTATGCACTGGCCCCGGTCGATAGCGCGCCACTCTGGGCGGGCCTTGCGGGCGCTGCCGCCAGTCTCGCCTTCATCCTGAACCTCGGACTGCCGGCGCTGTTCTCGCCATCTGAGGTCGCGCGCACCAGCGGTTTCATGTTCACGCTCGGCTATGGCGCGGCGTTCTTCGGTCCCGCCCTTGGTGGCGTGGCCTGGGATTGGACCGGGCACTTTGGCTTTGCGCTCCTGCCGATGCTGGTCGGGGCGCTTTCGATGTTGCTTTTGGGTGCGACCCTGCCAGGGACCTGGATCAGGCCGGCAGCGCCTTCGGCGGCGTCTGCAGCAGGGTCGTGATCGCCTGCAACCCGTTCAGCACGTCGTCGCGGTCGATGGCGTCGCGCTCGGCGCGCACCGCGCGGGCCATCGCGATCACCTGGGCGCTGAACGTCACGTAGCTCGTCAGGATACTGCCGCGGACCGCGTGCAGCTTTTCCTGCGTCACGTCCGCCTCGACCGTGCCGAGCAGGCGCCCCGCACGGCGCAGCATCGGATACGCATTGTCCCTGGTCAGCTTGACGCGGCGCAGCCGGTGGAAATAGGCGACATCAGGCTCCGCCGGCAGTGGCGTGTCCATGAAGTCTTCGGCGCCGGCCAGCAGCCGGCGCATGGCGCGGTAGGCGGTATCGAGCCGGCGACTGCCGGTGCGTTCTTGCGTGTAGCCGTAGTGCCAGAGGATCACCGCATCTGCGAAGGAGAAGAATACGTTGCGATAGAGCGTGTCCCCAGTGAGCGTCGACATCAGCGCGTTGCGCAGGCCGGCTTTCGCCTGCTTCAAGAGCGGTCGCTCGAAGAGGTCGTCGACGAGGCCGGCCCACTGTGGGCGCGCCGCCTGGGAGGCGGTGGCCATCACCTGGAAAGCTGGGATGGAGGGCAGCCCTTCGATCGCGGCGGCGATCGCGGCCGATTCGCGGCCACCGAGGTCGAGCAACGCCGCCCGGGCATCGGCCACCGCGGGGTTGACCAGCGTCGGGCTCATCCGGCTTTCTCCATGACGGGCCACTGCACTCGCGAGCCGAGCCGTTCCAGGTAGCGGATGTCGATGATTTTCCTGGGGGCCTCGTAGTCGTCGCCGTTGAAACCGTGGTAGTCGGTGCCCACGGTCATCAGCAGCCCGTGCCGGCGTGCCAGCTCTTCGTAAATCGGAATCTGCTCCGGCTTGTGCCGCCGCGTGTACACTTCCAGGCCGTCGAGCATGGGCAGGACTTCTTTCATCAGGTCCTGGTCGGGCACCAGCCCCGGATGCGCGTGCACCGCGAGCCCGCCCGCCGCATGGATCGCGTCGATCGCCTCTTTCGGCGATGGGATCGGTGAATAGAAATCCGCCGGCATGAAGTCGACGGCCTTGCGCACGCTGTCCCAGGCGTCGCGCTCCGCCATGACGCCGTGCTGAAGAATGACCTTGAGGACGGCGCCCGGCATCACGGTGGGTTTGTAGGCGTAGGCGTCGAGCCCCAGGTCGCCGCCGATGCCCTGCTCTCGTAGGACTCGGATCCAGGCTTCGGTCTGCTTGCGGAACACGCCCTGGGTCCGCTGCAGCATGGCGAGCAGCTGGGGGTGGTTCATGTCGACCCCGTGGCCCAGGATGTGGCGAAACTGGTTGGGAGGATAGGTCGTGACCTCGAGGGCAGGGACGTAGCCCAGGCCGCGACGATGCGCCACAGTGCGCGCCCGGTTCACTCCCAGGAAGGTGTCGTGGTCGGTGAGGGCTATCACCCGGACGCCACGGTCGGCCGCCATGTTGGCCACTTCGTCCGGGTCGCGCCAGCCATCACTCACCGTGGAATGCATGTGGAGGTCGGCCAGCACGGGCTAAGTTTACCGGGCATCTTCCGCCACCCGGCCAACCTCAGTTTCGGAACAGTGACGGATTCTTGGAGCGTCCTCGTTGGGAACGAATAAGAGCCGTCGGCAACGTGTTTTCTTCAGGGGTGTATGGAGATGCTTGGAGAGCTTGAGCTGATTCGGTTGATCGAGGAGAACGAATACCCCGCGCGTCTGATCGAGGCCGGCGTCGTCTGGGTCGAGCTGGAGATCACGGACACCAAGACCAACGCCGTTCGCCGGGAGCGGTTGTCGAAGTCAGCCTTCGCCGATCTCATTCTGGATTGGCGGGAGCGGCGCACCCGCAACCTGCGCGAGGTACGTGCGGATGGCTGGCAGGCGGAAGTCGTCCGTATCGAGGATCGCCAGGCGGCAGCTGCGCTCCTTCATGTGGAGCAGCGCGGCAAGAGAAATACACCGACCTAAGCCTCTCCTTCTGTATGGCGGAGCCACCGCCACCATGTGGAGGTAACCGAGCTCCGGTTCGGGCACCTTCTTATCCGTCGCGGTAGCCACGTAGTTGTCCCTTTCATCGAGGAAGAAGACTCCATCGAGGTTGACGCCGGGATCGCTCAGAAACAGCCGAGCCGTCGACTCCTCATCCCAATCGCCGATGGCCCCCGTCATCAGTTGAGCCCATCGGGGTTCGTCGCCAAGGCGAAAAGTCCGTAGTCCGAATCCATAGGGAATCTCAAGGACTGGCAGTCCCTCGAGCGACCCCCGTCGCATCCTGAGTTGGTCGCTAATCGCGACGGCCGAAGATGCGGAGCAGGATCAGGAAGAGGTTGATGAAGTCCAGGTAGAGGCTGAGTGCGAGCAGGAGCGCATTGTTGTCTCCGGCCCGCTCCGCCTTGACCCGCCAGAAGTCGAAGAACGTCAGCCCCACGAAGACCACCCCGAGGAAGAGGCTGAGAGCGAGGTTGCTGATGGGGAAGTGGAAGATCAGGGTGGCGAAGCTGATGACGATGCCGACCAGGAGGGCGCCCAACAGGTACTTGCCCCAAGCCGCCATGTTGATGCTGGTCAGATAGACGACCGCCGCGGCCACCAGGAAGATGCCGACGGTGCCGAGCAGGGCACTGCCGACCGCATCGGGCGCGGCGTGCAGATAGTAGGCAACGATCGGGGCGATGAAGAGGCCTTCGATGACGGAGAAGAGCCCGAAGAGGCCGACCGCCAGGCTCTGGTT
Source organism: Chloroflexota bacterium (assembly GCA_005889345.1). Classification (GTDB taxonomy): domain Bacteria; phylum Chloroflexota; class Dormibacteria; order CF-121; family CF-121; genus CF-13. The sequence continues at coordinate 7,489 of VBFR01000144.1, forward strand.
CTTACTGTTGGTCGCTGCCTGGATGCCAAAGATCAGGCCGATGGCGACGATGAAGTAGAGCAGCCAGGGAATGTTCTGCGGCACCACGCCCGCGATCCAGAGGTAGATGCCGCCGGTGGTGAGGGCGAGCGAGAGGGCGAGCCATCCCATGACTCGGCTGAGAAGCGAGCGCTCGACCTGGGTCTGCGTCTGGAGCATCTCGTGCGGCAACATCGCTAGTGAACCTACCACAGAATCGCGTGGGCTACACTATCGCCTTTTCTTATACTGATACCGTCCGTGAGGAATCTGAGCCGGCTTGGATCGATGCTTGCCTGCGGACTGGCGCTGGTGCTGGCCGCCTGCGGGACGAGCGCCGGGCCGACCACGCCAACTCCGACGCCGGGGCGGCCAGGCCCGGCCATGGTGCAGATCGAGAATTCCGTCCTGGCGCGGCCGCTGGCCGGGCTGCAACAGGCCGACATCGTCTATGAGTACCTGGCCGAGGGCGGCATTACCCGCATGACCGCGATCTACTTCTCGCCAACCGGGAGCCAGCGCATCGAACCGGTCCGCAGCGCTCGTCCGGTGACGATCCGGCTCTGGCACTCGTACCACGGCGTGCTCTTTTTCTCCGGCGCGAACATCAAGGTGTTGCAGGTGATCCAGGACCAGCAGATCCCGGCGCTGACCGAAGGCAGCGACGGCGGCGTCTATTTTTCGCGCGACCCCAGCCGGCGAGCACCACACAACCTCTATACCGACGGCAACCGGCTCGCCCAGGGTGTCAGCAAGCACGCGCCACGCGTCACCTACGTGCTGCCGTCCCCTGGTGAGCCTGGGGCCAGTCCGGCGCCCGCGGTGGCCAACCGCATCGTGTTCGACCAGACGAGTTCCCACCGCGTCATCTACACCTACTCGGCCGCGGATAACGCCTACGCCTACAGCACCGCGCTCGGCGCGCTCGTCGACCAGGACACCGGTCAACCGATCAAGCCGGTCAATGTCATCGTGATCCAGGTCGCGCATCACGACGCCGGCTTCACCGACGTCACCGGTGCCCCCGCCGTCGACTTCGACCTGCAGGGCACCGGTGCAGCCGATGTTTTCACTCGTGGCCACCACTACAAGGCCACCTGGGACCTGTCGAAACCGGAGCTGCCGCTGAAGATCGTTGGCAGCGACGGCAAGGTGATGAGCCTTCCATCGGGTCTGACCTGGTTGCACCTTGTGGATCCGGGGACGGCCATCACCGCGTCCTGACGTAGACTCCAAGCAACAGGCGCTCGAAGGCCGGTACCACCAGGTGCCGGCCGTTTAGTTTTCGACTAAGGTATTCGCATGGTCATCACCACTCGATTCGAGCTGTCGGCTCCGATCGAGGCGGCGTGGGCCTACCTGCTCGACGTTCCGAAGATCGCGCATTGCGTCCCTGGTGCGTCCCTCACCGACGTGATCGACGACAAGACCTACGCCGGCAAGGTCGAGGTCAAGCTGGGGCCGATCGGCGTCTCCTACAAGGGCCGCATCACCATTCAGAGCATGGACGAGGGCGAGCATACGGTGAGCGTCAGGGCCGAGGGCTCGGAGACACGCGGCAGAGGCGGTGCCTCCGCAACCATGACGGCGCAGTTGCAGCCAACTGAGAAGGGGACAAGCGTCGTCATGAACACCGACCTGGCGGTGAGCGGCGTGGTGGCGCAGTTCGGACGTACGGGCATCATGCAGGAGGTCGCTCAGCGCATGGCGCAGCGGTTCGCCAGTTGCGTCGATCAGGAGCTCAAGACAGCGACTCCAGCCCGCTGATCGCCGGCATCCTGCTCGCGGCTGGGCAGTCGACGCGGTTCGGACGCCAAAAGCTGCTCGAACCGTGGGACGGCGAGCCACTCGTCCGCAAGACCGCGGGGTGTTTCCTTGAAGGCGGTTTGCAACCGCTGGTTGTCGTCGTCTCGGCCGACCCGCGCCTGGTTGATGCGCTCGCCGGCCTCCCCCTGACGACCGTTGAGAACGCGCATCCGGAGCGCGGCATCAGCAGCTCGATCGCCATCGGCGTGCGGGCGCTGCCCGAGGCCACGGACGCCGCCTTGATCGGTGTGGCCGACCAACCGTTTCTGACCGCAGAGGCGATCCAGGCACTGGTCAAGGCGTTCTCGCCCGAGCGCATCATCGTGCCCCGGTGGGGTGAGCATCGTGGGAATCCGCCCGTGTTCGATCGCCGGTTCTTTCCGGAGCTGCTAACCCTCAGTGATGACAATGGCGGTCAGCTGGTGATCGCGGCACACGCGGACGCCGTGACCGAGGTGCCTTTCCCAGCCGGGCTGGGCGATGATATCGATCGCCCCGAGGAATGGCCTCGCTAGCCGATCGAGGTTCGGACCTGCGCGTAGCCGGAGGCCAGCGCCCAGATCAGACCGCCCAGCACGATGGCATCGATGCGCCAGCCGTAGACGGTTCCCGCTGCCGCCAGATTGTCGAGAAGCGAGTGCAGGGTGCTCATCTCGGTTCCTTTGCTGGATTCAGCATCGCGCCCATGGATGAGCACAGACTCTGAGCCGGATGAGAGAACGCTGAGAAAGAGACCGAAATGCTGAAAGCCCGTCCAGCCGAGTTGCGAGACGCCGCCTCCATCGCGGAGATCTATAACCAGGGCATCGACGATCGCGTCGCCACCTTCGAGACGGAGCACCGAACCGCGGACTCGGTTGGGGGGCTGCTCACCACGCGGGCAGATCGCTACCCGGCTGTGGTAGTCGAGGATGAAGATCGCGTCCTCGGCTTTGCGTGGACCTTCGAGTACCGGCCCCGCAACGCCTACGCCGGCGTGGCCGAGGTCTCCATCTACGTGGCCCGCGAGGCCCGCGGCCGCGGGGTTGGGCGGTTATGCCTGGAGGCGCTGATCAGGGAGGCCGAACGGTGCGGATTCTGGAAGCTGGTGTCACGCATCTTTCCGGAGAATGTGGCGAGCCGACGGCTCTGCGCCGCGCTCGGTTTCCGCGAGGTGGGCACCTATCGCCGGCACGGACAGCTCGACGGACGTTGGATGGACTGCGTGATTGTCGAGCGGCTGCTCGGCGCAGCCGCTGAATAGCCGCCCCCGACGTGGAAAGGGCGGCGAGATCGATTAACCTGCCGAGCGAACCTGAGGGACGGCGTCGGCGCCTGCCTCACTGACCAGGCGCAGGAATTGATCGACCAGCACAGCATCCCATTGCTTGCCGGCACCCTGCCCCAGGATGTTGACGGCCTCCTCCCTCGTACGGCGGCGCCGGTAGGGGCGGTCGCTCGTCATCGCCACGAACGCGTCGGCAATCGCGATGATGCGAGCGAAGAGCGGAATTTGATCGCCGCCGAGACCGTCGGGGTAGCCCGCACCGTCGACCCGTTCGTGGTGGTGGCGGACGGCCGGAAGTAATTGGTCGGCGCGTGGCAGTGGTGCCAGAATCTCCTCGCCGACGACGGGGTGGCGCTTCACCTGGCTGAACTCCCCCGGATCCAGCCGGCCTTCCTTGGCGAGGACGCCCACCGGGACGGTCAAGGTGCCAACGTCGTGCAGCAACGCGGCTTTGTACAGGAAGGTGAGCTGGTCATCCGGCAGTCCGATGGCGGTGCCGAGCTGCATTGCCCAGTGCGCGACCTTCTCAGCGAGTCCCGCACTGCTGTGGTCGCGATCCTCGACCGCGCGGGCCAGCGTGACAACGATGCCCTCGAGCTCATTGATCTGGCTTTTCAACTGTGTGATGCGAAGCTGTGCTCGCACCAGGGTCTGCAGCGTGGCCCGGGCTACTGGCGTGAACGCCACGTCGTCGGCCCCGGCGTCGACCGCCCGCTGCCGCAGCAGCTCGTCCGCCGCCGCAATCAAGAGCACGACCGGCGTATCGCGGGTAGCGGGCGCCTGCTTGATCGCCCGGCAGACCTCGATGCCGTCCATGTCGGGCAGCATGGCCTCGCACAGCACGAGGTCAACGGGGTGAGCGGTGAGCAGTCGCAGGGCCGCCGCGCCATCTTTCGCGGTGATCACCCGATACCCGGCCGCCTCGAGGTTGATGCGCAAGTCGCGCTCGCTCTCGACGTCGTCCTGGGCCACCAACACCGTGGCCGAGTGATCCTTCGCGGCCTCACCCTGCGACGTGCTCATTTGCGGAGCAGTGTTCGCAACCTGTTGAAGTCGCGCCCGGCCGCCATGCGCATGAATGCAAAGGCGCGGTCGTCGTCGCCGCGGGCCCGCAGGACGTCGGCATACATCGCGCACACCTCGGCCAGCTTTCCGGCGGCGTTCCGATCGGTCAGCAGCCGCAGCGCGAAGGAAAATTTCCGATCGGCGAGTCTCGGTCGTCCCTGTCGTTGGGCGGCCCCACCCTCCGTCGCCGCGGCAAGCGCCTGGTGGAGGTGGTCGCCCGAACGTTTCGATGCCAGCTGAGCTTCGCGGGCGTGCGCGACCGCTTCGTCGAGCTTGTCGCCGTCGAGGTCGTAACGGGCAAGCGCGCCGGCGGCAACACCGATCTCGAAGTCATCATGGATCTCCCGGGCCCGCTGAAGACAGCGCTCCTGAAGCTCGGCGGCCTGACGTCTGCGTCCGGCGGCATAGTGCACGTCACCCAGGTTGTTGAGCACACGGTTGGCCGCACGCTGCTCACCAATCCTGGAATGGAGCTCCAGCGCGCGGTTGCAGTGCTCGACCGCGCGGGCGAGGTCGCCAACGGCACGCGCGGAAACGCCCAGTGCCATGTGGGCATTGGCGATGCGCAGGAGGCTTTCGGCATCTATGGCGGCGTCCAGAGCAGCCTGAAAGTAGTTGTCGGCGCTGTCGAGCTGCCCAAGTGAGTAGCAGGAACGGCCGAGGTTGGTCAGCACCCTGGCGCGGAGGGCGGGATCGGCGTGCTTACTGCGATCGAGCCAGCCGAGCGCCCGGAGGTTTGCCTCCATCGCGGCATTGAACTGTTCCTGTTGCTGGAGCACGTAACCCAGGTCGGCATAGATTGCCCCACTGAGCTCCGGATCATCCGGCGGAGCCGTCGCGGCCGCGACCTGCAGTGAGGCCAGCGCGTCGTTCGGGCGGCCCAGCGCGTCAAGAGCCCGTCCGCGAATGCGGTGCAGCTCGGCGCGCTCATCGGCGGTGTTCGGCAGTTGAAGGCCTTCCTCGACCAGGGTGAGGGCGCGTTCCGGCTCGTTCGCTTTCACCGCCAGCTCAGCGCTCTTGCGCAGATAGGTCAGCTCATGCGGTGACCGGTCACCGGTGAAATGACCCAGCGGGAGGCCGAGGCGCTCGGCCATCACACGGAGCTTGGGCAGCGACGGCGTGGTGCGGTTGCGCTCGATCTGGCTGATGACGCCTTTGGTCGCCAGGCCCCTCGCCAGCTCCGCCTGGGTCAACCCGCGGGCGAGCCGCGCCTCCCGAAGACGATCACCGACAGAGTTCATCGGATGCGCTTGAGTATAGCTTCACTAAACCCGCGTGGGAAAAGTATATTGACACCAAATTGAACCGGGTGTTAAATACCGGCTGAGTCGGTCTTGGCACCCGGTGCTGAAAGGAGGGTGCTCATGTACCGGTTTGTCGCGTTGATCGCTACCGTCGTCGCCGCCGCGCTCGCCGTCGCGGATTCGCTGCCAGGCGGAAAGTAACTCGAGGTTCCGGGGGACTCGGAGGGGCGCTTGCTCGGGCAAGCGCCCATTTTTATTACGGCGAGGCGCTTGGCGAGGGCCTGGGGGATCCGCTGGCCGCGGGGCTGGCCGGCTGCAGCGCGGCGAGCTGCCTCAGGATGTCGCCAACCGTCTTGATCTCCTGGGCGTATCCCACAAAGTCGCCTTTCGTCAGGTCCGTCTGTGCCTGGTCGTAGTGCGTCTTGGCGGACGCGATCAACTGTGCCACGGTGCCGCTCGGTGGCGTCGTCGGACCCGACGGCGTCGTCGGCGTTGCGTTACCGAGCAGGGACGCGAGCGCCTTGTCGAGCGTGTCCTCCATCACCACGTTCTGGCCGGTGGCGGCGATCACTTTCTTCAGCTGCGGAATCGGGACGTTGGTCGCCTCCAGGTAAATCGGCTCGATGTAGAGGAGGGAATTCTCGATCGGCAGCACCAGCAGGTTGCCACGAATTACCTGGGAGCCTGCGGCATTGAGCAGCGCGAATTGCGACTTGATCACCGGGGCCTGATCGATGTTCGACTCCACTTGCTGGGGGCCGACCACCAGGCTGTCCTTGGGGAAGCGGAAATCGAAGAGAGTTCCGTAGTCCGGTCGTCTTCCCGTTTGGCGTATAGGGCAGGATGGTGACGAACTCGACCTTGGACTCGCCGGGAAGCCGGCTCACGACGTAGAAGGGCCGCATCGGCAAGGGACCGCTGGCCTGCTGCTGGTTTTCCTTGGCGATGTTCCAGAGATCGAGGCGCGAGAAGAAGTCCCTGGGGTCGGTCATGTGAAAGAGCGTGAAACGTTCCGCCTGCAGATTGAAGAGATCGCGGGGATAGCGGATGTGCGCCTGCAGACCCGCTGGCATCTGGCTGAAGGGTTTGAGCAGGCCGGGGAAGATCGCCCCGTAGGTGTTCGCGATCGCATCCTTGGGATCGATCTGGTAAAAGGTCGTGGTGCCGTCGTAGGCATCGACCACAACCTTGACCGAGTTACGCGCATAGTTGACGTTGTAAAAAGCGCCGCCCTGATCGGGTGCCATCTCGCTGTAGGGATAGTGGTCGGTGACGGTGAAGCCATCGAGGATCCAGTAAACGCGGCCGTCGACCACCACCACATAGGGGTCCTGGTCGAAGCGCAGGAAGGGCGCGAGCGCCGCGACCCGATCCTGGACAGCGCGATTGAAGAGCACCTGCGTCTGGGCGGTGAGCTGCGGGCTGATCAGCATATTGATGTCACCGAAGCGCACCGCGAAGGCCAGGCTGCGCAGCCCCGACGTCAGGGGAACCCCGGTGTGGCCGGTCCAGTGCGTGAACTTATCCGTTTCCAGCGGGTAATCGAACTCAAACTGCTTCGAATCGGCCAGCACGTAATCCGTGGTGTGACGACCGAAGTAGATCCCCGGCTGGGTAACCTCCGGTGTGCCGGCGGGAGGGATGTCTTTGAGGGTCAGGACCGGGTAGCCCTGGGTCGTCGCCTCATTGGCACGCGCGGCGACCACCCCGTACCCATGGGTGTACTGCAACTTCAGGTTGACCCAGTTCTTGACTTCCGGCGGCAGGTTCTCGGGCTTGAGCTCGCGCGCCGCGAGCAACAGCTGCAGGTACTGGCCGCCGAGCTGGTAGCGATCGACGGCCACCTCGTTCGGATAGAACTGGTAGTAGGTGCGCAGACTCTGGATGTTCTCCAGCGTCTGCGGCAGCGCCAGCTGCGGATCCCACAGTCGGGCGTTCTGCACGGTTTGCGGATTGCGGGCCACGGCATCCGC
>VBFR01000145.1 GCA_005889345.1 Chloroflexota bacterium
TCCGAGTCCGCTTTCCTCAGTTTGGGAGTGGCCGGAGCGCCGGCTTGATGTTCGCGTTGAGATGGAAGACATTGTCGGGGTCGTACGTTGCCTTGATGCGAGCGAGCCGTTCGTACTTTGCCGGGCCATAGGCCGCCTTGACTCGATCCTCCTCGTACTCTGACATGAAGTTCACGTAGCTTCCGGCACTCGTTGCGTGCGGGCGGAGCGCCTGCCAGAAGGAGCGTACCCAGCTGCGCTCGGCATCGAATAGTGCTGGGTCCGGGCATACGGCGCTGATGTTGAACGCGTATCGAGCCTTGCGGCTCCCACCGAACGCGGTCTCATCGTCGGGCACCCGGGCGTACGCGTCGCCCAGGAAGAAGACGGGCACGATCGAGAGCGGCGATGCCTTCTTCGGCAGGTACTGGGTGAAAACCTGGATCGCGCCATCGGTGAGCTCGTCGAGGTACAGCGCCTTCTCGTACGCGAGGATCCCCCACGGGTTCGCCTCGTCGAACATCTGTTGGAGCTGCACGTATGGCATCGGCGTGACCAGCTCGAAGAGGGGCGCCACCGCGTCCCGGATCGGCTTGACAACCTCGGCATGCTTCTCACGGGACCCATAGCCAACGATGATCAGGGCGAACCCCGGAGCGAAGTGATGTTGCTGCGGAACAAACGGCGCAGGAGGCGCGCTGAGACCGCCGATGAAGCCGCTTGCGTTCTGGGGCAACGTCTTCAGGAACTCGCGGCTGAATTGAAGGGCCGCGCTCCCTTTGTCGACGCCCCAGAAGAATAGGCCCAGATTGACGAGCGGGCCGACCGGGTGGAGCTGGTACTCGAACGAGGTCACCACGCCAAAATTGCCGCCGCCACCCCGGATAGCCCAGAAGAGATCGGGGTTCTCGTTCGCCGACGCGGTAAGGATCCGGCCGTCAGCCGTAGCGACCTGCGCCGACACCAGGTTGTCGCAGCTGAGTCCCGCCTGCCCCGTCAAGTGGCCAAGCCCGCCACCCAGCGTCAGCCCGCCGATGCCCGTGCGGCTGATAAAGCCGCCCGTCACAGCCAGCCCGTGCGCTTGCGTCGCCGCGTCCACCTCGTGCCAGGTGGCGCCGCCGCCGGCCACCGCTCGGCGAGCCGCCGGGTCGACGCTGACCTGTCGCATCTCGCTGAGATCGATCATCAGGCCGCCTTCACAGACCGCAAACCCAGCGAAGTTGTGCCCGCCACCGCGCACCGAGATTTCTAGGGCCTGGTCAATACCAAACTTGATCGCTGCGGCGACTTCCTCTGGCGTCGTGCATCGGGCGATGACGGCAGGGCGCCGGTTGATGGCGCCGTTGAAGACCGAACGGGCCTTGTCGTAATCCGGATCTTCTGAAGTGATCACCCTGCCGGTGAACGCCGCTCGAAATGCGCCGACTGACGTGCCGAGTGCCTGAGCCATGAATCTCCCCTCCCAATGTGTCCGGTAATTATGGGCGGTCCTGCAAACCGGTATGCCTGGCGGCTGAAGGAGTAAGCAAGATGCAAACCGCAAAATCCTGAGGAATTGACCCAGCCCTCGCCTTCATGCGGAAAGGCCCTCACATCACCACGGGTCGGGCGGGCCAAGTTAGCGTAACCGGACGGCTCCATGTGCGTTTCTTGCAGTCGATCTCCAGACTGGGGTCGCCAGCACCTGGTTATATCGGCCGGGCGCGTTTGTCGGACCGGTCGGCGTCGACAGCAAGGGACAGCCCGTTGTCCTCGTCGTGAATTCCGCGGCCTCTGAATTGTGGCTTCTCCGGGGACCGCAAACGGGCGACCGGATCTACGTTGGCCCCGGTGCTTACAACCCCGCCAACCGCATGAAGATAGACCATGCTCTTTCCGCCGGGGTGACCGATGCCAACGGCATATGGTTTGTTAATGGAGACGGCGGCGTTGTCCTGTACACACCGGGAGGAGGCGTAGCACTCACATTTGCGATGCTATCGACCGGCCGGATCGGCGGTGCATGTCAGTCCGGCTCGTAACCGCCGACCGCGTAGCCAACACATAGCGGTGACCTCAGCTATCGCCCTTCGCGAGAGGGGCATCCGGTGAGGGCCCGACTGGCCGACCCATAACCGCCGCATCGAGCGACGGATTTCAGGCGGGCACGCGCCCAAAAAACCTCCGTCGGAAGGCGAGTGCTCCATACGATGAAGTCGATGGCGGCGAGGTTCGTTTTGGCGATCGTGGTGGGGTCCATGCTGACCGGATGTCTGACGTCCTCCAACGGATCCGGACAGAGTCCCGGTTCTGTCGTCGCCGATAAGGATATGCACCTGCAGGCGAGCGGCGCCATCCGAGGCAATTTCCTGGGACGCCTATCACCCACCCAGTACACGGTCTGCGATCTCGACGTCGATGTCGGCGCCTTCTCTTTTTTCAAGATTCGGGGTTACTTCGACAAGGACCCCGGCTATGTCGAAATCACCGTTCGTGCCTATCATGGCCCCGGAAGCTACGACCTCGGAGGCGAGAGTGGCAACGCGGTCGAGGCCGGCCTTCACCAGCCCAACACCTTTCGCGATGGGACCTCAAGCCTTCGCTGGAAGAGCACGGATGGCGAGGTGACGATCGTGAGCGGCCCGGATCGATTCAGCCAGGAAGGAACGGCGCGAGGTTCGGTCACGGCGCGCCTGGTCGCGCTTGCGGACAATCCCCTACGAGATCGGGGAGACGTCACGCTCCAAGGGACCTGGTCGTGCGATGGTCGGCGGGTGCGCGACACCTTGGGCAACTAGCCCAGCGATCGCGTTCGGGCTCGGGGAGTCGTCATGCGGGACCCGGCACTATGCCTGCGGAGCCGCGCGTGTCCGAAGCGCGACGACCAGCGTGACCGTGTCGACGAAGACCGCGGCGAGGAAGGTGAACTGGTAGAGCGTTATCGCGAAACCCGCCGCTGAGCCTTGCTCGAGCCCGAGCAACGCGGCCGCAAGACCGGACCAGAGCCCGCCGAGGATCATGAACGGCAATCCAAACCCGGTGATGATGCGGAGCCGGCTGATGACCTGTGGTGGGGGCAGCTGACCCGGGCTGACAGACGAACCCGCGCTGACAATGGCCCATGCGAGCAGACCGGCCGTGACCAGGAACGGAACGGCGCCGATCGCCATGATCGGCACGAACCCGGCGACGTTACTCCCCGGCTGTTCGGCCACGTAGAGCAGATAGGTCAGGGTCAGGTTGGCCGCCGCGACCGTTTCCAGCAGCGCGGTAGACACCGAGAGCTGAATCAACCGACGGCCCGAGCGGCTCACCCTGGTGGAACGCATCAACCAGCGGCAGGGTAACAGTTATTGCGGGTCGGGAAGCGCCCGAGCGCGTGCGACCTCGCCGAACCAGTGGGCGCTGGGTTTCGGATGGCGCGCGAAGGTCTGACGATCGACGGCGACCATTCCGAACGTCGGGCCGTAGCCGAGTGACCATTCGAAGTTGTCCAGGAAGCTCCAGTAGAGATAACTCCGTACCTCGATGCCCGCCGCAAGACAGGCCAGCACCTCGCGCATCGCGGCCTCGACATATCCGACGCGTTTCTCATCGAACGCCGTCGCGATCCCGCTCTCCGTCACCAGGATCGGGGTACCGCCGGTCCGCTGCCAGGCCCGCCGGATGGTGTTGCCCAGGGCCTGCGGGTACACCTCCTGACCGAGCTGGGTCGTCTGTGCTGTTTCGTGCGCAAGGCCTTTGCCCCACTCGACGTGCGGCCCGCGCGGGCCCTCCGGTCCGAAGCGGTTGCGCGTATAGGTCTGCACGCCAACGAAATCGTCGTCGCGGGCCAGCTCGAAGAAGCGTTCGCTGACGCGCGCGTTGAGCTCGACCGGATGGTCACCCGGTGTCGCCCCATCCTCGTACTGCAAATCCGGCAGCGCCAGCGTGACACCGGTCGGGACATGGGCCTGGGCGCGGATGGCGGCCCCGCCGCGCCGGTGCGCCTCGAGCACGTTGCCGGCGGCCCGCCACATGCCATCGATATCACCCGTGCGCCCGGGCGGATTGACCCCGAGCACGAAGCCGCCTTCGCCGAGCCCCTCCGGTTCGTTGATGGTGCAGGCATAGGCGATCAGGTCACCGAGTGCGCCCGCGGCGCGCTCGCAGTAGCGCTCGAAGAGCGCCGCGAATCCCTCGAAGAGGAAGCCACCCCTCGCCTGCAGCCAGCGCGGCAGCGTGAAGTGGTGGAAGGTCACGATGGGCGCGAGCCCATGCTCGCGGCAGCTGACGAGTACCCGACGGTAGTGATCGAGCGCTGCCCTCGAGAACTCGCCCTCCTCGGGCTCGATCCGCGCCCACTCGATGCCGAAACGCAGCGCGTTGAGGCCGAGCTCAGCCATCAGGGCGATGTCGTCGCGGTAGCGGTGATAGACATCGCAGGCGTCACCGGAGGGCTCGACGCAGGGTGTGCCGGGCGCGTGTTCCCATGCCCACCAGTCGCTGTTGACATTGCCACCCTCAACCTGGTGAGCCGATTGCGCGGTGCCGAACAGAAAGCCCGCGGGGAAGGCTCCCATCGGCCGTACATTAAGGCGTTGTCCACGACTCCGTCTGAGGCGTCGTTCACCGGTCCGCGTCCCGAGTACCCGCGCCCACGGCTGCGCCGTCGGGATTGGGTGAGCCTCAATGGCAGCTGGCAGTTCGCCTTCGACGCACCCGACTTCGATCGATCGATCGTCGTGCCCTTCGCCTATCAATCCATGCTCTCGGGCGTCGGCGAGCGCGCGCTCCACGACACCGTCTGGTACCGGCGTCGCTTTACGCGGCCGGATGCGGACCGGCTGCACTTGCACTTTGGTGCG
>VBFR01000146.1 GCA_005889345.1 Chloroflexota bacterium
AGCAGGAAAAAATGGTGGGCAGGCTGGTGGTGCTAGGGACGCGGAAAAGCAACCCTGGAAGCACCGAACGGCAATAGTAGCATTACCTTACCCAGGCTGTCAAGCGCGCAAACATATTTGCCGCGAAACCGGTACAAGCTTCGCGAGCGGGCCCGGGGCTGGTTCCCCGGGGCTGGGAAACGGGTCAGGTCGTCGCTCTGAAGTCGGTCAGACTAATCGGGCGCTAGTCTAGCACTCCCTCTCCCCCATGGGAAGGGTTTGCGCAACTCCGAGCCGGGGCGGCCGGACGTCCCTCAGGGCCCAAACGGCGACGTCGGTTGCTGGATCCCGAATTGGGAAAGGCCCGGAATCGGGATCCCCATGACCCAGGTCACGAAGGCCAGGATCCCGGCCAGGATCAGCACGAAGAAGACCATCCAGCGGAACATCATTGCCCTCCGCGAGGAACAACGGCGCACGGCGGCCAAAGCTTAGGTAGCCACCTCCCGGGCGAGGGAAATTAGGCGCTAGAGCCAGCCGCTGCGGCGGTAATACAGGAGTTGCAGAGCGGTCGTCCCGACCATGACGCCGACCGCGAGCACCCAGAAGGTCCAGGCCGGCGCAATGTGGGCCACCAGCCAGGCGAAGTTCATCCCAAAGAATCCGGTGATGAAGGTCAGGGGCAGGAAGAGCGTGGCGAAGACCGTCAGCCGCGTGATCCGCAGGTTCAACCGGTTCGAGACCGTCGACAGGTAGACGTCCATCGCGCTCGTCAGCAGGTCGCGCAGTGAGTCCACCGTCTCGTACTGCCGGACCAGGTGGTCGTAGACATCCCGATAGTAGATCGACATCTCCTTGTCGCCGGGGTCCCCGACGGCTCGTGTCGTGAGCCGCTGGAACACGTCGCGCTGGGCGCCAAGGACCTTGCGCAGGTCGACGACCGCCCGCTTCAGGTCGGAGAGCTCCGTCAGGGCCGCCGTGTCGGGCTGGTCGATGATCCGATCCTCCAGCTCGTCGGTGGCGTCATCGAGTTGCTCGAGCACGGGGAAGAGCGCATCCACCAGCTGGTCGACCACCAGGTAGAAGAGGAACGGCAGGCTGCGCCGGGTGAGGTCGGGGTTGGCCTTGATCCGCTCGCGTAGGCGGTTCAGCGGATCGGACGGCTCGAGGTGGACACTCACCAGGTATTGGGACGACACGTAAAGGTGGTGCTCGCGGATCTGGACGCGCTTGCCGTCCAGCTCGGCCGTGAAGAGGACGACGAAGGCGTATCCCGGATACTCATCGACCTTCGGCCGCTGGTTCTGGTGGCGGATGTCCTCCAGCGTCAGCGGGTGAAACCGAAACGTCTTCTCGAGCAGCGCATAGTCGTCGTCACCGGGGTTTTCGATATCGAGCCAGAAGCCCTGCTTGCCTTTCGTGAGGCAGGCCAGCAGGCTGTCGGGCGTGGCATCGAGCGATGGGCCGTCGGTCGCGACAACGTGCCGGATCGAGCCCTGCGCCCTGTCCCCTTCTCGATCCGTGACGTTAGCCGGCGCGGTACTGGGCCGCGCCGGCCCGACCGTCCGCCTACTTGATTTCCGCGCCAGCGCCCGCGTCCTTCAGCTTCTTGAGGACGCCCTCGGCCTCTTCCCGGTTGATGCCCTGCTTGACCGGCTTGGGCGCCTGATCGACCAGGTCCTTGGCTTCCTTGAGGCCCAGGCCCGTGATCTCACGAACGACCTTGATCACGCCGATCTTGGCGTCGCCTGGCGAGGTCAGCACGACCTGGAACTCGGTCTGCTCGGCTTCCGGGGCCGCGGCACCAGCTCCGCCGCCGGCAGCCGGCGCCGCCGCCACCGCGACCGGGGCCGCCGCCGTCACGCCGAACTCGGTCTCGATGGCCTTGATGGCGTTCATGACGTCCACCACGGTCCATTCCTTCAACGCGGATACGAAATCGTCGACACTGACTTTTGCCATTAGTTCCTCCTAACTTGTAGCCGGCGCCGGGGCCGGTGACTGCGATTCCTTTTGAGTGCGAACGGCATCGAGCGTGCGGGCGAGCGTGGACATCGGGGCCTGCAGGATGCTGGCGAGGTTGCCCAGCGGGGCTTGCATGGCGCCCAGCAGTCGGCTCAGCAGGATCTCGCGCGAGGGCAGGTCGGCCAGCTCGGTGACGGCATCGGCCTTGATCACCTGGCCTTCGAGCAAGCCGGCCTTGATGACCATCTTGCGGTTGGCGCGGATGAACTCGTTGAGGATGCGGGCCGGCGCTGAAACGTCGTCGGCAGCGAAGAGCATCGCGATCGGCCCGACCAGCTCCGCGTTGAGCGATTCGTAGCCGGCCGCCTTCGCGGCGCGCCGCGCCAGCGTGTTCTTGACCACGATCATCTCGATGCCGCCGCCGCGCAGCTTGCTGCGCAGGTCGCGCATCTGGCCGACCGTCATGCCGCGATAGTCGGCGAGCACCGCGGTCGACGTCGCCTTCAGCCGGGCGGTGATGTCCGCGACGCTCGCGGCCTTCTCGGCCTTTTTATCGATCTTCTCGTCTTTTTTGAGTCCCGTTGCCAATAAAAAACCTCCTTCGCTCAACAGGCGAGGAGGCCCTTACTGCATCCTGCTCGCCTGCGCTGGACATTAAGCCGGTCACACCGGCACCAGCGGTCTTCGGCTATTCAGTTGTGGAGCGTGAGTATATCAGGCGCCGTTCGTCGTTGCTTGCAGCGCGCCGCGCACCAACTCTCGGACCGCGGGGGCGACCGCGGCCTCCGGCGAAGCCAACTTGATATGCCGGATGCCGACTCCCGTCCCCTCGAGCAGCCCCTCCGGGTCCGGCAGCCCGACGCCATTTGCCAGGCCCAGATTCACCCGCTCGCGCTGCGGCGAGATGGCGGCGAACACCGACTTCATGTCCGCGCCGGTCGCGTACTGGATCACCTTCCACCCGGGATAGACCTTCTCGGCGGCATCGGGCATGACCGAAAGGATCACCTCGCGGGCCTTGACGGCGATCTCGCGTACCTGCGGGGAGTAGCCCTTGAGAAAGGTATCGACGGCGGGATCACCGGTCTTCGTGTTAGCCATCGGTCGCCGGGGTGTGGCTAGCTCATCCGACCGGCGGCGGCCGGGTCAACGGGCACGCTCGGCCCCATCGTCGGCGAGAGATAGACCGAACGCAGGTACTGGCCCTTCGCGGAGCTCGGCTTGGCGCGCACCACCGCGTCCATGAGGGCGACAAAATTGTCTTTCAGCTGCGCCTCGCTGTAGGAGGCCTTGCCGATGTTGGTGTGGATGATGCCGGTCTTGTCGACCCGGTACTCGATGCGGCCGCCCTGGATGTCCTTGACCGCGCGGCCGATATCGAAGGTGACGCTGCCGGCACGCGGGTTCGGCATCAGGCCGCGCGGCCCAAGGATCTTGCCCAGGCGGCCGACCTGACCCATCATGTCGGGGGTCGCGAGCGCGACGTCGAAGTCGAGCCAGCCTTCCTGGATGCGCTTGACCAGGTCATCGGCGCCGACGTAGTCGGCACCCGCCTCGGTTGCCTCGCGGGCCTTCTCGCCGGTGGCGAACACCAGGACACGGCGCTTCTTGCCGGTGCCGTGCGGCAAGACCACGGAGCCGCGCACCATCTGGTCGGCGTGGCGCGGGTCGACGCCCAGCCGGAGGTGCGCTTCGATTGAGCCGTCGAACTTCGAGGTCGAGCTCTTCAGCACCAGCCGCACCGCCTCGTCGGGCGCGTATTGCTCGGTGCGCTCGATTACCTTCGCAGCTTCCTTGTATTTCTTGCCACGGGCTTGCGGCATCAGGCAGACACCTCGATGCCGAGCGAACGCGCCGTCCCCTCGATCATCTTCATGGCCGCCTCGACGTCATAGGCGTTGAGGTCTTTGAGCTTGAGTTGCGCGATCTCGCGCACCTGCTGCTTGCTGACCTTGCCGACCTTCTCCTTGTTCGGCTTGGCCGAGCCCTTCTCGACGCCCGCCGCCTTCTTCAACAGCGCGGCGGCTGGCGGCGTCTTCGTCACGAAGGTAAAGGTGCGGTCCTCGAAGATCGTGATCTCGACCGGGATCACCTGCCCGGCCATCGAGGCCGTGCGGTCGTTGTAGGTCTTGACGAACTCCATGATGTTGACGCCGTGCGGGCCGAGCGCGGTTCCAACCGGCGGCGCGGGCGTGGCCTTGCCCGCCTCCATCTGGATCTTGACCATGGCCTTGACTTTCTTCTTTCCCATTACTTCAGGCGCTCCACCTGGAGGAGGTCGAGCTCGACCGGCGTCTCGCGGCCGAACATGTTGACCA
>VBFR01000047.1 GCA_005889345.1 Chloroflexota bacterium
CAACACGAGGAGCACTCGATAGATGACCAGGTCTCGGTCGGTCCAGCCACTCGTGAGATCGGTAATGCGCGGTTTGCCAGCCCGGCTCGCGGTGCTCATTTCTCGGGTACCCGCATGCCGAGCAGCCCGGTCGGCCGGAAGACGAGGACCAGGATCAGGATGCTAAAGATCCAGACGTCGGTGAGTTGCGAGGTGAAGTAGCCGTCACTGTACGCCTTCACCAGGCCAATGAAGAGGCCACCGATCGCCGCGCCCTGGATGTTCCCGATCCCACCGAAGACGGCTGCGGTGAAGGCGAAGAGTCCCGCCTGAAAACCGAGGTCGAAGCGGACGGTGTTGAAGTACAGCCCGAAGATGATGCCGCCGGCTCCGGCGAGGATGGCGCCGATGAAGAAGGTGGCCGCGATGGTGCGATTGATATCGATGCCCATCAGTTGCGCGGCGTCCTGGTCCTGGGCCGTCGCCCGCATCGCCTTGCCCAGCTTGGAGCGGTTGATGAAGGTGGTCAGCACGATGACGAAGACTACCGCCAGGGCGATGACGATCAGGTCCTTGTAGCCGATCGACGCCGAGCCGCCGAGCGAGATCCGTCCGGCCGGAAGGAAGTCAGGGTAATGAATGTTGTTGGCGCCCCGCCAGATGTACATCAGCCCCTCGAGGATGAACGACATGCCGACGGCGGTGATCAGGGGAGCGAGGCGAGGCGCGTGGCGGAGCGGCCGGTAGGCGATCCGCTCGATGAGGACGTTAACGCCGCCCAGGATCAGCATCACGATGATCGCGATCACCAGTAGCGCCGCGTAGAGACCAAGGCTGGCTGACTGCCCCTCGGTCAGCCCGAAGGCGCCGATCAGCGGCAACGACACGAACGCGCCCAGGGTGAAGACGTCCCCATGCGCGAAGTTGATCAACTCGATGATGCCGTAGACCATCGTGTAACCGAGCGCGATCAGAGCGTAGATCGCGCCGTTGGCCAATCCGTAGACCAGGATCTGGACGAAGAACGAGGGGTCGTTGGCGGCTCGCGGGATGAAAAGGACGAGGAGGATGGCCACGACCGCACCAACGAAGGCCCTAGTACCGGCGGGGCCGGACAGGGCGCGACGCGTATTCCGGAGTGTTCCGACCAGCTTCCTCTCTCCCTTCGAAGGATCTGGAGGGGCCTAAGCCCCTCCAGATTCTATTGCCGGTCGGCTACTTCGCCGCGTAGTTGATCTGCTTCACCCACACCCAGTCGACGGGAGTGCCCTTCGCCTGGTAGATCGAGATGATCTTCTGTGAGGTGTCGCCGTTCGCATCGAAGCTGGTCTTGCCCAGCGCGCCGACGAAGTCCGAGGTCTTGGCGACTTCCGCCCGGACCTGCTCGCGCGATGGCATGTTGCCGTTGTTCGCCTGGATCGCCCGCTTGATGGCGGCGATCAGGATTTTGGCGCAGTCGTAGGCGGGCATGGTGTAGGCGCCGAAGTCGTCCTTCTTGCTGAAGGCCGTCTTGAAGCCACTGATGATCGACGCGGACTCGGGGATCTGCTCGGCGTTGGGCGCGGCCACGGCGGCGTAGATGCCCGACGCCATCTGGCCGGCGTCCTTCAGGCACTGCGAGGTCTGCAGTCCGTCACCGCCCATGTACGGGGTGTCGACAGCGAAGATGCCCGAGGCTTGCGAGCGCACGACGCAACCCTTGTTGCTGTCGGTTCCGCCGAAGTAGATGCCCTGCGCGCCCTTGCTCTTCGCCGACTGCAGGAAGCCCCGGAAGTCATTGGTGCTCTTCGTGTCGAAGTCATTCCGCAGAACGACCGTTCCACCTTTGTTCTTGAACTCGGCGGAGAAGGTGTCGGCGATGCCCTTGCCGTACACCTCGTTGTCAGAGGCGACCCCCAGCTTGGTCACCTTGAGGACGTCGACCGCGTAGTCGGCCATGGCCGGCCCCTGCAGGTCGTCGGTTGTCGCCACGCGGAAGTAGTTGTTGATGCCGGTCGGCCGCAGGTCGGCCGGGGCCAGGATGCCGGCGTCCTTGCAAGTGATGTCCTTGGGGGCGCCGAGCGTCGTCGGGATATAGATGTTCTTGGTCAAACACTGGTTGGTGTTGGCCGGGCTGATCTGTGCCAGGTGCGCCCGGTTGCTGATCGGGATCTCGGCCCGCGCCACGCTCGAGTTGAACGGACCGACGACGCCCAGGACTTTCGAGTCGTTGACGAACTGCTGAAGGTTCTGCGCGCCCTTCTGCGGGTCATGGACGCCGTTGACGGAGTCGTCCAGGTTCGAGACCTCGATCGTGAAGCCTTCGACTGTTCCCGCCGTCTGCACGGCGTACTTGACGCCGTTCAGGGTCGGGATCCCGTCCGACGCTTCCGCTCCGGATTCCGGTAGGTCGACACCGATTTTGATGGTTCCTTTGTTGGCCGTCCCGCCGCCACTCGTGCCGCAGGCTGCCAGCGCCACGCTCGCTACGGCCAGGCCGGCGAGTAACTTCGACAATCTCATTGAGCTCCTCCTTCCGAATATACGGTCTGAGCGCGTGTTATCCCCGATGCCCCAAGGCGTAGCTCTTTATACAACCTTGCCCACAGCGCTGCAACAATCGGGGCAAAGCTTCTAATACCACTTAATAATCAGGGCGGTTTCCCACAAGCATCCGGCAGTGCCTCCGTTGTGATGCCCAGCAACTCGATACCAAGCTTGACAACGCTTTTCAAGCCCGCGTAGGGTATAGCACGCATCAGGAGGGCAAAGCCGATTGGCCGAATTCGCAGAGCGCATCAAACCTCGGGCCCAGTACGTCGATGAGGCGATCGAGCTCGCCCTCGCGAACCGGTGGGCGGAGGCCGTCCAGGTCAACCGGGGCATCATGGACCGGTTTGGACCCGACGAGGAGACCCTCAACCGGCTGGGCAAGGCGTACACCGAGCTCGGCCAGCTGAACGACGCCACCGAAGCCTACAAAGGCACCTTGAAGATGAACCCGGTCAACCCGATCGCGGTCAAGAACCTGGGCAAGCTCCAGAGCATGCGCGGCGGGCAGCTGGTCCCCACCTCGAAGGCCAAGGTCGACGTGGACGCCTTCATCGAGGAGACCGGCAAGACTTCGCTGACGGCCCTCCACGTCCACGGCGAGGGTGACCCCTGCAGCAAGGTTGCCGGTGGCGATCCGGTCAAGTTGATCGTGGCGGGCGACACCATGAACGTCGAGACGGCGCGCGGCGTCTACCTGGGTCACCTCGATCACGCGCTGGGGCGCCGGCTGATCAAGTTCCTCGAAGGCGGCAACCGCTACTCGGGGGCGGTGGCGACCTGTGACGGGGGCGCTGTCAAGATCATCGTCCGCGAGACCTACCAGGACCCCAAGTTCTTCGGGCGGCCGTCGTTCCCGATCAAGTCAGGGCGCGGCGAGTTCCGTCCCTACGCCAAGGAATCGCTGCTCACTCGCAATGTGGACACCGAGGAAACCGAGGAGGACGGCGAGGAACCGGCGGAAGAGCTGGACGGCATGCACACCGTGGAATCGGCCGACGACGAGGTGGAAGTCCCCGAGGCCGACGAAGACACCCGCAAAGAAGACATCTACTAGCCCCCCGACTCCCTTAACCCTTCTTCCTCGATTTCATGAGCCGTCGGATGATTTCCGATGCCCGTCGGGAGTATTCCCGGTACGCTTGGTCGAAGGCAGTCGGATCCACCGACCAACCAACGGCGGGAGCATTACTGGGCGCCCGAGAACGCCACTCCTTAGCGGTTTCGAAGTACCTGGTGATGTGCCCGCGATGCACTGAATTGATCGTTTGATACTGCTGCAATCCCTCGAGCGTGAGCGAGTACTGGTCGGGCGCGGCAGTGATCAAGCCGGCACCCAGAAGCTGGCCGACAGCCCGCTCGAACTCGCCAACGGTCGGAATCGCGTGGTTGTTCGCATCCGCTGCGCCGATAACCCCATCGAGGGTCGCTTGTCCCTCCCTTTCGGCATCACCGATAGATAGGAAGATCCATGCTTCGGCACCGACCCAACCGGCCATAGGGCGGGTCGCTATCCGACGCGCCAGTAGACGCCGTCTTTCCGGTTGAGCAGCTCCCGCTCGACCAGCGCCCGCCGCAGCTGGCAGTGGTCCGGCCAGAACTCGCGAAGGATGGCGTCGACGTCCGCCTCCGCCAGGCGTTTTCCCGGTGAGAACGCGCGCACGACCTCAGCCAGCACGAGGCGGCGCCGGCTCTCCCGAGCCGGCCACTGGATGATCCGGCCGTCGCGCCAGAAGGGCCGCAACTTGCGCATCTCGTCGGCGGCTGTATTCCTGGTGACGGTGGCCATGACTCATTGTAAAAACCAAGGGCGGCCGATCTTGCGCGGGTAGACTGTCGGCGTGTTGCTCGCGATCGACCTCGGGAATACGAACCTGACGTTCGGGCTCTTCGAGGGCGATCAGCTCCGCCACGATTGGCGCCTGGCGACCCGCCGCGACAGCATGCCCGACGAGCTGGGCCTGTTGATGGTGCAGCTGATGCAGCAGGAGGGCTTCGACCCGAAGGCGGTGGACGCCGTCGTTGTCGCCAGCGTCGTCCCGCCGCTCAACAGCAGCCTCGTCCAGGCGATCGAACGCTACTTCGGTCGCGAACCGATGATGGTGGGTCCAGGGATCAAGACCGGCCTGAAGATCCACTACCGCGACCCGAAGGAGGTGGGCGCCGATCGCATCGTGGCCGCCATGGCCGCGTTCAAGAAGTACGGCGGTCCCCTGATCATCATCGACTTCGGCACCGGGACGACCTACGACGTCGTCTCCAAGGAGGGCGACTACCTCGGAGGCGCGATCGCTCCGGGGATGGGGATCTCCGTCGATGCGCTCTACGAACGGGCGGCCCGGCTGCAGCGCGTGGAGCTGAAGGCGCCGCTCACGGTGATCGGGCGGACGACCGCCGAGAGCATGCAGGCGGGCATCATCTTCGGCTTCACCGCCCAGGTGGAGGGGATGGTGGCACGGATCAAGAAGGAACTCGGCGAGAACCCCCGGGTGATCGCGACCGGCGGTATGGCGGGGCTGATCGCGGCCGAAACGCCGGTGATCGAGTTGGTCGATCAGCGACTGATGCTGGAAGGGCTGCGGATGATCCACGAGCTCAATGCCTGACGAGCCGCCCGTGCCCAAGCCAGAGCGGAATTCGCCGGTGAGCGATCCGGCGGCCATCTTCATCGCCGCCGCCACGCTCTTCGCCATCTTCATCAACTCGCAGAATGTCGGCCCCATCCTGATGCTGGGCGTGATCGCCTTGCTGTTGGAGCTTCGCCTGCGGCCGAAGGACTGATAGGCTGGTACCCCCGTGAAAATTGGTCCCTACACGCTCGTCTCGCCGGTCTATGTCGCCCCCATGGCGGGGGTGACCGACGCCCCCTTCCGCAAGATCGCGCGCGAATTCGGGGCCGGCCTCGCCTGTACCGAGATGATCAGCAGCGAGGCGCTCGTCCGCCAGCACCGCGAATCGTTCCGCCTGATGGATCTCCACTGGGACCAGCGGCCGGTCTCCGTCCAGTTGATGGGCGGCGACCCGCAGGTGATGGCGCAGGCCGCCCGGATGGCCGAAGAGGCCGGCGCCGACATCGTCGACATCAATATGGGCTGCCCGGTGCCCAAAGTCGTCAAGACGTCCGGCGGCTCCTCGCTGCTCCGCAATCCCGACCTCGCCTGCCGGGTGGCGGAGGCCGTGGTCGGCGCGGTCTCGGTCCCGGTCACGGTCAAGATCCGACTCGGCTGGGACTTCGACAGCCGCAACTATCTCGAGATGGCGACGCGGCTCGAGACGACCGGCGTCCAGGGCCTCGCGGTTCACGGCCGCACCCGCTCGCAGCGCTACGACCCGTCGGCCGACTGGATGGCGATCGCGCAGGTCAAGGCGGCGGTCAAGATCCCGGTGGCCGGCAGCGGCGACCTGCGAACCACCGACGATGCCGTGCGGCGCATCCGCGAATCGGGCGTCGATGCCGTGATGCTGGGCCGCGGCATCCTCGGCAACCTCTGGCTCGTGCGGCAAACGGTGGCACGGCTCACGACCGGCGAGGTCATCCCCGCGCTGTCCTGGATCGAGCAGATCGACCTGGTCGGCCGGCACTGCGACCTGGTCCTCGACTATTACGGGGCCGAGCGCGGCCCGCGCCTGCTCCGCAAGTTCATCGCCTGGGGGCTGCGCGGTTTCCGGGGTGCCGCCCGGCTGCGAACGATGGTGCAGTCGGTCGCGAGCCCGGCGGACGTCACGGTGGTTCTCGATGCGGCGCGCGCCATCGATCCGGGCCCCTTCTCACTCGATACCGAGATCGAGGATGCTTCGGCGTCGTGCGAAGCGGCCTGACTGGGGAACTTTTTCGCGCCAGCACCGTCGTATTGGCATGAAGCGTCTCTTGATGCTCCTGCTCGCCCTGGTCCTGGCGGGCTGTGGCGCCCAGGGAGTGGGCCCGGGTTCAAGCCCCACCCCAACTCCGACCGACACGGTGTCGGGAACGAATGGGCCCTTCCATGCCGACGCGTCGCCGGCCCGGCTGGCGGCCGGCGGCACCGTTCACTTGACGCTGACGGTCACCGGCCCGATCGACTACGAGATCGGCTGCGTCCAGACACTCCATATCTGGGCGGAGGATAGCCAGCGCCAGACCATCTGGCAGCAACCGGTGCCCGAGGTCCAGTGCATGGCGATCGGCCACAAAGTGCTACCCGCCGGCGACACGGCGACCTTCAGCGCGGATTGGCCGACCTCGAGCAAGCTGGCCCCCGGTTCGTACACCCTCCATGGGCTATTCCTGGTGGTGCTGCCGCGGGGCGCCGCGGCACGCGTCCGCGAGAATTTGGCACCGCTGACGATCCAGATTTCCGGATAGCGAAGCGGCGCCGGGAATCCCGTATAATACGTCGGCTTTTGATGGCTACCATGGAAAACGACAAGGTCGTATACCTCACGCAAGAGGGTCTCAACCGCTTGCAAGCGGAGCTCGAGGTGCTTCGCAACAAGCGCCGGCCCGAGGTTGCTGAGCGCATTCGCCAGGCGAAGGAATTCGGCGATATCAACGAGAACGCCGAGTACGACGACGCCAAGAACGAGCAGGGCTTTGTCGAAGGCCGCATCCTTCTACTCGAGAAACTCGTGCGTAACGCGAGCATCATCGAGGGCAAACATGTCAAAGGCGTCGTCGAGGTCGGTTCGACGGTCAAGGTCCACGATGAGTACGGTGACGAGGCCTTCACGATCGTCGGCTCCGCCGAGGCGGAACCGAGCAAGGGTCGCATCTCGCTCGAGTCGCCGGTCGGCAAGGCGCTTCTTGGCAAGCACGTCGGTGACGACGTCTCGGTCGTCACGCCCGGCGGCTCGACCAAGATGCTGATCATCGAGGTCCGCTAGCGGCCGAGACCGCCGACCTCGTCGTCATCGGCGGCGGCATCATCGGCTGCGCGACCGCGTTTTTCGCCCAGCGCGCCGGACTGCGGACGGTCGTCCTCGAGAAACGCCCGGCGCTGGCGACGCTCACCACGCCGGTCGCCACGGGCGCGTTTCGGCTGCAGTTCGACAACGTCGAGGAGGTCGAGCTGGTGCGCGAGAGCGTGGCATTCTTCGATGACCTGCAACAGCGCGTCGACGTGGGGCTTCGGCATCAGGGTTATCTCTTTGTTGCACGCACCGACGAGGGCGCACGAGCTCAACGAGACCTGGTCGCGGCGCAGGACGGATGGGGGCTCGACGACGTCGAGCTGCTCGACGGCTCGGAGGCGCGGCGGCGCTTCCCCTACCTGGCGGATGACATCGTGAATGCGCGCTTCCGCCAGGGCGACGGCTGGCTCGAACCACGACGCCTGGCCCTGGAGCTTGCCCGCGCGAGCGGCGCGCGATTCGAGACGGGCCGAATGGTGACCGGCTTCATGCGAGAGGGAGACCGCATCCGCGGCGTGACGACGGCCGACGGCTCGGTCGCGGCGGGGACTGTCGTGATCGCGGCCGGCCCGCTGTCCGGGCCGCTCGGCAAACTCGCTGGGCTCGACCTGCCGCTCGCCACGGTGCGCCGGCAGAAGCTGATCCTCCCCGAGGTACCGCAAGTTCCACCGGACGCGCCGATGACGATCGAGTTCGAGACCGGGGCGCACTGGCGGCCCGCCGGGACCGGCGCCCACGCGCTCTGGACGGCGCCGGCGCCCGCCGAGCCACCGCTCGACGACGTCCCCACCTCCGCGGCCTTCGCCTTTGGCCTGCTCGATCCGACCAGCGATCACGCGCTGGCGCGCATCGTTCCCTTCTGGAGAGAGGTCTGGAGCTCGTCCCGCCTGCAGTGGTGGCTGCAGGCAGGTCAATACACCTACACGCCCGATCGGCGACCGCTGTTGGGACCGACGCGGATACCCGGGCTGGCCGTCAACACCGGCTACAGCGGTCACGGCATCATGGGCAGCATCGGCGGCAGTCGAAGAGCCGTCGATGCGATCACGGGGCGGTTGAATCCAGGAGACAATCCCTTCCGGCCTGACCGTCCAATGCACGCGCGCTCATTCGACGTCCTCTAGGACCTGGGCGTCACCATTTAGACTTTCGCGGAATGGAAGCCGAGCGGACCGAGCAGGAGCTGCAGCGCCGTCAGAAACTGCAGGCCCTCCGCTCGCAGGGCATCGAGCCGTACCAGAGTCGCTTCGATCGGACTCATAGCTCGAAGGAAGCCCTGGCCCTGTTCGAGCAGGTGGAGAAATCGGGCGGTGCCGACGTCCGCAGTGACCGCGTCGCCCTCGCAGGCCGCCTGGTCGCGATCCGGGTCATGGGAAAGGCCACCTTCGCCCACATCCAGGACCACGCCGGGCGCATCCAGCTGCTCGCGAAGGTCGACAAGCTCGGGGAGGAAGCCTACAAGCGATTCACCGACCTCGACCTCGGCGACATCGTCGGCGTGCACGGCACGCTCTTTCGAACCAGGCGCGGCGAGATCACCGCCGAGATCGAGGATTTCGTGCTGCTTGCCAAGGCGCTGCGACCCCTTCCCGAGAAGTACCACGGCCTGAAGGACAAGGAGCTCCGCTACCGCCAGCGCTACCTGGATCTGATCGCCAATCCCGAGGTGATGGACGTCTTCTTGAACCGCAGCCGCATGGTGGAGGAAACCCGCACCTTCCTCAAGGGTCGCGGCTTCGTCGAGGTCGAGACGCCCGTTCTGCAGGCGCTGGCCGGTGGGGCGGTGGCGCGACCCTTCCGAACTCACCACAACGCGCTCGACATGGATCTCTATCTGCGCATTGCCCTCGAGCTCTATCTCAAACGGCTCATCATCGGCGGCTACGACCGCGTCTTCGAGATCGGCCGCATTTTCCGCAACGAGGGCATGGACCAGTGGCACAGCCCGGAGTACACGATGCTCGAGCTCTACCAGGCCTACACCGACGTCGAGGGCATGATGGAGCTCACCGAGTCGCTGGTCATTCACCTCGTCGAGCGTGTGAAGGGGACGCCGACGATCCAGTACCAGGGTCAGGAAATCGCGTTCACGCGCCCGTTCAAGCGGATCGAGATGGTGGAGGCGGTCAGCACGGCGGTCGGCCAGGACGTGACCAAGGCCGATGTGCCCGCACTCGAAGCCCTGATCAAGAAACACAACATCGACCCCAAGCCGGGATTGGGATGGGGCGGGCTCGTCGCCGAGCTATTCGAGGAACTGGTGCAGGATTCCCTGGTGCAGCCGACGTTCGTGCTCGGCCACCCGGTCGAAGTCTCGCCGCTGGCCCGCCGGCGTACCAGTGACCCCCGGCTGACCGACCGGTTCGAGCTCTTCCTCGCCGGCGAGGAGATCGCCAACGCCTTCTCCGAGCTCAACGATCCGGATGACCAGCGAAGCCGGTTCGAGGACCAGGCGCGGGCTCGCGCCGCGGGCGACGAAGAGACGCATCCGATGGACGAAGATTTCCTCACCGCGCTCGAATACGGCTTCCCCCCGACGGGCGGCATGGGCCTTGGGATCGACCGGTTGGTCGCCATCCTCACGGACCAGCCCTCCATCCGCGACGTGATCCTGTTCCCCAACCTGCGTGCCCGCCATGCTGAGCCTTAACTTCATTCGCGAGCATCCGGACCTCGTCAAAGAGGGAGCGCGCAAGAAGGGCGAGCGGGCGCCGGTCGACGAGATCCTCCGCCTCGACGCCGAGCGCCGCGACGCGATCACCAAACTGGAGCAGCTCAAGGCGGAGCAGAACCGGCGATCGGCCGCAATGGCGAAGAGCCGCGACGAGGCGGCGATCGAGGAGCTGCGCCGCATGCGCGATGAGGTCAAGGCGCTCGAACAGAAGGTTGCGCCCATCGACTCCCGGCTGAGTGCCCTGCTGCTCGAGGTCCCCAACCCGCCGGACGACTCGGTTCCGGAAGGGAAAGATGCCGGCGGCAACGTGACCGTCCGTACCTGGGGGATCGAGGGGCGCAAACCACCGGCCTTCAAGATGCGGCCACATTATGAAATCGCCGAGCGCCTGGGCATCATCGATTTCGAGCGCGCCGTCAAGGTCACCGGGTCGCGCTTTGTCTTTTTGAAGGGCGCCGGCGCCCGGCTCGAACGCGCGCTTCTCAATTTCATGATGGACCTGCACATTCGCGAGCACGGGTACACCGAGATCCTCCCGCCGCAGCTGGTCAACCGCGCCTCGATGACCGGCACCGGACAGCTCCCGAAGTTCGAGGAGGATGCGTTCCGGATCGAGAAGCGCGACCTCTTCCTGATCCCGACGGCCGAGGTGCCCGTGACGAATCTCTACCGCGACGAAGTGCTCGATGCGGCGGACCTGCCCATCAAGCACGTCGCGTGGTCGACGAACTTTCGCAGCGAAGCGGGTGCGGCCGGCAAGGACACGCGCGGCTATGTCCGGCTGCATCAGTTCAACAAGGTGGAGCTCGTGAAGTTCGTCGCGCCGGCCACCTCGATGACCGAGCTCGAGTCGCTCGTTACGGACGCGGAGTCGGTGCTGCAGTTGCTCGAGATCCCCTATCGCGTGCTGTTGATGTGCACCGGCGACATGGGGTTTGCCCAGTTAAAAAAGTACGACCTCGAGGCGTATGTGCCTGGTGACGACCGCTACCTCGAGGTCTCGTCGTGCTCGAATTTCGGCGACTTCCAGGCGCGCCGCGCGAACATTCGCTACCGGGAAAAGGGTGGCAAACCGCAGTTCGTCCACACCCTCAATGGATCCGGCCTGGCCCTCCCGCGCACGGTCGTCGCGATCATCGAGAATTACCAGCAGGAGGACGGCACCATCCGAGTACCCTCGGCGCTGCGCACCTACATGGGTGGGCTCGACGTTATTCGGTGAGCGGCGCGCTCCCGGAGACGGAGCGCGAGCGGCAACTGCATCAGCTTGCCAGCCGACTGCTGACCTGGCCGGATCCCGAGGGTCCCGCGTCGGTCGACCTGATTCCGGTGGGCTATCCCGTCGACCTCCCGCCCGAGCTCGTCGATCTGACCGACCTCCGCCTTCTGGGTAGCGTAGTTCGCCGTCGCGCCGGAATCCTCGTTGGGGCCGAGATGGTCTTCGAGGGTCCGGGTGAGCCGCAAGCGGTTGTCTCGAACTATGAGGCGGCGTTGGTCCGGCTCGGATGGGAACGCATCGAACAGCCGCAACCGCCGGGTGGCGGTGGCTTCGATGTTCACGGGTTCGGCCAGATGACCTTGCTTGCTAACAAGCCGAAATCGGCGATTGTTTTTCTGCATGGCACGGATCGCGAGGAGGGAGGTTCCGAGCTTCGCGTGCGGTATGACCCCGTCCACGCACCCGAGATGCTCATGAACATCGGCCGCGCCATGCGACACGAAGAAACCATCCTTCCGCGCCTCAAGCCCCCGCCAGGGGTGAGACTCCGGCCGGAGGGCACCGGCGGCGGTGGCGGCAGGTGGAAATCCGACGCTCGAGCACAAACCGAAATGGTGCCGATGGAGCTGGAAGCCTTCTTTGCCAGGCAGCTCGAGGCGGCCGGCTGGGGCCGGATGACCGGATCCGCCGATGACACCTTCGCCTGGAGCAGCTGGCTAATTCCGGACTCTGGCAAGTGGCGGGGCGTTCTGCTCGTCCTGGCCCCCTTCCCTGGCCGGCGCCAGCTCTCGTTGTCAGCCGAGCTCATCCAGCCAGGCGGCCACTGAGAAGGAAATCGCCCTGGGCCGGTTTGCATTTGGCAGATGGCCTTACTCGATCCGATCGAGGGTCTCGAACCACCAGACCGTCCTGACTGGCGCAGTGCGCTCAGCACCGCGCAGTTCGGCCCGATCGCCGAGGATCTGCTCGCGGTCAGCCTCGAGGCCGCGGCTAGCGGCTCCGGGACCATCGCCCGCCCAATCATCGACCGTGGTGTCGACCTCTATCTGCGGCGTCTTCGGTCGTTGCTCACCATCCCCATCCAGGTCAAAGCCTTCCAACACGTCAGTCCGGACGGCAATGGCCGCTTCGATTTGCCAGTCACCGAAGTGCCAGGCGATCCCAGCGCCATTCTGGCCGTCGTCCACGTCCCGATGCCATACGACCAGCTGTATCGACGCATCTTTTTGATTCCCGTCCAGCTGTTCCGCGAACGCTGCCCGCGCGGCCTGTTCCAGGATCGGGAGTGTTATTCCTTCACCGGCAATTTCTCGGGCGTCGTCACCGACCTGTGGAGTGATTGCCTTTTCGACATCGATCGTCTGCCGCATTGGTTGGCGTCTTTAGCGGGCTGGTCGGTCCCGATCCCACCGGTGCCACATCCGCCCCGCCCCGCCCCGCTCCTTCAGGGTGATTCCCTCACGACGTGGCGGGGAGATATCGGCCGCCTCTGGATGGCGACCGAGCTCGAGCGCGCCGGCGGCGGCTCGATCGTCATCGCCGAGGACAGAGTTCGCCTGGATACGGTTACGTTCCTGCTTCATGACCTTGCGAGCCGGCGCATGGCGGGGTTGCACATCAGGACCGGCAAGGTCACCCCCGACCGACGGATCCATTTCGAGGTCTCTCGCCCGCCGTTCTTCATCGATGAGAGGCTCTACGTGCTGCTCGCGCTACTCCGGCCTAATGACCGACCTCATGACTTCTGTCTCCTCATCCCCTCAGATGCGCTGCCTGGCCTCGGATACTCCGAGACGATCACGCTCGATCCGCTGACGAAGCGTTTCGAGCCGTATCGGGTGCCGAGCGATGAGGTCGCCCAGGTATTCCTGAAGCGCGTCTTTGCCGCCTAGCCGCACGTATCATTGATGGTCGCCGGAGGGATGGCCGAGTGGTCGATGGCGGTGGTCTTGAAAACCACTAAGGTGCAAGCCTTCGGGGGTTCGAATCCCTCTCCCTCCGCCATTTCCTGAAGTTCAACTGCGCTGTCCCTAGAAGCAACGGCGCGCGATAGTTGCAACGGTCGCGGGGGATGCGCCGGGCGGCTCTGTTACCCGCTCGTTTCCCTTCAATGGGGAAGCCTCAACGTTAGGTCCGCGGTAAGCTACCTGCCTTACAACTGGCGCTAATGCTGTCGGCGGTCGGACGCAGTCTATTGGCAAAGGGGGCCGGCATTTTGGGGGCCGCCATGATGGCCTCGCTCGTGCTCGCGACCGCGCCCGCATCGCCCACTCCGCCGACCGATCCCGGAGTCTGCAACACGACCACGCTTTCCGCGGGTGGCGGCATCAATGGTTTCTCGCTCGCCATCGCGCGTTCGGATGGATCCGTCTGGGCATGGGGTGGCAATGCCCATGGCCAGCTCGGCAACAACAGCACCGCCCCCTCATCGACGCCGGTGCAGGTGAAATTGACGCCAACCCAACCGCTGACCGGGGTCATCTCGGTAAGCGGCGGTGGCCAGTTCGCGCTCGCCCTCGACACGAACGGCAGTGTCTTTGCCTGGGGCGACAACAGCCAAGG
>VBFR01000202.1 GCA_005889345.1 Chloroflexota bacterium
CTTCGTGGCACGGCTGGAAGGGCGGCGTGACCAGCGCCGGGTTGAAGTCGTAGGCGGGCGCCACATCCACCAGGTTGAATGGGACGCCGCCCACCCCTGACACGTTCGGCCCGTCGGCCGTCCCGGCCAGGCTCATGCTGCTACTGGTGACGCTGTAGAGGATGTTGTTGATCGCCCCGGTCTCGGCCACCGCCGACAGTGGCACGTTGATGGTGATCACGCCCGGCGCGGTGGCGGTGAAGGAGCCAGTTACTGGCGTCGATCCCGGATAGGTCGCCAGGAGCCCGCCTCCCTGCTGCTCGACAGCGTTCTCTCCGACAGCGAAGGTCGGCGGTGCCCCGCCGATGGACTGCATGTAGGCGTGGAAGTATTTCCCGCCATTCCCATCAGTGCCGGAGGGCACCTTCCACTGGGTGTGCCACACCAGCGTCGTGCCGCCAGCATCGGGCTTGGGCGCCAGGCTAGTCAGGTCTGCGACCAGCATCTTGATCTGGAGCGTGCTCGAGTTCGGCATCGACATCTGCGAGCCGAGCACCTCCAGGTTCGGCTGGTTGCTGCTGCTGACCCCGGCGCTGTCAAAGGTCGCCGCATGCGGCCCCACCTGCACGGAGTTGAACCGTTCGGGCGGCAGACTGACGGAGCCGACGCTGGCAAACAGGCTTGGTCCGCCATTCTGTCGGACATACGTCGCCTGCGAATCGAACTCGTCAATGCTGTTGGAATCGGCGTACGAGATATTCGCCTCGCCCTGGGAGCCGACCCGCATCTGCAAAAAGTCGCCCAGCGTCCGGTCGCCGTTCTGCCCGCCGATCAGGGTGAACATTGCTCGCTGGCCAGCACGGGAGTCGTCCAGGTCGGCGTCGAGCTGGTGAAGTTCAGCGACTGCGCCAAGAAAAGGCTCCAGTCGCCCCTGACCGAA
The DNA here is from genome assembly GCA_005889345.1 of Chloroflexota bacterium. Classification (GTDB taxonomy): domain Bacteria; phylum Chloroflexota; class Dormibacteria; order CF-121; family CF-121; genus CF-13. The sequence goes on from VBFR01000202.1 coordinate 920, forward strand.
TCCGGGCCGTGGCTGGGGTTGGGGGCGATGGCCTTCGTGCCGTACCAAGCGACGTCGACCCTGCCCGCATCACCGGCGGCGGGCCAGGCGAAGACGTTGTTGTGGAGACCCGGGGTGGGCAGTTGCCGCGGCGGTGTCCAGGTGTTTCCCTGGTCCTTCGAGACGGAGTAGAAGAGAAGCGTGTCACCGGTTACCAGGCCGCTGGTGGCGTCGAAGGGTGCCTGCTCCCAGACGATGAAGATGTTGCCCGCCCGGTCAATGGCCATGGTGGGGAAATTGGCTCCCGTGATGAACCCCGGAAAGTGGGTTACCACGACGTCCTGGCAGTTGGCATAGCCGGTAGGCGAGGCCGTAAAGGGGACCAGGTCGCAGCGTCCCATCAGGATGCTGTCGAGGTTCTGGTTGTCGTGAACGACAAAGGCGCGGTGGACGCCGTTGGCGGTAAAGACCTCGTCGTTGCCCATGATCCCTTCATTGCAGGGCTGGTTGATGATCTGGGTCGGTCCGTACTGGACTCCCGGCAGCGTGGCGTCCACCACGGGCGAGCGGTCGAGGACAAGCCGGTTGCTCGTTTGGCAGGTCGGGTCCGGGAGCCCCACGACATTTGGAACCAGGTCGTAGGCCATCGTGATGGACCCACCGCTGGTGGGGTTGCCATCGGTTGCCAGCCAGGGTCGGTCGACCGGGGTGGCCGGCACGCCGGTGCAGCTGAAAGCGAAGGTCCGTCCCTGGTCACCCGACCGCGCCGTGCTCATGTTGGCGAGGGTCAGGTCGGCGAAGTACAGGTTGTTGGCCGTGTCGGTCGCCAGCTCCGAGTCGCCACCACCGACACAGCTGATCGGCTTTCCGAATGGTTGAACGGCGCCGGCGACCCACTTGAAGGTCTGGCCGCCGTCCAGGGACCGATTGATATAGGAGATGGTCGAGCTCAGCGACCCCGGGGCGCTGCTGTAGACCCGGCCGCTTCGATCGAGCCGAAGGTCCTGTTCGAAGCCCGTTCCCTGGATGCCGCTGATGGTTGGGTTGCCAAAGGTAGGGACGCCGGAGGCGGCCGAAGCCGGGACCGGTGCACTCTTGCCGGTCAGGCTGGCCAGAAGCGCGAGGGTGCCGAGCAATCCTGCTGAGCGACGAAATGAAAGACCCATGTGTCCCTCCCTACTGGAGCTGGATGCTGCCGCTGAGCAGCGTGCCGCCGACTGCATATCCATCGCTCAAGGTCAGGCTGTAGGTACCCGTACCGGCCACGCCGTTGACGGCAACCAAGCTGAAGCTCACGGGGTTGCCGTTGTGGGTGCCGGCTCCCAGAACCGTTACATTCGAGAGCGCGTCGTTGAACGTGACGGCGTCGATCCGGTTCGACTGGAAGTTATCGCCGGTATTGGAGTCGTTCTCCTGGACGTTTTCGGCGTCGCTATCCTCGCACGCGTCCTGGTCGAACCGCATGTGCGCGGTGCCGCCGTGGCCGTCCGAGACATCGCCCTCGCCGTCTGCCTCGTGGCACGGGCCCGGGCCGCCATTCTGGACAGAAGCCTTGAAGTTGTAGCAGCAGACGCCATCGATCTCCAATGGCACGGTGTCCGACTCGGCTGTGGCATTGGTTTCGGCGCCCTCCTGAGTGGCCGCGGCCAGGGCGTACCCGCCCACCTCCTCCAGCAGGCTGTTCGCCGTCGGGCTGCCTACGTCAGCCACATTGACCTTGATGGTGAGCGTGCAGGGATTGCTGGCAGAGGGAACGCTTGGGCAGTTGACGCTCCCCGTCTCGGCCTTTCCGGTGAACGTCCCAGCGCCGGGTTCTGGGTAGGTTATGACGTGGGGGAAGCAGGCCGATACGGAACACAGGTCAATGCTCTGGGCTGCGCCGGCGTAGAAGTTCGGCTGATTGGCAGCGGTGTTCTCCATCGCGGCGTAATAGATGGTGTTGCCCATCTGCCAGCGGGTCACATACTGCAGGTTGGTGGCGCCGGTGATCACGGCGGTCGTCGAGGCCGGGTTGGACAGGTCGACGACCTGCATGCGCACGCTCAGCGTCTGGCCATCCGGCGAAAGGCTAAGGCTGCTGGACCGGATATCCATGCCGCGCTGGTTGCTGCCGCCGACCACCGGGAACAGGGCATCGCCGGCCGGGTCGCCGAGCCCGCTGACCGGGGTATTTGATGGGCCGGAGACTGCGGTCCCAAACAAGCCTATTCCCGAGGACTGGCGAGCCACGGTGATGACACCAGCCCCACAATGGTCGACAAATTGTGCTGTGCAGAGATTGGGCGGCTGCACCAAACCGTTCGACGTGTCGTCGTATACGATCTCCGCCGCCCCGGTCCTGTCGATGTTGACCTCGAAGAAGTCGGCCAGGTTGCGGTTTCCGGTAGACAGGATGCAGGCCGACCCCGACAAGCAGATGTCGTCGTAATGCATTGGATGGGGTGTCGCCTTGACCAGCATCGTCGCCGGCGACGCGCCCGTCACCGCTCCGCTAGCGTTGGTGGGAAACACGATCTGGTTCATGAAGACGTTCCAGACCTGGTTGTTGTGGCTGCTCGGGTCGACATTCTTATCGGAGCCGTACCAGACGGCATCCGCCCGCCCGGGTCCGCCCGCCTTGATCCAGGGAAAGACATTCACGGCATCGCCCGTCGTCATGGAGGCGTCGCTTACTTGCACGGGTTTGGTCCAGCTCGCCCATCCACTGGCGGCGCTGGCCGCGCTCACAAAGACCTGCCGGTTGGCCGGGGTGCTGCTGCTGATGCACCAGACCGCGACCAGATTGCGACCGCTGTCCATGGAAACGACCGAGAACAGCGTGTCAGGGGAGCCGGTCGGCGTGTCGGCAATTTTGATTAGCTTGGTCAGGTCCTGGCCCGTGCCGGTGGCATCGAGGAAGTGGAGCGTCCCCGTCGAGTCAGGCGTGCCGATGTTCAAGTAGAGACCTGGCACGGCCGTCGTCGAGGTGCCGCAGGTCTTGGAGTCGCAGCCGGCGGCCTGGAAAACCTTGCCCGTCACCTGATCGATCGCTGGGTAGCCGTCGGCACCGAATGGTGAATACGGTTGACCGCTACCGGGTAGAACCTCGTCTCCGGTGGCGTTGGTGTAAATGAGGCCGTCAGTGCTCTTGTTCCATTGCGCCCCGTTATTTGGCCCCGGGCCGTTGAGGTTGTTGTACTCGAGGTAGATGAGCGGCGTCGCGCCTCCGGCCGCCCGATAGGCGGAGAGATTTGGTGAGCCCGGCGCTGGGTCGTACACCGCGAGCCACTGTCGGTCGGCTCCGGGGACCGTTCCGACGCCGCAGCCGACGACGTTCTCCTGATCGGATGCGCCGGAGTTCGTCGGCCCCGTTACGGCGACCCGGATGCAAGCGAGCGCGTAGAGATCCGCAAAGTACTGCTTTCCGCTGCGGTCGAAATTAATGTCGGTGTCGCCCCCGCCCGGCCCAGGAGCCGGAATGCCGATGATGGCATCGGGTGGTCGCTTCTGAGCCATGACCCGGAAGGTATGGCCGCCGTCCACCGATCCGAACCAGGTACTGCGCTGGGTTCCCGTCCCGGTGGGCCCGCTGTCGAAGACCCGACCGAACGTGTCCACTGCGATGTCCGGCTCGCCGTTGGTGTGGATGGGATCCACGACTGTTGGCGTCTCGAAGCCGATCGACGAAGAAGCGCTGACCGCCAAGGGCTGAGCTGGTGCGGCGCTTGCCACCGAACCGAGGACGATGGCGGCCGCGGGAACGATGACACGCCAGGAAACCATAGTGACCTCCTCCTACTGCATGTGAATGAAGCCGCTTAGCAGCGTCGCGCTGAGGGCGTAGCCGTCACTCAGCGCGAGGCTGAACACTCCGGGCAACGCGCCGTTGTCGATGCCGACCATGGTGAATCCGACGAGACGACCGGCGTTCGTGCCTGCGCCGGTGATGGTGAGCGTCCGGGCAATATCGTCAAAGATCGCCGCCGTGATCGAGGTCGAGCGGAAATCCGTCGCGGATCCGGGATCTTGCTCGTCGACGGATTCACCGTCGCCGTCCCCCTCGCACCGATCGCGGTCAAAGTGGAAATGCGCTGTGCCAGAGTTTCGGCCGTTGACGTTGCCATCCCCGTCGGACTCGTGGCAAATCTGAAAAGGCGGAGTAGGCGCCGAAGGGTTGAAGTCATAGGCGGGCGCGACATCAACGAGATTGAAGAGGTTGCCGCCGATGCCGCCCAATGTCGGTACCGCCTCGGCGTTGCCGTTGAGTGTCATGCCCGCGGTGG
>VBFR01000048.1 GCA_005889345.1 Chloroflexota bacterium
TACTGGAGGATCTCGAAGACCACCTGCGAGAGATTGCTGCTGAAGCCGGAGGCCCACTCAACGAGCGCCTCGGGCCGCCGCAGCAATACGCCGAGGACCTGCGGGCCGCATATGGCGCCGCCCAGGTCAACCCTGCGCGGCAGGACCCCGCGCTTCACGACCTGCAACGCGGGCTCGCATGGGTCACGGGATCGACGTGGTATCGACAAACCCGCGCCTTTCTGCCCGAGCTGCGACCGGCGTGGTGGGTGCTCCGCGCGTATCTGGCAGTCCTCATTCTGATGGCCGCCATCAGCGCCGGTTACAATCTGGGGCCGATTCCCAATCCCGTAACGAAACGGGGCTTCGTCGAGATCCTGGCGACCGGGGTGGCAATCTGGCTCTCCGTTCGCATTGGGCGTCGGAGTCGGAAGCTTTCCCAAACGGCTCTGGTCCTGGCGTACTCCGCGAACATGCTGATCGCCTTGTTGGCTGTCGTGGTCCTCGGAAACATGCGGAGCTTTGCGTACTCGGAACTGATCGGCACCGCCAATCCACAACAGACAACGTTTGCGAACGCGTTCGCGGCCGGTCAGGTGACCAATATTTATCCCTACTCGCAGGACGGCAAGCCGTTGACGAACGTCCTCCTCTATGACCAGGACGGCCGGCCCATCATGGTCGACAAGTCCGAGGCGCAGACAAGCTATCCCATCGGCGCGGACGGGAAAGCTGTCACCAATGCCTATCCACTGACGCAGCGGCACTTGAACGGAGATCTTGTCGTCGCGCCGCGCGTCGCGTTCCCGCCGTGGCCCACGCCAACCAGCAGCCCTACGGCGACTCCGACAGCGACTCCGAGTCCGAGTCCACACTAGAGCCCCCACCCCGACCCTCCCCCGCTCGCGGGGGAGGGAGATTCAAACCGGTCGGGTGATCGCACCCTCGCTGGCCGAGGAGACGAGCGCGGCGTACTTCGCGAACACGCCGGTCGCATACCGCGGTTCGGGCGGCCGCCAATCTTTCAGCCGGCGGGCGATCTCCACCTCGGGTAGCTCGAGATTGAGCTGGCGCTTCGCGACATCGACCGTGACCGTGTCCCCATCTTTGAGCGCGGCGATCGGGCCGCCGCGCGCGGCCTCTGGTGCGATATGGCCGACCATGAGCCCGTGCGTCGCTCCGGAGAAGCGGCCGTCGGTGATCAGTGCAACCGAATCACCCAGGCCTTCGCCCACAAGTGCGCCGGTCACGGCCAGCATCTCGCGCATCCCGGGACCGCCGACCGGTCCCTCGTAGCGGATCACCACGACGTCGCCGGCCTTGATCGTCCGCGCCTCGACTGCGGCAAACGCCGCCTCCTCGCTGTCGAAAACACGAGCCGGGCCTCGATGCATCAGGCGCTCGTGGCCGGCGAGCTTCACGACGCAACCCTCGGGTGCGAGGTTGCCGCGCAGAATGGCCAGGCCGCCGGTTGGCTTGAGCGGCTTATCGAACGCGGTCACCACCTTCTGACCCGGCGTCTCGACCGCGGCCGTCGCGACCTGTGCCATGGTCCGGCCGTCGACGGTCCGTGCTGCGCCGTTGATCAGCCCGCCTTCGTTGAGTCGCTGGGCCACCAGCGCAATGCCTCCGGCATCGTGTAGGTCTTTCGCCACGTAGGCGCCGCCCGGCTTGAGGCTGGCGACCACCGGCGTGCGCGCGGCGACGCGTTCGAAGTCGTCGATCGTCAATGGCACGCCGGCCTCGCGCGCGATCGCCAGCAGGTGCAGGACCCCATTCGTGGATCCACCCGTGGCCGCCACCGAGGCGATCGCGTTTTCGAGCGCGGCCCTGGTGACGATCTGGCGCGGTCGCACGTCCTTGGCGATCAGGTCCATGACCAGCCGCCCTGCCTGCTCGGCGACATCATCTTTGTGCGGGTCGAGCGCCGGGACGTCGTTCGCCCCTGGGGGGCTGATTCCCAGGAACTCGATCGCCGTCGACATCGTGTTCGCGGTGAACTGGCCGCCGCAGGCGCCCGCGCCCGGACAGGCGCTCTCCTCGACCTCGCGCAACTCGTCCGCGCCCATCTTGCCCGCGGCGACCGCTCCGACCGCCTCGAAGACATCCATCAGCGTGATGTCGCGGCCGCGATGGCGGCCCGCGGCGATCGTGCCACTGTAGAGCGCCAGTCCGGGAATGTTGATGCGCACCAGGGCCATCACCGCGGCCGGGATCGTCTTGTCGCAGCCGACGATCAAGACCAGTCCGTCGAAGAGATGACCGCGCGTGACCAGCTCGATCGAATCGGCGATGACCTCGCGGCTCACCAGCGAGGCTTTCATGCCCTCGGTACCCATCGAGACGCCGTCGGAGACGGCGATCGTGTTGAACTCCATCGGCGTGCCGCCCGCGGCGCGGATGCCGGCCTTCACCTTTTCGGCGAGGCGGCGATGATTGAAGTTGCAGGGCATGGTCTCGATCCAGCTATGCCCGACGCCGATCAGCGGCTTCGCCAAATCCTCGCGGGTGAAGCCGATCGCTCGCAGCATGGCGCGCGCGCCGGCACGATCGTCGCCCTCCGTCAATCGCGCGCTCTGCCGCTTCAGCGGTGATGCGCCGTTTGGATCCGGCATGGGTTCACGCTCCTCGGAGCCCCGATTCTACCGTCCGAACCGGTACGATGCGACGACACACAGCGAGGGCAGCAGCAAGCCAATGAGCGCCAGCGTTACCGAAGCGACCCTGCCGGAGGCGGGTCTTCGCGCCGAGATCCGGCTCCTCGGTCAGCTGCTGGGCGAGACCCTGCGCGAGCACGAGGGCGTGGCGCTCTACGAGCTGGAGGAGTCGATCCGGCAGCGCACCAAGGAGCTCCGCCAGCGCTACGACCCCGCCGAGGAGGCCGCACTCGTCGCCGAACTCGGGCGCATTCCGCTGGAGGATGCGGCCCGACTGGTGCGCGCTTTCGCTACCTACTTTCAGCTCGTCAACCTCGCCGAGCTCGAGCGGCAGGCTCGATCGGTGGCGGAGACGACCGAGGATCCTGGGGAGCTCGACCGATCGATCGCGCGTTTTAAGGCGCAACGCATCCCCGCCGACCGCCTGACGACCACGCTGGGGCAACTCGAAGTTCGGCCGGTGCTCACCGCGCATCCCACGGAAGCGGTCCGGCGCAGCATCCTCGACCACCAGGACCGTATCGGTGAGGAGCTGGCGCGGCTGCGCGCGCCGCTTTCCACGCGAGAACGCGATCGCGTCCGCCAGCGGATCGCGACCCAGGTCGAGGTCCTCTGGCACACGGACGAGGTGCGATCGGTCCGCCCACGCGTGCTCGACGAAGTCGGCAATGCGCTCTTCTACCTCGAGCGCACCTTCTTCGACGCCATTCCCGACGTGCAGCAGGAACTTGGCGACGCGCTGGTACGGCATTACCCCGGCATGCGAGTGCCGGCGCATCCGCCGATTCGGCTCGGGTCGTGGGTCGGAAGCGACCAGGACGGCAACCCCAACGCCAACGCCGCGATGCTGACCGAGACGTTGCGCCTGCAACGCCGAACGCTCTTGACGCGCTACCGCGAGCGGGTCCGCGAGCTGGCGCGGGACCTGAGTCAATCCACACGCCTGACGCGAGTGAGCGACGAGCTGGCGGCCTCGATCACGCGCGATGAGGACGAGCTGGCGGATTATGCCGCGACCCTTTCGGCCGGCACGGCCGACGAACCCTACCGGCGCAAGCTCTCCTTCATCTGGCGACGGCTGGGCGCGACGCTCGACGGAGAGCCGGCTGCCTACGTGTCCGCTGACGGCCTTGCCGCGGACCTCGACCTGTTGGACGTCAGCCTTCGCCACCACAGGGGCGCGGCCGTTGCCGATGGCGACCTTCTTCGCCTGCGCCGCCAGGTGCAGGCCTTCGGATTCATCGGCGCGCGGCTCGATGTCCGCCAGCATCGCGCCGTGGTTCGCGCCGCCGGAATCGAGGTCGTCAATCGCCTCGGTGCCACACCGGATCGGCGTCGAAGCGCGACGCTCAATCCGCCGCCCATCTCGCTCGATGCGGGCCGCTGGTCAGCCACCACGGGCAACCTGCTCGCCACGCTCTCGGTGATGGCGGCGGCGCAAAAGGCGGCACCCGGCTCTGCCCAGACGTTCATCCTGAGCATGACCGAGAGCGGCGACGACGTCCTCCAGACCCTGTTCCTCGCCGGCCTCGCGGGACTTCACGACCTGGCGGCGGATCCGCCGCGGAGTGACGTCGACATCGTCCCGCTCTTCGAGACCTCCGAGGCGCTGGAACGCGGCCCCGCGATCATCGAGAGTCTGCTGACCGATCCCGTCTATGCCCGTCAGCTCGACGGGCGGGGTGGCATCCAGGAAGTGATGCTCGGCTACTCGGACAGCAACAAAGAGGTCGGATACCTGTGCGCGGCGTGGGCACTGGACCGCGCCCACGGAGCCATCGCCACGGTCGTCGCGCGACACGGACGGCGGCTGCGGATTTTCCACGGCCGCGGCGGGACGGTTGGCCGCGGCGGTGGCCCCACGCACGAGGCGATCCTCGCCCAGCCCGCCTCAGCCCCAGACCCCATGATCAAGATCACCGAACAGGGCGAGGTCATCCATCGAAAGTACGCTCGCCCGGAAACCGCGCGGCACAACCTGGAGCTGGTGCTGGGCGCGACGCTCGAGCACGTCGTGATGCCAGCCGAGGTCCGCGAACCCCACCCGGCGTGGCGAGAGGCGATGGACGCGATGGCGGAGCAAAGCCGCCAGCGGTATCGGGCACTCGTCTACGAGGACCGGGGCTTCCAGTCCTACTTTGAGCAGGCGACGCCGATCGAGGAGATCGCGCAGCTCAACACCGGCTCGCGACCGGTCAGTCGCGGTGGCACACTCGCCGTCGAAGACCTGCGCGCAATTCCCTGGGTGTTCGCCTGGATGCAGAACCGGCATCTGCTACCGGCCTGGTACGGCGCGGGCTCGGCGCTCGCTGCGTTCGCACAGGAACCGGGTGGCCTCGAATGCCTGCACGACATGTATCAGCACTGGATGTTCTTCCGTTCACTCGTGGACAACCTCCAGATGGTGCTCGCCAAAGCGGACATGCGAATCGCGCGGCAGTACGCGAACCTGGTCGCCGATGCGGGCGAGCGTGAGCGCCTTTTTTCCATCATCGATGCGGAGTTTCGGCGGACGCACGACGCCGTGCTGCAGATCACCGGTCAGGCGTCCGTCCTCGAGCGCCAACCCCAACTGCTAGCCAGCCTGCGACTACGGGATCCGTACATCGACCCGATGAGCTATTTCCAGGTTCGGCTGCTGCGCGAGCTCCGCCGCCTACCCGCCGGCGATCCGCGCCGTGGCGCCCATCTGCAGGCGGTGCTGCGCACGATCAACGGCATCGCGGCCGGCTTGCAGAACACCGGCTAACATCACACGATCGCATGGAGCAACCCATTCACGCGGACCAGCTACCCGGCGGCAGTAGCTCTCGCGAGTTCGAGGGCAAGGCGTACGGCGCAGGTCTGACGTTGATCCTGGTCAACGTCGAAACGGGCCACGGCCCGAACCTGCATCGCCATCCGTACGAGGAAATCTTCGTGGTTCACGCAGGGACCGGCCGCTTCTTCGTCGACGAATCAGAGGTGCAAGCCCGGGCAGGCGACATCGTGATCGCTCCCGCAGGGACCGCCCACCGGTTCATCAACTCGGGCAGCGATCGTCTCCAGCTGACGGCGATTCATCACAACGCGAACTTCGTGACCGAATGGCTCGAGCCGTTGACGCCGGATCAGCGCTACTGGTCCTCGGAACGCCGGTGACGGCCTATGGTTCGGCCGGGGAGCGCCGTTTGCGGCTCCGCCGTTTTGGCGGAGCCGACAGTGGGAGCGCGCGCGCGTAGGTGCCAAGCACCTGGAGAAAGGTGGTGGCGTGTCGCGCCGCGCGCAGCGAAGCCGCGACCGGCTTCTCAGATCGGCCGCCGTCCAGGTCGAGATAGAAGAGGTATTCCCAGGGCGGGTCGCGGCGCGGTCGTGACTCGAGCTTGGTGAGATTGACGCCCGCTTCGGCAAAGCAGGCGAGCAAGCGGAAGAGCGCACCGGGCTCGTTGGCGACCGCGCAGACCACGGAGGTCTTCTTACCGTAGCGAGGCCGCTTGATGCGCGGCGCCTTCGGCCGGCGCGGTCCTCGCCGCGTGATCAAAAAGAAGCGCGTGATGTTCTCCTGCACGGTCTGAATCCGTTCCGCCAGGATGTCCAATCCGTAGAGCTCGGCGGCCCGTCGACCGGCGATCGCCGCCTGGTCTAAGCGACCCTCCTGTTGAATCTGTTTCGCGCCTCCCGCCGTGTCATACGCCGGAATTGGTTCGAGGTGCTCGCGCACGATGAAGGCCTCGCACTGCGCCAGCGCCTGCGGATGTGAGAGCACTCGTTTGATGTCATCGCGTTTGGCACCCGGCAGCGCCAGCAAGCAGTGATCGACCTGCAACGCCACCTCTGCCACCACCAGGGCGCGGTACTCGAGGAGTAGGTCATAGGTCTCGAGCACGCTGCCCCCCTGCGAGTTCTCCACGGGGACCAACGCGAAGTCCACCGATTGATCCGCGACGCGGTGAAAGGCGTGTCGGAGCGTCCGATAGGCCTGTGGCGTCGCGGAGGGGAAGGTGGCGTGCAGCGCCTCTTCGGAATAGGCGCCCGGTTCCCCCTGGTAGCCGATCGTGGGCTCGCTGGCGATCTCGCAACTCTATCGAAGTTTCGCCTAGGCTCTAGGCATGAGCCAGGTCAATGTCATCGTGATTCACGTGCGAGCGAAACAGGCGGCCGAGTATGAAAAGCTGTTTGTCGAGCGTCAGCTACCGCGGTGGCGCGACTACCACCGACGGGGCAAGTTCCTCAGCGCCCGGTTCTTCCGATCCCAGTTCGGCTCCGACGAACGCAAGTCGGTTGTCAAATACGTCATCGTCGTCGAAGTTCCGAGCATGGCGGAGCACCACGAACATGACTCCGACCCCGAGTTCCAGGAGTTCGATCGCATGGCCGACGCGTTCCAGCCCGAGGGGCCGCTGGTCTTCGGAGGCGACCTGATCCACTCGGTGGGTTGATCTCAGTCGAGGGCTTTGAGGCGCGGCCAGGCCTTGTCGAGGGGAACCAGCGGGCTGCGGCAGATCCAGATCGCCTGGCCGTATTCCTCGTTGCGCAAACCGAGGGAGTTCGTGATGGTGCCCGCCTGCTGGATGTCACCAAACATCGTCGCCAGGTAGCCCCGCTGGTAACCGACCACGATGACGGTCGACGGCGACATGTGCGCCGGCGCCCAGTAATAGTAAGTAAGGTGTGCCGAGACCACCGTCGGCAGACCGCGACCGTAGAAATCGAGCGCGCCGGCCTCGCCATAGTTGCTCGCCAGGATCATCACCGATCCGCGGTCGGACAACGGCAGCCGCTGGTAGACGGTGGTCACCTGATCGACGAGGTCAGGCCAGCCGACCATGTCGGCGAAGTCCTTTCGCGCTTTCCAGACTCCCGAGTCGGCCATGGCCTTCGCCGGCAGCACGGGCAACCCGATGGGGAGGAGAACCAGCGTGAGCGCGACGGCGCCGGCTACAGCGATGCGCCGGATCCACTGCTGGCGCAACGCCTCGACGAACCAGATTGACCCCGCGGCATACGCGAGGGGATAGATCGGCGCGGGATAGTAGGCCTTGCCACCGACGAGGAAGAAGAAGAGCTCGACCGCCACGATCGTGACGGCGGCCGCCCGCAATCGTTCGTCGCGCCAGAGCCACCACACGCCCATGACGACGATGGGAAGCAGCTGCGGGCCGGCGAGCAGCAGCTGCTGGAGGACGTAGGCGATCGGGCCGTCGGTCGCGCCGCGGTGCTGGATCGTGTAGGCGACGCTGTCCCAGTTGTGCCCGCCCTGCCAAACGAGGTTCGGCAGCAGGAGAACAATCGCGATGCCGAAGCCGAGCCATGGCCACGGACTGGCCAGATGCCATCGTGATTTGGTGGCGAGCAGCCCGACCAGCATCGCGATGCCAAGCCCGATCACGGTGTACTTCGTTTCCAGGCCGATGCCGAACACCAGGCCCAGCAACAGCCATTCCCTCGGGTCGGCCCCGCGCAGCAACCGGACGAACAGGAGGCACGCGACCGCCCAGACGAGCTCGTCGAAGCTCACGGTTTGAAAGAGGATGTTGGCCCCGACGAACATAGGCGAGATGAGGACCGCCAGGCCCGCGAGGATCTGTGCCAGCTGGTTGCCGCCCACCTCGCGGGCAATCAATGCCGCGACAACGATGATCCCGGCACCGGCCAGGACCGTCAGCAAGCGGAGCGCCGGCAGCGAACCGGGGAAGATCGCCTGGTCGACCCTGGCCAGCAGTGGCGTGAGCGGCGGGTAGTCGACGTAGCCCAGGGCGAGATGCCGGCTGGAGGCCAGGTAGTAGAGCTCATCCCGGTGCCAGCCGTAGCGGTTGGCGACCGCCATGGTCACGCCCACCTTGGCAGCGACCAGCAGGAGCAAGGCCGTCCACGGTGAGCTCGCTTTGATGGTGCCAAGCTAGCACAGCGATAATTGGTCGGATGGACTCGAACCCGCTACCGGGCGTGACTGCCGCCGACGAGCAGTTTCTGGCCGCATTTACGGCGGGGCAGATCGCGAACCAGGACTTCCACCATCGCGACCACCTCCGGCTGGCGTGGATTCAGATCCGCCGGCTTGGCCTGCCCCGTGCAGCGGAAGCCGTCACAACGGCGATCCGGCAATTCGCGGCCCGCCACGGGCACGGCGACCGCTACCACGAGACGATGACGCGCTTCTGGTTGCGCGTGGTCGGAATGGGCATCACCCGTCACCCGACGCTGCATTTCAACGAGCTGCTGGCCGCCGAGCCGCACCTGCTCGACAAGAACCTGCCGTACCGTCACTGGTCGCGCGAGCTGATGGGCAGTGATCAGGCGAGGCAGCGCTGGCTAGACCCGGACGTGCTCGAGTTGCCGGCGGTGAGTTAGCCTAGCTCGCCGGCCCGATCCGGTACCAGACCTGAAAGACGGTGTGCGTCGCTGGTGGTGGCACGTCAGAGACGGCGCCGGCGCTGACAAAGCCCGACGCGTGCGCACCGACGTTGAGGAGTAGCGTCTCCCGGCTGTTGCGCTTGTAACTCAACTCCAGATCGGCGGCGCTTGCATAACCGCGTGCCCCCGGATTCGTTGAGGCGGGCGTCCAACCCATGGCGCGAAGCGATTTGTCGTACCAGGCATACACCGCACCCGGGGTGGTGGCCGTGGCGAAATGCGTATAGACGTCGCCGTTGGCCGCGCAACTCGCCGGATTCGCGTTCTGGTAGTAGGACGTCGCGCCGGGAGGAACCAGCTGCACCTCGGGGCGGGCGATGAGCTGCGACTGGCTGGGTGAGATCGGCAAGCCATGCGCATCGACGTTCGAGCGGGTTAGTGCGCCCGTCAGGGGTAGCGCGATCGCGAGTACGAAGGCGATGACCATGGCAGTACGCACACGTGGGTTCCGAATTGTTTCGACGTCCGCGCCACGAAAAGTTCCCGGATCGTTGGTGGGGACGTCGCCACCGTATACCGGGTCGCCGTAGGCGAGCGTTGCCGCCACCTTGGAGCCGACAAACGGGCCAAACGAACTGGCCATATCCGCGCGGGTCCCTTTTCCGGACGGGTTGAGCACGCGATCGCCGATGTAAACGATCAGCGCCCCAACGGGAAAGACGCACAGCAGCAAGATCACGCCGGCAAGGCCTCCGACGCCCCAGACGATTGGGCAGCGGCTGCCGGCGATGACGGAAGCGAGCAGTATCGTCGGGACGAAGGCGCAACCTGCCCCGCTCAGCGTGAGACAACCGCCGGCGGCCTTCCGGCCGAACGATATTCCGGGTGGGACGTTTGCCGGAAGTTGCCCAGCAGGCATTCCGAGGCTGCAACGACCGGTCCGACACGAACTTGCCGCAGCCCGCCCGAAAACTGATGCTTCAGGCCGCGAGCGAAAGTGAGCGGCTAAGTCCGGGCCAGCGGCGTCTCGTTGAGCGGCGGTCGGGGCATGCGGCCGTGGACGATCTCGAATCCCGTCGTATTGCTGACGACATCGACCTCATCGCGCCTGAGACGAAGTTCGACGGCGCCCTTGCCAGCGCGCAGATTCTTCAGCGTGAGGTCCGGCAGCCAGTCGGGCAAGTCCGGGTTGATGTAGATGACCTTCGCGGTGCCGGCGGTGTGAATCCCGCAGAGAATCGCGACCAGGCGAAAGATCGAGGCCGCTGCCCAAGCCTGCGGCACGTTGGTCCCGAGGTAGGGGACCGGATAGGCGCCCGGCTCGCGCGCGACACCCGCCCAGAGCTCCGGCAGGCTGTAATGGTCGAAGCGCTCGGCGGCGGCGAAGATGCCCTCGGCGATCTGCTGCGCCTCGGTGTGCCGGCCCGCCCGGCGAAAGCCGCCGGCGATGGTGGCGTTGTCGTGCGGCCAGACCGATCCGAGGTGATAGGAGTAGGGATTGTAGGAGGGATGCTTCATCGAGAGCGTGCGGATGCCCCAACCGCTCCACATGTCGGGCTGCATCAGCCGGTCGACCACGCGGTTGGCGCGATCAGATGGGACGATGCCGCTCGCGAGGCAGTGGCCGGCATTCGACGCCACCGATCGGATGGGCCGCTTCTCCCCGTCGAGCCCGAGATAGTAGGTGCCCTCCTCCTCCCACCAGAACCGGTCGTTGAATTCCTCATAGAGGCGAGCGGCTCGCTGGCGTAATTCGGCCGACCGCGTCGCATCGCCCCAGATCTGGTAGGCCTCCGACATGCGTAACAGCGCGTCGAAGGCGTAGCCCTGGAGCTCACAGAGCGCAATGGGGAGCGGCGCGATGGTGCCGTCCTCGTGCCGGATTCCGTCGTGCGAATCCTTCCAGCCCTGGTTATAGAAGCCGACGGGCGAGCGGGTCTTGTACTCCTGGAACCCGTCGCCGTCGCGGTCGCCGTACTCGAGCATCCACTTGAGGGCGGCCTCGGCGTTTGGCCGGTAGCGGTCGAGGATCTCCTTGTCGCCCGACCACTGATAGGCGTACGAAAAAACGATCAAGAACAGCAGCGTGGCATCGGCCGTGCCGTAGTAGGGCGTGAATGGCAGGAGTCCGAGGCTGGCTAGCTCCCCGTAACGCAGTTCGTGCGGGATCTTGCCCGGTTCTTTGTCTTGCTCGGGATTGTCATCCGTCGCCTGCACGCGCGAGAGGCGATCGAGGGCGCCGAAGGCGAATTCGGGAAAGCCACTGATGCTTTCCATCGCCACCACGAGGGAGTCACGACCGAAGAGCGTGACATACCAGGGAATACCCGCCGCCGGGATATAGACGCTGCGCTGCACCGCAAAGTCCGCCATCCGGAGCGCCTCCATATCGGCGACCGCCTGTCGCCAGATGCGGGCCAGCGTGGCGTGGCCGGTGGCGGCGAGCTCGACCGCCGGGAGGACGCCCGTGGCCATCTCCGGATCGCGCTTCTGGATGGCGCTGCAGGGCAGCACCCGGGCGCGTTTGCCGTCGATTACCGGTAGCCACTCGACGCAGGTGTGCCAGGTTTGCTTGGGCGCGAGGTTGATGACAAATTGCATCCGGCCGTTGGCGAACTCCGGATGCGAGTCTTCCCGCTCGACGCAGATGTGCAGCTCGCGCTTGAACGAGCCGTTCGTGTAGGTCGTCCGCAATTCGCCCGCCTTCTCGTGCCAGGAGCTCTGCAGGTTGCCCCGACGCAGCAGCCGCTTGCGCCGCACGTCGAAGATATCGGCGAAGTCCGATTCGATGGCGACCTCGAGGATCAGGCGGACCGGGTGCGGCGCGAAGCTCACCAGGTCATAGTCCTCATGGATCCCCTCGAAGATGGTGCGGTCGAGGCGGAAGCCGATCGCCCGCTCCTCGAGGACGATGTCGTGCTCGGCGCCATTCTTGGTGCCCGCCAGCGGCATCTCCGGGGTGGTGAACTCGTGGCGCGCCGAAAAGTGGTCGATGGTGCTGGCGTCGAGCAGGAGCGGAACCCGCCCGTTGATGGTCACGGAGTAGCCCGAGACGAAGCGCGTGTCCCGGGCGAAGAAGCCGACGGCGCCGGTCGGCACCAGCGTGGCGTCGGGGTCCGAGACCATGAACTGGTGGTCGTGGTTGATGGTGACCGTCGGCACGCCGTGAGTGACCGGCACTAAGACAGATGTTAGGCGAGGATCACGGCCATGTGGTCATAAATCGCGTAGATGGCCTCGAACGTCCCTTTGTCGATCCACTCCACGCCGGTCGAGGGATTGTTGATCAGCACTCTGTTCGGTTGCACCCCGACGACCGTCACCGCGTGCTCACCAGGGCCGGCATAGGTCACGGTCTTGCCGTCGAACGCGACATAATCCTTGCGCGTCAATCGGACCCAGTGATAGGTCACCCAGGCCACGACCGGGTGTCCGCTGAGGACGGCATTGTAGACGTCCGCCGGCAGGATGTTCTGGCCCGACCGCAGGACGTGTCCGCCCAGCGTCGTGGCGGCGTGCGCAATCGTCGGATAGTAGGTGCCATAGCCGGTCAGGGCGACCTCGCTGCCGTTGACATTGCCGACGAAGGTGGCGAAGGGATCGCCCCAGTGCATTCCGGAGTTGTCGAAGACCGGCCCGCGCAAGTCGCTGCCGATGATATCGAGCACCGCCTTATCCGTTGTCGCGATGCCCTGGTAGGCGAGAGCCATTCGCAATGAGGCCGACTCGCAGCTGAGCACGTAAGCCTGGTGGTACCAGGGGACGTTGAGGACACGCGATCCCGTCCCTGGCGGGGCGCTCGGCAGGGGAGGGGCGGTCGGGGTTGGCGTTGGCCTGGGATCGAAATCGATCGGGGTGCTCGAGCCGTTCTCCACATCCCCCTTGGCCGGAAGGTCGTTGACGAGAAGCTTGCCGCCCTTGTTGACGGCCACCAGCTCCACCTTGATCTGGCTGCCGTACAGCTGAACGATGATCAGGCCACCCCCGGGTCGTGGCGTGACTTTGATCTCGCGCGTGGTGGAGGGGTTCTGTTCGCAGGGACAGAAATTTGCCTGGGTCGCCTCCAGGCGGGCACGCAGGGCGTCCGTGATGGGGCAGGCGGAATAATCATGTCCCCCCGGCGGGGCCGCGCCGTTCTCCTTGAAGTCGATACACGTCGCATAGAACTGGAACTGGGGGATGTAGGGGAAGATCTGCGCGCCCAGATCGGTGAGCTGCTTCGCCGTGGCCGGCGTCAGCGCTGGGGTGGCCGAAGCCTGGCCGGTCCCGGGCGTGGCCTGCCCACACGCGGCCAGCAGCAGAGTTATGACGACACTGCCCACCCACGCCGGCCCCGCGTTCAATCGTCCTCCAGCTAGACGGGCTGCGGTGCCGTGTGAAGCCGCGCCAGGCGGTCGATGACGTCTTCGGCCTCGCGGATGATATCGCGAACGATCTGCCCCGCCGGCTTGATGTCGTGTATCAGGCTGCAGGTTTGTCCCGCCCAGAAGGGCAGGTACTCGAGGTCGCTCGTGTATTCAGGGGTAGGTGTCAGGCTCGCGTATCTCGGGATCTCCATGGTCTGACCGGCGCGCGTTCGGCTTCCCACGGTCGTGCCCTCGCCCGGTCGCTGGCCAATCGGAGGCTTGCCGGCGGCCTCCCATTCTCGAACGATGGCGTT
>VBFR01000203.1 GCA_005889345.1 Chloroflexota bacterium
CATAGATGACAAAGAGCGACATGAACATCGCGGCCAGGAATACGCCGACCTGGTTATTGTTGCCCAGGTACTTGGCATCGAACAGGACCGTGGCCGGCTGGTGATGGTAGAAGATCAGCAGGATCAGCGCGAAGACGACCATGCCGAGAATCTCGAACACCACGCCGGTGTTGTTGATGAGTGCGACAAGCCGCACCCCGAAGATGTTCAGTAACGTCGTGCTCGCCAGTACGAGCAGCGCGATGATGACCTGGTCGCGGGCGTTATTTTCGATGCCGATGCCAAGGTTGTTGAGCAATGGAATCAGCACGAGGCCCGGGACCGTGGCGACCACACCGGTGACGGTGAGGATGCCGGCGAACAGGTAGACCCAGCCCGTCATCCACGAGTACGCCCGGTTGGACAGGTACTTCGTCCATTGGTAAACCGAGCCGGCCACCGGGAAGTGCGAGCTCACCTCGGCAAAGTTGAGCGCGATGATGAACTGGCCCAACGCGACGAGCGGCCAGCTCCAGAAAAAGAACGGCCCCGCGATCGCCAGGCCGATCGGGGCAAAAAGCGTGAAGATACCGGTACTTGGTGAGATGTACGAAAAGGCGACGGCAAAGCTCGAATACACGCCGAGGACTCGCCTCAGTTCCTGCTTGTAGCCAAAGCGGCCTAGATCGTGGGCGTCGGCCGCCTCCTGGCTCATAGCCCCTCCCGGAACGGTCGACTGCGGACGCGTCAGGACGTCGTCGGGCATCGGGTTTCCTCCTCTCCCTTAGGTTTGGGCCAAACGTAGCAGGCGGTACACGGTTCGTCAATCAGCCGCTCGGACAGCTCCAACCCCACGCGGCACGTTCTAAGAGGGGCCTAAGACAAAAACTCGGTAACCAGCCGCTGAAAGTGGAAGACGCCGTTCTCGCGCTTGGCGTTGAAGCGTCCGCGGTCGTAGGAGCGCGACTTCAGCCCGCGCTGAACGTGCTCGCAGAGTGCGATGTCTTCTTGCTGGATCTCGTCGGAGAAGGCGATCGTCTGCTGCATCGACTCCCAACCCGGCCCAGTGCCCGGCTGCGCGAAGAACCACTCGAAAACCGTCAGCGTCTTGTCGACGCCGAGCGGGAGGATCAGGTTCGAGCTCATGTTGTCCTGGTAGATGTTGAACATCGTGTTGGGAAAGACCCAGTAGTAGAGCGCGTTCTCCTCGCTCCCGGGCTGCCGGATGTAGCGCCGGTCGCGACCGGGCTCCTCGCCGGGCTTGAGCTCGCGGATGGGGGCGTGCTGTTTCGAGTAGTAGCGGAAGGTCTCGACGCGGTAGGCGTCGTAGTCGAGCTCTTTGAACAATCCGGGGTGCGCGATCGGCAGGTGATACCCCTCGAGGTAGTTGTCGACGTAGACCTTCCAGTTGCACGCGATGACGTAGTCGCGCCGCTCGACGAGCTGCATCTTGTCGACGTCGTAGCCCGCCGCCGAGACTTCCTTCGGGATGGCGCCCAGCACCTCGCCGAGGGAGGGTGCCTCGTTGTCGAGATTCGCAAAGATAAACGGTCCCCACTGCTCGACCCGGACGGGCACCAGCCCGAAGTCGGTCTTGTCGAAGTTCTCGGTGCCCTCCATCTCCCGGGCGACCTGCAATCGCCCGTCGAGGCCGTAGGTCCAGCCGTGGTAGGGACACTGGAGGCTGCGGCGGTTTCCTTTGGCGACGACCACCTGGGCCGCGCGGTGCCGGCAGACGTTGTAGAAGCCACGCAGCCGGCCGTCGAGGCCGCGGGTGATCAGGATCGGTTCGTCAAGGATGGTGGCGGGCTTCAGGTCACCGACGCGGGACAGCTCGTCGGCACGGCCAACCAGCTGCCAGGTGCGCGCGAAAATCCGGTCACGTTCGCGCGCGTAGACGGACTCATCGATATAGGCGCTGGCGGGCAACGTGAAAGCGCGGGCGAGATCCTCGCCCGCGCTCACCGATCGATCTTGCGTTACCGACACACGACGAAGTCTACGCGCGGCGAACGCCGGCGACTTCAGGCTGCGCAGCGCCGGTCCCTTCCGCAGGCCAGCCTTCGTTGTTGGCATGCCCGCGCCCGATAACGTAGAACCAGACGCCGATCGCAATGATGATCGCCATGGTCACGAACACGCTGATTTCGAACGGCCCCCGATCGAGGCCGCTAGACGGTCCCGTGACGGTCGACGTGAAGAGACCGGGCCATAGCGAGAAGACGGTCGCCGCCAGAACGTAAAGGAAGGTCAGCAGCATCACGATCCAGGCGCCGACCATGCCTCCGGGCACCTTGTAGGGCCGCTTCGCGTTCGGATACTTATAACGGAGGACGACGAGCGCCGGGAAGGCAAACAGGTACGAGAAGGTCGTGGTCGAGATCGCGAGCGTAAGGACGACGCCGAACAGCGCCGCGAGGTTACCACCCGCGAAGACATGATTGACGATCACGTTCGCCAGCAAAAAGATCGTCGCCAGGACGCCGGAAAGGACGTTGACAGGAACGGGCGTGCCGAACCGCGCGGAAAAACGGCCCAACCGCCGCGGCCCCGATCCGGCAAGCGCTCCGATCGCCATCATGCGGTCCGCCCCCATCAGCCAGACGGTTCCGCTTGTGAGAAGGGAGAAGACGATCGCAAGGCCGACGAGACCGTTGAGGATGTTCGCACCCGTCCCGCCCAGGACGTTTGAAACGACGAGCTGGTAACCGGCGACAAAACTGCCGACGTTGGACAGGTCCGCGGGTTTCACAACGAGCAGAATGCCGATGATCGGGACGGCATAGCCGAGCACGCTCAGGATTCCAGAGAACGTCACCATCCGCGGGATGTCCTTCTGTGGGTCCTCCATTTCCTCGCTGGCGTTGGTGGAGAGCTCGAACCCGATCCAGCTAAAGACGAGGACACCGATAACCGCGATGAAGACGCTGGAAGTCGGCTGCCATCCGCTCAGGGTACCGGCAAAGCCCTTGCTTGCCCCCGAGGCGATGACGAGTACGCCGAACACTGCGAGCAGAAGGAGGCGCACGATCGCGCCGAGGTTCGGCACCCACTTCATGTACCGCAGTGAGAGGATGTTCCAGGTAACCGCGATCCAGATGAAGAGGGCTCCCGCGACGAACTCGAGCCATCCGGTGGCCGCGATGCCCCCAAACGGCTTGGCCCAGAAGGTGTCCATCGCCGCAATGGCGACCACGGAAAGCGTCCCACCGAGCCAGACCGGGTTGCTGATCCAGTACATGACCGCGGTAACGGCCCCAGCCAGGTGCCCGAACGCGAGCCGCACCCACTCATAGACCGATCCCTCCACGGGGAAGGTCGTGCCCAGCTCTGCGGTCAGGAGTCCGTAGGGAATGAGGAACGTAATACCCGAGAAAACCAGCCAGAACACGGCTTGCGAACCCTGGGACGAGACGGCGCCCAGCGTGTCGAGGGCGACGATCGCCGCGACGGTGAAGAAGACGAGGTCCCAACGAAACAGCGACTTACGTAGCTTGCGTTTTTCCGCGACGACTTCAGAAGAGGCCGGAATGACAGCCAATGCTTACCCTCCTTAGCGTGTTTGGCCCTTGGGCAGAGCCTGTGCGCAAATGTGAACCCAAGGTGAACGGTTGTCAAGGGACGGTTGGCCGAGCGGCTCGTCGATATACTCGGCCGGGTGCCGGCTGAATACGACGCGATCATCGTGGGCGGTGGCCACAACGGCCTGGCGACCGCTGCCTACCTGGGCCGGGCGGGCCTGAAAACCCTCGTCCTGGAGCGTCGCGACATCCTCGGCGGCGCCGCCGTCAGCGAGCATCCCTGGCCCGGCTACACGGTCTCGACCCTGTCCTACGTGCTCTCCCTGATGCCGCCCGAAGTCATCAACGAGCTCGAGCTGCGGCGGCACGGCCTGACCCTCTACCCGCTCTCGGCGGACTACTACGTCCCTTTTCCCGACGGCTCCCACTTGCTGCTAACCAAGGACCCGGCGCAGGCGCACGCCGAGATCAGCAAGTTCTCGAAAAAAGATGCCGACACCTGGCCGGCCTTCAGCGCCTACCTGGCGA
>VBFR01000204.1 GCA_005889345.1 Chloroflexota bacterium
GCCAGGGTCCCAGCAGCCCGGCCGCCGCGGGCCGGCTGATGTGGAAGCCCTGGATGAAGTCACAGCCGTATTCCCGCAACAGGACCTCGGTCTTCTCATCCTCGACGCCTTCTGCCACGACCTTCAGGCCGAGGTTGTGCCCAAGATCGATGGTCGAGCGGACGATCGCCGCGCCGTCGCGGTTCGTCGCCATATCGATGACGAATGACTTGTCGATCTTGATCTCCTGGACCGGAAGGCGCTTGAGATACGTCAGCGACGAGTACCCGGTCCCGAAGTCATCGACCGAGATCTGGACGCCGGTTGCATGCAGGCGCTGCAGGGTATCCTCCGCCTCGGCGGCGATGATCGAGCTCTCGGTGATTTCGAGGCTGAGCTTCTGGGGTTCGACCTGCCAGGTGCTGAGCAACTGGGCCACCGCCTCGGGGAGCTCGTCATCGAGCAGGTTGCGCGCCGACAGGTTCACCGACACCCCAACGTCGATGCCCGCCTTCGACCAGGCGTGCACCTGGCCGAGCGCCTCGTTGAGCACCCAGGCCGTGAGCGGCTTGATGAGGTTGGTCTGCTCCGCCGAGGGAATGAAGTCATCAGGTGGCAGCAGGCCGTGGCTGGGATGGCCCCAGCGCACGAGCGCCTCGACCTTGGTGGGGCGCCCGTCCGCGACGGAGATGATCGGCTGGTAGTGGAGCACCAGCTCGAACTGGTCGATGGCATAGCGCAATTTGCCGATCAGCGGGAGGCGCCCGCCGTTGTCACCACCCTCCTGATCGACCGAGTAGACGCTGAAGCCGCTCCGGGCACGCTTGGCCGCGTACATGGCGACGTCGGCGCGACGCGTCAGCGCATCGGCATCGTCAGCGTGCTGCGGGAACACGGCGATCCCGATGCTCATGTTGACAGTGATCGGCTGGTCATCGATCGTGAAGGGCTTGCCGACAGCCTGCACGATCTTTTCCGCGATCAGCACCGCCCGCGGGACGTCGGTCGCGCCCCAGGGCACCACAGCAAACTCGTCCCCACCGTAGCGGGCGATGGTGTCCGCCTTGCGCAGCACGCCCCGCATCCGCTGGGTAACCTCTTGCAGCAGACGGTCACCGGCCTCGTGGCCGAGGCTGTCGTTCACGCTCTTGAAGCCGTCGAGGTCCATCAGCAGCAGCGCGCACGGTTTCATCTCGCGCTCGCCGGCGCGGATCGTTTCTTCCAGGCGCTCGCGGAGGAAGGTCCGGTTGGGCAGGCCCGTCAGGGCATCGTGGAGCGCCTGGAACTGGAGTGCCTCGGTTTCCGCTTTGCGTTCGGAGACATCGCGCAAGCTGCCTACCACCAATCGCTGCGGCCCGAGCCAGCCGACATTGAACTCCATGGGGAAGGTCGTGCCGTCTTTTCGCAGGCCGACCGTCTCGTGGCTTCCCATCTTAAAGAGGCCCTGCTGAGCCCGAAGGTAGGCCCGTAGCCTTGGCTTGACCTCCGGGCGGTATGGTTCGGCGATCAAGCGCGCGAAGTCTTTGCCGATCACTTCGTCTGCGCCATGGCCGAAGAGCCGCTCGGCGGCCGGGTTGTAGGAACGGACCACGAGACGCTCGTCGATCGTGATGATGCCGTCGGCGACGTTGTCCAGGATGGCGCGGATGCGCTCGCCGCTGTGGCGCAGTTCTTCCTCGGCGCGACGCCGCTCGATGAACTGGCCGATCTGGCTGCCGATGTCCGCCATCACCCGCAGCATGGCCCGGTCGAGCGAGCGGCCGTCATGGCTGAAGAGCGCGATGACGCCGGTCACCTTCCGTCCGTTGGTGACGGCGAAGGCGAACTTGGCGTGCAGACCGGCGCGGCTCGCGGCCCAGGCGCGCGGTGAATCCTCGGCCGCGACATCGTCGATTGACGCAGCGCGGCCCGTGCGCCAGACCCGCCCCAGCAGTCCCTCGCCGCGGGCGTAGGTCAACTCCTGGCTTGCTTCCAGGAATGCGCCGAAATCTTTGGAGGGCCGGTGCCAGCCACACTCCCAACGAAGCGCGTTCGCGTCCTTGTCCACCCGCCAGAACTCGCCGGCGGCCCAGCCGAGGCTTTCGCAAATGCCCCGGAGCACCTGGGGGGCTGCCTCGGCCCAGGTCGCTGCGCTGGCCAGCGGTCGGGTCACGGCGAACTGGACTCCTCGAAGGCGCTCGGCCATGCGCCGCTGGCTGACGTCGTTGATGAATGCCACGAACTCGACGCGAGACGCCGAGCGCGACGTCGCGGAAACGGAGACCTCGACCGGAAACTCGTGGCCGTCACGGTGCAGGCCGGCGAGCTCGACGGTCTTGCCGATGAGCCGACCCTCACCCGTCTCGATGTAGTGAGCCAGCCCTCGTTGGTGGGCGTCGCGGTAGCGACGAGGAATGATCGTGCCGGTCAGCGTCCGCCCCACGGCCTCATCGTGGGACCAGCCGAAGATCTCCTCGGCCTTGCGGTTCCAGCCGGTGATCAGGCCGTGCGCATCCGCGCTGATAACGGCGCTTGGTGAGGTGTCGATGATGACCCGCAGCTGTTGCTGCGACGCCTTGAGCTGTTCCATGACCCGCAGCTGGACCTCGGCGTCGCGGCGGGCGGCCGTATAAAGACCGACGGTGCCGACCAGGAGCGCAACACACGGCAGCA
This sequence comes from Chloroflexota bacterium, assembly GCA_005889345.1. GTDB lineage: Bacteria > Chloroflexota > Dormibacteria > CF-121 > CF-121 > CF-13. The sequence goes on from VBFR01000204.1 coordinate 2,632, forward strand.
GCATCAAGCCGTGCCCGACGTACCAGAATCCGTCGTAACGAGCCTGCATGAACATGAAGACCATCGTCTCGAGGCTGACGAAGATCAAGCCGGCGATCACGCACCGCTCGATGCGACGGTCCGGGTTGCGGGCGCGCCGGTACGCGAGAGCGACGAATGCCAACGCGAGAAATGGCCCGGCTTGAAGCAGGGTGTTGAGTCCGGTGAAGCGACTATTGACGATGAGCGGCGGCAGGATCAGAGCGAGCCCAGCCGTGAGCGCGACGGCAGCGATACTCACCCCCAGCGCCAGCGCAAGGGTCCTGAACAATGACCGGCGCGGCCGGGCCAGAGGACCGGCGTGATGGAACAGGATCCAGGCGAAGAGCGCGGCCGTGCCGATGTGCCCAACGTGAAAGAGAAATGGCGCCGTCTGGTTCGTTACCAGCGGGAGCGCAAAGGGAGCGACACCCGGGAAGGTCAGCATGTGCTGCAGCCACACCACGCCGAGCACGACGCTGCCGAACGCCAGCGGCAGTGACCGGCCGTGGCGGCGGATGATCACGTCGGTCGACGACAGGAATAACACGACGGCGAGCGTGACCACCATGGCGCTGTCGAGCACTGGCACGTACCAGGTAAGGGGCAGGGTCGCGTCCGGCAGGAGCGCGCCGAGGACCGAGACGAGCATGATGACGGCGGCCGACAGTAAGGCGAGCAACCCACGAGCGCCGATCCGCTTCAGGCGCCCGACGGCGCGACCGCCGGGCACTGCCAGGACGGGCGGGATCGACATACGCGCAATATGCGTGGCGCGCCCCGAAAGAAAGGTTAAGGAGCTGTCACAAGTCGTTACAAATTCTTATAGCGTTCACTAAGCGTTATATGCTGCCTTTCATGGGGCCATCTTTGAGCAGTTCGAGGAAGGCCGCCTCATCGAGGATCGGGACCTTGAGGCGCTGCGCCTTCTCGAGCTTGGATCCGGGGTCGGCCCCGACCACCACGTAGTCCGTCTTCTTGGAAACGCCCGAGCCGATCGCACCACCGAGGGTCTTGATCCGCTCCTCGGCCTGTCCACGAGTCAACGACGTCAGCGTGCCCGTCAGCACGAACGTCTTGCCGCTCAAGGGACCCTCGTGGCGTTCGGGTGGCTTGATCACGATCCCGGCAGCGAGCAGGCGCTCGATCAGGCGGCGAGATTCTGGCCGCTGGAAGTACT